>JASKLO010000031.1 GCA_030153605.1 Thermosipho sp. (in: thermotogales)
ATGGATGATTAAAGTTTTTTATTACTCCGTATACTTCCTCTATTTCTCCACCTAGCATCCATTGAAGTAAATCTATGTTATGTGTACATTGATTCATTAATGCTCCTCCATCTTTTTCCCATGTCCCTCTCCAATTTGCTTGTTTGTAGTACTCTTCATTTCTATTCCATCTTATTGTTGCGACTCCATAGTGAAGTTTTCCAAATGCACCCTGTTCTATCTTTTTTCTTAATTCTTGTATAGGTGGGTTAAATCTATTTTGAAAAGAAACAGCAAGCTTTAAATTTTTTTCTTTTGAAAGGTTAATCATTTCATCAGCATGTTTTGTAGATAAAGCCATTGGTTTTTCAACTAAAACATGTTTACCATTTAATAGAGATTCCATTGTAATTTCATAATGACTACCACTGTCCGTTGCTATTGCTACAGCGTCAATATCATCTCTTTGAAGTAATTTTTTGTAATCTGTTTCAATTTCTGGTTTTCTTCCCGTTCTTTTTTCTAAAATATCAGCACAATTTATTGCTTTGTCTTTTACAATATCACAAACAGCAACTGTTTGAAATACTTCTTTATTTTCAATTAATGCTTCTATATGTTTTTTCGTCCCTATCCTTCCGCATCCTATTAATCCTATCCTTAGCATTGTTTTCCTCCTATCCTAATACAATTTTCTTTTTAAAAAAATATCTATAATTTTCTTACCAGCATTACCATCTCCATACAAACCTTCTGGATAACTTTTGTTATTTTTTTCAAAAGTTTTTTCATATAAAATTCCTTCAGTTGCAAGGATATTCCAGTTAGCTTCAATTAATTCCCTCCATCCTGTGTCAGGCATTACAACTACTGCTTGTTTTTTTGCAAAATAGCTTTCTTTTTGAAGCCCACCACTATCTGTTATTACTTTCCAGGACTTTTTAACAAGTCCCATTAAATTTAAATAATCAATTGGTTTAATAACTGTGAAGTTTTCAAGATACTTTTCTAAGCTAAATTCACTTATTCTTTTTCTTGTTCTTGGATGAATAGGAAAAACTATTTTCTTTTCTTTTGAAATTTTATTTAACTCAAGTAGTATTTTTTCTAGTTTTTCTTTGTTATCTACATTAAAATCCCTGTGAAGTGTTACTAAAATATATTCATTTTCTTCTAGATTTAATTTTTTGTATAAATCATATTTAAATTTGTTTTGCAACATTAAATATAAATCATACATTACATCTCCAACAAAATAAACTCCACTGGTTATTCCTTCTTTTTCTAAGTTCTCTACTGCAAGCATTGAAGGACAAAATAGATAATTTGAGACATGGTCTGTTAAAACTCTGTTTATTTCTTCAGGCATATCTTTAGGATTTTGCCGTATTCCTGCTTCAATATGTGCTACTGGGATTTTAAGTTTTGCAGCAACTATTGCACCAGCAAGAGTTGTATTGGTATCTCCGTAAACTAGTATTACATCAGGTTTTTCTTTTAGCACAACTTTTTCAAATTCGATCATTATTTTTCCTGTCATTTCACCGTGTAAACCTGAACCAACGCTTAAAAAATAATCAGGTCTTCTAATTTCAAGTTCTTTGAAAAATATATCTGACATATTAAAATCGTAATGTTGTCCCGAGTGTACTAATATTTCGTTTATATTTTCATGTTTTTTAATCTCTCTATGAATAACTGCTTCTTTAATAAACTGTGGCCTTGCCCCGACTAATGATATTATTTTCATGTTTTTTCCTCCAATATTCTATTAATTAACGGTTTTATCTTTGCTTTCCAAGATAAATGTTTTTCTGCAAACTCCCTTAATTCATATGTATAATTCGGATTATTAGATAAAATTTTTTTATACCATTTTAACATATTAACTATATTAATAGGAGAATCATCTGCCGGAACTAAATAATAATATGGAATTTTACTTATAATATCTTCATCATTATACCCTATAACAAAAGGAATACCTCTTGCACAATATTCTCTTACTTTCAATACAGAACCTTTATTGGCATTCAGTCTATGCAATCCTAAACTTCCTATTGCTATATCAGAATTATCAAATATTTCATCTAAATCTTTTCCTTCTTTATATCCAAGAAAAAAAACATATTTATTTAAATTATATTTATTTACTAGTTTCTTCAAATTAGATAATTCTTCTCCTTCGCCTACTATGTTAAAATTTACAATAATTTCAGGATTTCTTTTATAATAATTCTTCATTCCTTCTAAAATTCTATCAAATCCATGCCAAAAATTAATATGAGCAACTCCAATTAAATTAATATTTTTAATGTTTTGTTTGTCTTTTATGCGGTCTTTTTTTATTTTATAATCTTTTACATTTATTCCGTTATTAAACAAAACAACTTTGTTAAAATATTTTTTTTCATAAAAAGACATTTCGCCAATTAAGAAAATCACATTAGTTTTTTTATATATTAAATTTCTTAAAAAAAGATCTCTTGCTAATAAAGAAAACTTTTTTGATTTTTTAATTTTCTTATCATTTAATAATTCTCTATATGTCGCTTTTGCATTAGTAAATACCTCTGTTATGAAATATTTATTTTTTTCTTTTAACAAAAGATTATAAATATATATATCGCTACTATATCTTATATAAATATAATCATAATCACTAGAAATAGTATATACTTTTTTCCAACCTTCATTTCTCATTTTAATTTGATCGAAAAAACTGATTTTTTTATTGTATTTTTTGTTAATTGTTTCTTCAACATGAGACTTACTTTCATTTATAAAAACATCTTCATAATAAACACTTGCTACATCAACTTTAGAAAATATATTACTTTCGAAAAAAGCTTCTTTTAAATCAAGCATTTTTTTATATACTCCACTATGTATTAAAAATAAATTATCCTTCTTTCTTACATCGAGTTTATTAATCAATAATAGTTTCATTATTTCACCTCATAATTCTTCTCATACCAATTCAAATACTCACCAGATATAACCCTCTTCATCCAATCTATATTTTCTAAATACCATTCTATTGTCATTTCTATCCCTTCATCAAACATTACTTCTGGTTCCCATCCTAGTTCATTCCTTATCTTTGTTGGATCTATCCCATACCTTCTATCATGTCCCGGCCTATCTTTTACGTGCTTTATAAGTGTTTCGTTTATCTTTTCATCTTTTGTTTTTTCTCTTAGTATCTCTATTATTTTTTTCACTATATATATGTTTTCTTTTTCGTTATGACCTCCTATGTTATATACTTCTCCAATTTTTCCTTTTTCATATACCATGTCTATTGCTCTACAATGGTCTTTTACATACAACCAATCTCTTATTTGTTTCCCATCTCCATATACTGGTAACTCTTTGTGATTTAGCGCATTCCATATCATTAATGGTATCAATTTCTCTGGAAATTGATACGGACCATAATTGTTTGAACATCTTGTTATGTTAATAGGCATTTTATATGTATCATGGTATGCTTTTACTATTAAATCAGCAGCTGCCTTACTTGCTGAATATGGACTGTGTGGATCAAGAGGCGTTTTTTCTGTAAAATATCCAGTTGGGCCTAGTGATCCATATACTTCATCTGTTGATACTTGTAAAAATTTCTTTCCTTCTTTCCATTTTCCATCTTTATACCAGTATTTTTTCGCTACATCAAGTAATGATTGTGTTCCAAGTACATTTGTCTTTAAAAAAATTTGCGGATCATATATCGACCTATCTACATGACTTTCTGCAGCAAAATTTATTACTCCATCTATATCATATTCTTCAAATATGTATTCTAAAAGTTCTTTGTTATTTATATCACCTTTTATAAACTTAAATCTTTTTCTTTCCTCATCTGTTAATTTTTCAAGGTTTTCAAGATTCCCTGCATATGTAAGTTTGTCAAGACCTATTATTTTTCTATCTTTATACTTTTCAAGGTAGTAATATACAAAATTACTCCCTATAAATCCGGCACAGCCTGTAACTAGTATTGTCATCTACTCTCCCCCTCAATACCCAATTTCTTTTAAATACCTTTCAACTGCATCATTCCAATCAGGCATTTTAAAACTAACTGTTTCATAAAGACCAAAATTATCAAGTTTTGAATACTTTGGTCTTTTTGCAGGTAAATTAAAATCTCTTTGATATGCTTTTTCTATTTTTCCTTTATATCCAATTCTTTCTAGGATATACCTTCCATATTCATATCTTGAACATTCTCCTTCATTGGAAATATGATAAAGTCCTCTTGCTCTATGTTTTATAATCTCCCATGTTGCTTTTGCAAGGTCCACTGTATATGTTGGTGCTGATATTTCATCTATAACAAGTGATATTTTTTCATATTTTTTTGACCATTCTATTACCTTTTTTGCAAAGTTTATATTTCCTTTGCCAAATACCCAGCTTGTTCTAATAAGTGCATAGTTATCGTAAAATTGTGAAAGTAACTTTTCACCCAAATATTTACTTTCTCCATATTTAGATAACGGATTTGGGGTATCAAATATTGTATATGGAGCGCCTTTTTCTCCATCAAATACATAGTCTGTAGAATAATGAACAAGAAATGCTTTTATTTCACTTGCAGCTATTGCTAAATTTCTTACTGCAAGTCCATTTACATTGTAAGCTGTTTTCCATTCTTCTTCAGCTTTGTCTACTGCATTATATGCTGCACAATTAATTATTAAATCTGATTTTATTTTTTTTGCAAATTCTATTACTTCATCTAAATTTGTTATATCTAACTTTTTATATACAGCTTTATTATCTGTTGATATATATTCTATACCTTCTTTTTCAAACAACTTTTGAAAATCCTGCCCAAGTTGCCCTGCTGCACCTGTTATTAATATTTTCATGCCTTTTCACTCCAAATAAAATTCACATCACTATCTTTTAAAAATGGTGCTTTTTTATCTTTTTCAGATAAAATTACTTTCTCTATCCCATATTTTTCTAAATCCCAATTTATATTTATCTCGGGGTCATCATATCGAATACTTCTATCATGTTCTTTAGAATAATATTCATCTACCTTATATTGAACTTCCACATTATCTTTTAATGTCAAAAACGCGTGCCCAAACCCTTTTGGTATTAAAAGCATATTTTTATTTTCTTCTGATAATTCAATGGCAATCCATTTTTTGTACGTAGGTGACCCTTTCCTTAAATCAACCGCTATATCTAGTATTTTTCCTTTTGTGCATCTTACTAATTTAGTCTGTGCTTTGGGATTTATTTGAAAATGGATACCCCTAATTGTTCCTTTTTTAGCAGTATACGAGTGGTTATCTTGAATAAATATTATGTTTATTCCGATTATTTTAAAATCATAATAATTATAACTTTCCATGAACCACCCTCTATTATCTACAAATATTGAAGGCTTTATTATATAAACTCCTTCTAATTCTGTTTCAATTTTTTCAAACTTCATTTTCTCACTCCATTTGCTATATCAATTAAATATTTTCCATATTCTGTTTTTTCCATTTCTTTTCCCAACCTATATAATTGTTCTCTATCTATATAACCCAATCTATATGCTATTTCTTCTATACAACCTATATAAAATCCTTGCTTTTTCTGGATTGTTTCAACAAAATTTGAAGCTTCAAGAAGTCCATCGTATGTTCCCATATCAAGCCAAGCAAATCCTCTACCAAATAACTCTACTTTCAACTCCCCTATTTCTAAATATTTTTTATTTAAATCTGTTATTTCTAGTTCTCCTCTTGCCGATGGTTTTAGAGTTTTTGCAAATTCTACAACCTTTTCATCATAAAAGTATAATCCTGGAACTGCATAATTACTTTTTGGTTTTTCGGGTTTCTCTTCAATGGATATAACATTACCATATTCATCAAATTCGACAACCCCATAACTTCTTGGATCTTTAACATAATATCCAAAAATCACTGCTCCTTTTTCTAAACTTGCAGCTTTTCTAAGCATAGAACTAAATCCCTGACCATAGAATATGTTATCACCAAGGATTAACATACATTTATCACCAGCTATAAAGTCCTCTCCGACAATAAAAGCATCTGCAAGACCTCTAGGCTTTTCTTGAATTTTATATTCTATCCTTAGACCTATATGAGAACCATCTCCGAATAATTTTTCGTATAGTTCTAAATATTCAGGGTTAGTTATGATTAGTATATCTCTAATTCCTGAAAGCATTACTGTTGACAAAGGATAATAAATCATTGGTTTGTCATATACAGGAAGAAGCTGTTTGCTAACAGCTTTTGTTATTGGATATAATCTTTTTCCAGAACCCCCAGATAGTATTATTGATTTCATGGGATCACCCTCCTAACTATAATTTCATTATAGCAAATATATATCTATAAAATCTCCAAATATTTCCTAAAATAATGGCAATAATTTTTGGATACTTTTTATATTCCTTTAGTAAATAAATTTTGGATTTCATTGCGACATTAATTTTTTTTAATTTTTTTAAAATATGTTTTTCTGTAGGATGAATATGATATATATATGTGTCAAACAGATATATTGGTTTTTGATTAATTCTTTTTAATTTTTCAGATAAAATACTTTCTTCTTCATACAAAAAAACATTTTCATCAAAATAATCAATTTTTCTTATTGTTTCCATTTTTACAAACATACAACATCCATAAATCCTATAAACAAAACTATAACCTTTAGATTTTTTTTTCAATTTTGTTTTTTTCAATTTAAATGATAATAATTCAAAAAAATTTCCAGTTAAAATGTTAAACAATGAATTTTCATCTTTAAAATAAATACGTAATAAGTTGCCATTTTTATCAAATACTTTTGGACCTATAAACTCAAAATGAGTATTTTTTTCTGCAAAATCAACTAAAGTCTTTATAAAATTTTTATCTTCTATATAAACATCCGGATTTAGTATTAATATGTATTTGGGGTTAAATTTTTCAGAACTTTTAATTCCTATATTATTTCCTTTTGAATAACCAACATTTCTTTGATTGATTATAATTTCAATTTTATTTTTACTATTTTTTCTTATTTGATTCAGATTATAAATCTCTTTTTGATTTTCCGAATTATCTACAATGAATATAATATAATTTCTATATGTTTGATCATTTAGATTATTTACTAATTTATCTACTAATATTGATTGATTATAATTTAATATAATTATTGCTACTAACGGCTTATTATTCGACATTGTATATCACTCCTTGTACCATTGTAAATAATCTTTTAAATTCTTTTTGTTCTAGAAAAATAAAACAAAAACATTATGCAAAAACATCATTTTTGTATTTTTATTTTTAATAAAATAATTACAAATGCAAGAGTAATAATAAAAGATGGCTGAAAAAATTTGATCAACCAGTCAAATGTTACAGATCGTGGAGAAAAAATTATATAATAAATTGTATAAATTCCAATGCCTTTAAATAAAGGATTTTTTGTTATATATATCGCATATATCCAAACAGAATAAATAAAATTAACCAAAAATAAACCCAAATACCCTAAATCTAAATAGGCTTCAGCTATATAAGAACTTCCAGTGCCCTGACCAGACAAATATGCGTCTTTAATAAATAAATAAGCAAAATAATAACTCAAATATCCTGAGTTAAAAGCTTCCTGGCGACTGTGTTTTTCAATATTTATTTTTTTTCCTATAATTTCAGCATAGATACTCTGCTTAAAATAATTGGTAAATGGTGCTAATAAAAAACTATTTTCATAATTAAAATCTTTATGATGTACAGCAAAATTTATTAAAGCTAAACCACTTAATCCTTGAGCTTTCATAAAATTGAGAGAGTTGTCAAGTAAATTTCCATTTAAATTACTTAATAAACTAAAATCCCAGTTTTTTCTTAATTCTCCAAATATAAATAAAAAATTAAATATTAAAGGAGTTATTATTAAAAGTATAATTAGTAAAATTAATAATTTAATTTTTTGTTTTTTTGTCGAAAGAAAACCTTTTTCTTGAACAATATATATTAAATATAATAAAACAGTCAAAATAAAATGTCCTCTTTTACCGATTAATAAAACCAAAAATGAATCTGTAAAATAAATAAAAAAGACTTTTTTTAGATATTTATAATACTCCTTCTTATAATTAACAATAAAAACAAAAATCCAAAAAACCCAATAAACTTGACTAGAAAATTTCTTAATAAATTCGGGTATTACACTTACAAAATATTTATAATAACTAATATAACCGTTTTTCATAACAAAAAATAGTGCTTCTAAATGATAAATAATTTCTATTAGGAACAATATAAGAACCAAATAGTATAGAACTTTTATATTATTATATTTTTTAAATTTATTATGTTTTTTAATATTTAAAAATTTACTATTTAAAATATTATTAAAAAGCACATGAAAAAAACCATATATATTTAAACTGAAAGATATTAATCTTACTGTATCAACAGTAGTTCTACCAGAATAAATATTAATTAAGGTTTTTGTTTCCAGCCAATATATAAAAACTGTTTGATATGTAAAAAAATAAATAGAAAAAGCAAATAAACTTAATATCAAGTATTTTTGAGGATTGAAAAAGATTAAAATAAAATAATATAAAAAAGATAAAAATGTAAACATTACATGAAAACTAACATTGCTATTGGACAAAGAATATATACAAGTCAATAAAAGAAATAATGAAAGGATAATGTGTATAAAATCTCTTTTAGCTAGCAAAATATCACAACCCTTTCATTTTAAATTTGAGTTAAAAAGTGATAAAACAAAGTTATTACCTAAAAAGTAAATAAGTTGTTTATAAAAAACATTTAATTTCTTAAAAATATAAATATTATGATATAATTTTTTTCAATTTTCAAAATTTCTCGCATCTTATTCTCGATTATTTCCGAGCTTTTCAGATTAATTTGAGTTTATTAAACAATAAAGCTTTTTTTAACAATTTTAAAGTTTTATCTTCTTTTTTGGAATCATATACAATATGAAAAAATGCTCTTTCACATGAATATGCTTGTATTCATATTCTATCGAGAAAATTTAAAATTTTCGAGTTTAAGCGTTTTTCCGCCCTTAAACAATCTTTTCCTTCAAAAAATTTTACATTATTTTTAACCACTATACTTACACAAAAACATAAATGTTATTATACTAACTCAAAGACACTATTGAAACACATTCTATTGAAACTCATTCTGTGCTAAAAAAATCTCGGATAACTGTATTTTTAAAATAGATGAGTAAGCTTTATAATAAAACTTTCTAATAAAGAATTGCCTTGCTTCAATGGAATAGTTTTTAATATTTCTTTTTATTTTTAGAATACTTTCCATAACTTCGTCCAATTTTATTGCTAAGGTAATCATTTCTCCAGTTTTCCCCGGATTTATAAATTCCGGAAAACTACCTATTTTACTTGCTATAACAGGAGATCCAAACATGTATGCTTTTGGTAAAACTCCACTTTGAGTTGATCTTCTATATACGTTCCAAATACAAAAACTTTCTTTATAAGCTTGGTTTATTTCAGAATTTGGAAGAGACCTTCCATGGGCAATTCTTAGAAATTCTTTCTTAATCATTTCTTTTAAAATTTTGTCTTTTTTTAATAGTTTGCTCAGATTCGTTCGAGTCGCTATTTGAAATTTCACATCTATTCCCTGTTTGTAGATATACTTTATCAAATCAATGTAAATGTCAAAAGCATGTCCCTTCACAGCATGCCCTATGTAAGAGAAGTACTGTTTCTTTGTGATGTCTATTTCTTCATCCTGTTCATCATCGAACAACAATGGAATCATTACAACATTTTCATTATATTTGATATCTTTGTTCTTATATAGATTCAATGCATAATTCGATGGTACAATCACAAGATCTGAATTCTTAAGCATTTTTACTGAGTAAAAGTGAGCACTTGTTGCCTTCAATGCTTGTTTTATGCCTTCTTTTCGATACTGTCTAAAACTTTCCCATGGTTCGTGATAAAGATAAATAACTTTTGAACCTTTACTTTTTAATACTTTAGCAAATTTATGATTTATCGTTGAAGGATTGCAAAAAAGAACAATGTCAAAATTTTCATATGAAACTTCTGGAAACCATTGTATTTTAAAATCAATATTTTGAACTATTCTCTTGTAATCTTCATGAAGCCATAAAGCAACATCCAATCCCATCTCACGAAATAATTTAGCATAGGCAATAATATGGGATAAATGGCCTGGGGAAAATTTAAGAGAAGCTAACAAAACTTTCAAACCAATCACCTCTTTCAAGGAAGATATAGCATAATAACAATCATAAATCTCCAATAAAAAAGAATTTACAAATTACCCCATAAGAATATATATTAAAACTCCTTTGGAACTTAATTTTCTTAGTGTGTACACAACTGTAAAATAAACAACACAAAAGTGATTATCCAAAAATTCCTCTTTTTCCTTTATCACAGGTTTACTTGTATCGTATACTATTTTTCCTTTGTATCCTATTATTTCCTTTATTAATCTTGCTAATTCTTTTATCTTTATATCCTCTCCTGTTCTTAAATTTACAAAATAATCTAGTTATATTTTTTCACCTCTTCTGCTTCTATATTTTCTTTTAAATATACACATGCATCTGCTAAATCATCTACATGCATGAATTCCCTATACACCTCTCCCGTTCCCCAAACCACTATTCCATCTTCTCTTACTCCCACCCTTTCCAATACTTTTAGTATATTTTCCTTATCTTCCAAGTTTATCTCCCTGTCAAGTCCAAATCCTATCGGATATTTCTTAAGGTCTTCCTTAATACCTTCCCAGTCTTTTTTCATCAACAATTTTCCAAGATGAAATTTTCTCATTATTGCCGGCAATACATGCGCAGTTTCTAAATTGTAATTGTCGTTTGGCCCATATAGGTTTGTTGGCATCACAGAGATAAAATTTGTTCCGTATTGCTCGTTAAAGTATCTGCACAACTTTATCGACGATATCTTCGCTATCGCATAAGGTTCGTTTGTTGGTTCAAGTGGTCTTGTGAGTAAGTATTCTTCTTTCATTGGCTGTGGAGCATGCTTTGGATATATGCATGATGACCCCAAATTGAGGAGTTTTTGGACTTCATATCTGTACGATGCTTCTATCACATTCGATGCTATCATTATGTTCTGGTATATAAAATCCGCTTTGTATGTATTATTTGCCAATATGCCACCAACTTTTGCTGCTGCAAGAAATACATACTCTGGGCGCTCCTTTTCGAAGAATTCTCTTACCTCTTTTTGATCTGTTAGGTCCAATTCTTGGTGTGTTCTGACAATAATATTCGTGTACCCTTTTTCTTGCAATTTTCTTAGTATCGCACTACCAACCATTCCTCTGTGACCTGCAACGTATATCTTTGAATCTTTTTCCATTTTTTGCACCCCTTTATTGGTTGATTCGTTCATTCCTCCACTTTTCTTTTACCGCAAGGCCAAGGTCATGTTCTACCATTATTTTCACAAGCTGCTTAAATGTTACCTCTGGCTTCCATCCAAGTTTTTCTCTTGCCTTGCTTGCATCTCCAAGCAAGAAATCTACCTCTGTTGGCCTGAAGTATCTTGGGTCGACTTCTATCAATACATCGCCCAACTTGAGATGTGACAAGTCAAGCCTAAAATCTTGTAAGTCTGGATGCTTTTCTTTCAGTTTCGCAATGTATTCTTCTGTTTTTCTTTTATCAATTTCACTCAATATTCCCTTCTCATCTATGCCTTCGCCTTTCCATTCTATCTTTAAACCAATTTCCCCAAACGCAATCTCACAAAATTCTCTAACACTGTGCGCTTCTCCTGTTGCGAGCACGTAGTCATCAGGCTCAGGTTGTTGGAGCATCAACCACATGCCTTTCACATAGTCTTTTGCATATCCCCAATCCCGCTTTGCGTTCAAATTGCCAAGATACAATCTCTTCTGTGTACCCAGCAGTATTCTCGTTGCTGCGCGCGTTATCTTTCGTGTTACGAAAGTCTCTCCTCTTCTTTCTGATTCGTGGTTGAAGAGAATTCCGTTACATGCAAAGATACCGTATGCCTCTCTGTAGTTCACAGTAATCCAGTACGCATACAATTTTGCAACGGCGTATGGGCTTCTTGGATAGAATGGGGTTGTTTCTTTCTGAGGTATCTCTTTGACCTTTCCATACAGTTCAGAAGTACTTGCTTGGTAAAACTTAACTTTTTTCTCCATTCCAAGCAAACGTACAGATTCAAGGAGCCTCAAAGTTCCGAGAGCATCTGAATTTGCTGTGTACTCTGGCGTTTCAAAAGATACCTTAACATGGCTTTGCGCTCCAAGGTTGTATATCTCGTTAGGTTGTATTTCTTGCAAAAGTCTTATTAAATTAGTCGAATCGGTCAAGTCACCATAATGGAGGAAGAACCTGTCAGATTCATGAGGATCACGGTAAAGATGTTCAATGCGCGCAGTATTGAATGATGAACTGCGCCTGATTATGCCGTGCACTTCGTAGCCTTTCTCGAGTAAAAGTTCTGCAAGAAAACTTACATCTTGGCCTGTGATTCCCGTGACAAGAGCTTTCATGTTATACCTCCTGTTTAATAAAATATAGATCGGTACGGGAAATAAAAAACTGCGTTTGCTATTATTGTAATTATTGCAAACCTTGCGATAAGATAAGCTAATACGATCATATAAGTGATTAAAAAAGTTGGTTGGTATCTTAAGATATACAAGTAACTGTCTTTATTGTAAACAAGAGAAGGAAAATATTTAGGAAGTATTGAGAAGAAAAAAATATCGGCTATCCTAAAGTAAATAATACCTCTGCCTGCCAAATTTCGGAACGTAAACATAGCTGAAATGTAAAAGATCGTGCCAAATATATAAGTGTTTATGAAGTATTTTGCCTTTAGACTATCCTCGTCCTGCTGGTTGGTCTTTTTAATAATTCGGTATATTGCAAAGAAGAGTATAGCAAGTGCAATACGCTCTACTAACAACAGAGAATTTCTCAAAGCATAATTAAGATCCTCCGAAACCGCCCTTAAGCCCTGATATGACAAAAGCCTAGATACAACAACAAAATTTTTAAATAGGGATAGAAGTCCAATACCTAGGTACAAATAAACCGGGAAGAAGGCTAATACATACAAAATAATAGTCTGTTTTCTTTCATTTATGTAGGCGTATAAAAAGTAAAGGAATATAAGCATAATTGCTGAAAGATGAAAGAGAACAGCAAAAATACAGAATAGCCAAAAGATTTTCTTTTTTCCATTAATTAAATTATTTAATGCGATTGAAGACATTGCAATTGCTAATGATTGCCTGAGTGCACCAAAATAGAATGGCATTATATACCCATAAATTGTTATAAAAGCGATAAGTCTATCAGAATCTTTGTGTAAGACCTTCTCGTAAAACAGAAAAACAAGCAAGGAGGATGAGTTGACTATGAATAAGTACACGTTGTAATTCAGGTTCAGATGTGAAATTATATAAGTAAACACACAAAAAAGTGGCTCTGGGAATTCAAATACTACTTCACTAGTTCCTGACGATTTGTAGAAGTAATTAAAATATGGATACCAATCAAACCCTGTACCCCATCTAAGACTTGATATTAGTACGAAAATGAAACCTGAAACAAGTACAGCAACCAGTTCTGAGTAATTTTTTAATGAGCGATCACTAAATGCGTAAGTAAAGCTACTCCTAACTATTAAAAAAGCTAAAAACGAAGCAACAATGGGTATAAAATATATCATCTACCTCACCCTTCCAAGCGCTTTCAAGACCGCTTCCGTGAATGCACTTGCAATGCTTTCTTTAGAAAGATACTCTCTTGCAAATTGGTTAGCATTCTTAGAAATTTCCGATAATGAAGCGTAACTTTCTATTGCTGTGCATACAATCTGTATGTATTCTTGGTCATTATCAGCAAAAAAAACATTGTATCCGTGTTCCAAGTTTGTTGAAAATTTTGCTCTACTATTTATAACAACTGGTATCCCTAAAGCCAGACCAGTCAGTAGTTTGTTTTGAACCCCACTTGCTATCCGCATAGGCAGAACCAACATATCAATTTTTCTGAAGGTCTGACAAAGGTCGTCAACATATCCTAATAGTTTAACATTCCCCTTCCGTAAAGCAATTTTTTGAATCTTTCTTGTTGGATTTTTACCTATTAGATAAAGTTCTACGTTTTGGAATTTTTCTTTTACACTGCTGAAAATTCTATTTATTAACCTCACAACAGCTTGTTCATTTGGATAATAGTCCATCGCACCAATAAAGGCTATTTTAAATGACCTATCCTCCCTTTTTTCTAGGTATTTCTGAAACATTGTTTTTCCACAGTCTATAAGCTCCTCGTCAACATAATTTCCAAGAACTTTGATCTTATTAATATGTTCATTTGATATTTTGAGTTTGTCTTTAAGATAGTTTTTCTCTATATCAGAGGTAATAAATAACAAGTCCTGTGATAAAACTGCTTCCTTTTCAAGCTTAATTACTTCACTACTTATTAGCAGGTAAAATAGTTTACGCAAAAGAGAAATTCCTTTTGCTTCTTTATTGTGAAGGCTTACAGCATCAACTAAGTCAACAATTCTTAAACAATTCATTCCTGCGCATTGTTTGTTTGCAAGAGCGGATACATAGAAATAATTTGAAAATACTATGTCATACTTGGCAAGGTCTACTGAGTTCTCAATGAATTCTATCAACCTTTTTGAAGCATACAAGCTTCGATAATAGTATCCAAACGGTATCATTGCAATAGAAAATATCTTATCAGTTAATGGTATCTCATAAAAAACGATATTTTCTACATTGTATTCCTTGATTTTTGTACGAAAACTTAGCTTTTCTTGATTCTCTATTTTTCTTGGACTTATTACTATGCAGTCTATTGCATTGGAAATTCTGCTTAGTGAATATAGAGTGGTTTTGAATCTACGAGTTATTCCATCTTCTCTTTCCAAATCGAATATTCTCGTCAAATAAAGAACTTTAATCTGTTGCAACATATTCACCTCTCAAAATCGATTATTTTCCAAGAATCCTTAAATAGGTTCAGCTGCGAACTTCTCTTATTCCTTGCCCACCATTCAGGTACGATAATCATACCTTTGCAACTATTCAGATAACCGGCCCACCAACTAAACGTACTATTTGCAATTATTAGGTGTTTGCAGTTCATCATGAGTAGCATATCTTTCCAACTGTCTTTTCCGCTGTTGTGGGGCACAAATGTCAATTTATGTTGTACATCTTTCAGAAGAAATTTTGCGTATTCAATATCATCCGTGAAAACAAAAAATTCTGGACTACTAACTTCTTTAAATATACACCTAATTGCATTAAGGTAATACTCACTGTTTATAACATTGTGAAAAAACCTTGCTCTAGAGGATCGTACGTAATCTCCCCCACGAATATGCACACCCACAGAATTACTATTAACAATTACACTAAGCAGTTCCCTGTTTTTTTCATCAAGCTTCTGCATTTTTGAATCAAAATTGTACAATCCCCTAATTTCATCTTCCACGGATCTGATATAATCTAGATTTTGCCAATATCCATCTAAGTAGAAATTGTCCATCTCGTAAACCTCGGGGTAATAAGTATAAGCGTCGGGTTGTATAAATATATTTTTGTATTTTCCATGAAGTATTTTTTTTACAACAAACCTTTTTACCGGAGAGATTTCGGGTCGGAACAAAAACTCTGACTGTCCGTTTAAAGCAGTTAGATTAATTCCAAATATTCTCTCAAGTTCAAACCCATTATGCAGATTGTAATCAGCGAAACCTGAGATGTCGTACACAACTTTCTTGCCTGCTCTCTCCAGCGATTTGCCGAAAGCATATTGAAACATCTGGTTGCCGAGACCACCAATTACCCTAACGTAATTCACAACACATCACCTACAATCATACTCAGACTTTTAAGTAAGCTATTTTTTCTGAAAGTTGATACAAACAGCTTCTCAGTCAGAAAGTTTTTGCATACCTTGAGTTCCTTACCTCAATTTGAGAATCTTGTAAAAGTTGCACACGAAGTATATATAAATTTGGCAAGATTTCTAAGAATAACCTCGCTTTATTTGTGTTTGAATAAAATTTTAAGAAAATCATGGGTCAACGAAGATGTGCTTCTTCAACATAGTCTAATTTTAATTTTGAGGCTTGCATTTCCTTCTGATCCAAAGAAACTTCCAATATTTCCACCAGAAGTGTAGCAAGCCAAGCAAATGGAGTAATGCTAATTTAGAAAAAGGCCTTTTTTTCGTCAATCTTTGGGCACCATGTATTATTGTAACCCTCGGATAATACCAAACTTCAAGACCTGATTGCCAGACCCTTGCACAAAATTCAGCATCTTCGGGTGCGTAGAAGATTTTCTCATCAAGAACCCCTACTCGTTCAAAGATTTCTCGTTTCAAAAACCAAGCAGCAGAGATAGCGTAATCAGCTGTGGTAATTTCTTCTCTCAAAACTCTAGGTATGCTTTCTAACTTTTTCCTTGTCTTCTCTGCATTGAACAACCTTGCTACTTTTATAAGGAAATTAGGAAAGCGCCGAGCAGACTCTTGAAACGTACCATCTGGATATATAAGTTTAGGGTGAATTATTCCTATTCTTTCGGATTTTATCTCATTGAAAGCTTCTAACATCTTTTCGAAAGTTCCTGTTGGAATGACGGTATCTGAATCCAGGATAGCTACGTACTTTCCTCTTGCCATTCGTATTCCTATATTTCTCGAGAAGGTAGTCCCCATGTTTCTACTTAATGGTATGTAGAGCAAATTAGGTTCTATGGACTTGTATTTCTTAAGCATGTCCAAGGTGGAATCTCTGGAACCGTTGTCGATAATTATTATTTCGTAAGAAAGATTACTTTTCTTTAAGTCATCTAGTAGAGAATCCAAAAATCTTTTTACGTATTTTTCACTATTCCAAGTCAAGCTTATAACTGTCACATCTATTTCCTCTTTTACCACCTTGTCCTTCTTCTTCATAGCACAACCTCCACTGTCTGTAAAACCTGAAGATATCTTGTTTGTGATTTCCACTCGCCATTTTCTCTGTGCATCTAAAAATATTTTTGAGATTCTTCGTTGAGAAAAATCCTAATCTGCTTATAACCATGCGAAGCAATCTCAAAACCTTTTGAATGAATTTCTCCCACGGTTTAGGAAATCTTTCCACTATCCAACCTAAAACGAAAAGGTTGCTGTTACATTATATTTCTCAATAAGGTTCAGTATCTTCTGAGTATTTCTCACCACTCATGACTCGCACTTATCCTACACCGTAGGTGGAAAAACAGTTCTCAGATTTTCAACCTGGAACCAGTCCTCAATGTCGAAAGACAACAGACAGAATTTTTTGTTTTATCCATCACATTTCCTCCTTAAGCCTCTCAGATTCTGTTAACTAAAAGTATTGAAAATGGCTAAAAGCTCCATTATTCTTTAAATAGTGGACACCACCCTACAACATCTTTTGCGAAGGAGGTATCCCGAAATGATGAATAATCAAAGACTAACTTGCCCTAAATGTGGCTCTACTAACGTCGTTAAAAATGGCCACGACAAATATCACAACCAGCAATTCCTTTGTAAACATTGTTCTCATTCCTTCAAACTCTTTTATCCTAAAAAACACAAGAATTTCTCTTTGAATTTCTCTTTCTCTTATCCCAAATGCCCTCTTTGTGGTAAAACTTTAGAAATTCACAAAATACGTCGCGCTTTTGTCGTTTTCAGATGTAGGTCTTGTCATTTCAAAGACCGTATCCCTCTTAATTTACCTGAACCTACTACTTTCTTTGGCCAGCCTTTCAAGTATTTTCGATACCCTATCTTTATCGTTTTGAAAGCATTTGTCCTTTACTTCAAATTCAACATGTCTCTTCGTGCTGTTGCCAGTTCTTTGAACCTTCCTGTTTCTCATGTCGCTGTTTACAAGTGGATTGTTAGGTTAGCTTCCATGTTCCCTATCTTTGTGCCTGAAAATGTTTTTAAAGTCCATGGTGATGAAACTGTTGTTGTTTTTAAATCAAGCAAGTATTATGTCTGGTTCCTTGTTGACCATAATACCAATCTTATCTTAGCTTGGCATGTTTCAAGATATCATGATGCATCGCAGGTCAGAATTTTGTTGAATAAATTCTTTTCTCTCCATTCGAATAGTTCTGTAGAACTTATTACCGATGGATTGGGTGCATATGCTACTGCAGCTAATTTGTTCTTCAAAAACATCAATCATATTTTTGTAGGACTTGGTAGAAACAATAAGTGTGAATCTAAATTTTCGCTTTTCAAAGACTTTGTTCGTCTTAAGCGTTGCTTCAAAAAATTTGATAATCTGGCCAGTTATGTTCACGCTTTTTGTGTCGTTAGAAACCTTTTCAAACTCCATGCTGATTTTCATTCTGTCATCTCTGCTTTATACTCTATCATCACTACTAGTTAACAGCATCTTTATATAAATCTACATAGCTGGATAGAAAAATTGTGTACGATATATAAATCTACATAGCTGGATAGAAAAATTGTGTACGAATTACTTAATTTGGACGCATTAAGCTTATCCAATGCAATAAGAAATTCTACACCTTTCTTGTCGCCTTTAAATACAAAATCTGTCAACTCCCCCACACATCCTACATCCGTACTCACCACAGGTATTCCTAAGTTCAGTGCCTCTAAAACCACAAGTGGCATGCCTTCAGAATCTGATGTTAGCAAAAACACATCAAAATCTGCCATAAGTTCGATTGCGTCTTTTCGAAATGGCAAGAAATATATTTTTTCAGCTTCCTGTGGATGTTTTTCTAACCATTCCTTGACCAAACTACCATAACTGTCACCGACAACACTTCCACCTATCTAGACAAAGGCAACATCTTTTCTTTCACTTAGCACTTGCTGGGCAATATTCAGAAATCTCAGAGGGTTTTTTTGCGGGTCAAGCCTTGCGACGTTGCCGATTATTTTCGTGTTCCTGTCTAATCCAAGTTCTTTTCTAAGCTTTCCCTTTTGTATATTTTCAATTGGTATTATTGCATTTGGAATTATCGCGTACTGTTTTTCTTTTCCAATCTTCCACTGCCTTGCTTTGTCTAAGTCTCTTTTGCAAAGTAAAACCATATTGTCGCAAAAATGTGCGGCAAACCTTTCGGCAAGTATGAATATTTTTCTTTTTACCCCATTGTATTGTTCTATAGGCCACCAACCATGGACTGTGTAGATTATTTTATTCACCTTTGATAACCTGGCTGCTATTCTCCCCAAGAAACCAGCTTTGGAGGAATGGACATGGACAATATCGTACTTACCTTGCTTTATCAATTTGAATATTTGAAAAAAAGCCTTTACATCTTTTACTGGTGCTATTTCTCTCACAAGATCAGGTATTGTATGTACTGTGTCACCAAGTTTCTCAAGTTCAGGAATGAGCATACCATTTTCTTTCCCACAAGCAACTTCTATTTCAAATTCATTGGGGTAGTGCTTGAGTAAACCATAAACCAGTGAATAAAGTACCTTCTGCCCCCCTGCCCAATCAGAACGTGTGATTATTTGCAAGACTTTCTTCCTCATTTCGCTCCCCTTCTCCAGAATACAGCTTCAATTGTTTGTAACATAATTCGTAGGTCCATCATTATTGAACGATTTTTGACATAATATAGATCGTATTCCAACTTTTTCTTCACTTGTTCAAGTGTAGAACTATATTGATACATTATTTGAGCCCAACCACTCAAGCCTGGTTTAAGTTTGTGCCTATAATTGAAATAAGGTATTAGCTTTTCAAATTCTCTAACAAAAGGTATCTGTTCTGGTCTTGGGCCTACTAAACTCATTTCGCCTTTTAAAATATTTACA
>JASKLO010000003.1 GCA_030153605.1 Thermosipho sp. (in: thermotogales)
AAAAAGGATGGGAGAACCAGAAGAAGTAGCAAATTTATATTTATTTTTAGCATCAGATGAATCATCATACATAACAGGTCAGGTTATTGGTATTGATGGTGGTTTAGTTATATAAGTTGATTTTAAAATTGGGGGAATTTCCCCCAATTATTTAAAATTTTGATGACAAGATATATTCTCTTATTGCATCTAACGCGGCTCCAAATTCAATATTGTTTTTTAAACCCCTATAAGTAATTGGAACCGCAACTGAAGAGATTGATAAAATTTTTCTTTCTAAAACTTGAGAAAACCATTTTGAAACACCTTCTCCTGACAAAATAATTTTTTCTGGGGCAAGTAATCTAAAAATGTTTGTAAGGAAAATTGCAAGATATTCAAAGGTAGTTTCATAGATTTTTTTTGCCTCTTTTTCATTAATTTTATATAGATTTCTTAGTTCAGCTAAATCATTATCATATATTTCTTCATTAGAAATAAATTCTTCAATTTTTAGATTATAAAATTTAAATCTTTTTAAATTTGCATAGTCAGATGCAACAGTTTCAAGACATCCAAATGCTCCACAATAACATTTTTCTTTACTTCCGGCATAAAAGTGACCTAGTTCTATTACTTTCCTTTCACTTTTTTCATAAATTCCATGTGATTCATAAAAACAAGCACCTATACCTGTACCATAATTTACAACTAATATTTTCTTTCCGCCATGTTTTACAAATTCTTCTGTTGAAATAGCTTCAACATCATTAAGAACAGAAACAGTTGCATTTGGGAGTATGGATTTTACAATTGTACTTGGGGAAAAATTTTCAAGATTAAGAATTTTAGAATTAACTTTACCTTTTTTAACATTTCCAGATAAAGCAATTCCAACTGCTTTTATTTTATCTAATGAAGAGACTTTTTTAATAATTTTTTCAAGCATTAAAGAAATATTTTCATTGCCCATTTCATTTTTGGTTAATTTCATGGAAATTTTTTCTTCTTCTTCAAAATCACCGTTAAAAACAGTTAAACTTATAGTTTCTCTACCGATTCTAATTCCTAAACTTTTCCAAAAATTTTTATTCATTTTAATTATTTGTTTAGGCCTTCCAGCTTTTTCAGTTTTGTTATGAGAAACTGTGATTAAATCTTTCTTTTTTAAATTTGTTAACAAGTAAGAAAGAGTCGATGGAGTTATTTTTAAAATATTTTCTAATTGTTTTCTGGTAACTTTTCCCTTAAAAAGTAAGTTTAATAAAAATTTTTTTTGGTTGTTTAATTTCAATGAATAACCTCCTTAATAATCTTTAGATATCTTTTCAAATGTGAGGTAGTTAGAAATTTTTCTTTTACAAGTTTTTTAGCGTTTTTTCCAAATTGATTTCTTAAATTTTCATCTTGAATTAGTTCATAAACCGCATCAGATAATTCCATTATATCATTTCTTAAATATCCATTAAATCCGTCAATAATTTGAACTTTTACTCCACCAACAGGTCTTGCAACTACAGGATTTTGTTTCCAAAGCATTTCAGAAATTACTAATCCGAATCCCTCTTTTGTTGCTGTATGCAAACCAATTGTTGAGATTGTTTGAAAAGCATTAACTTCCAAATGTCCAACACCTTTAAGGTCAGTTAGAAAATGAATGTCAGGATCAACACCGGCATATCGAAGTATATCTTCGAATAATATCCATCCTTCTGGATCATCTTTAGCCATTGCCGAAACAATTAACAATTGAAGATCAACCTTTTCTTTAAGAATTCTATATACGTCAATAGCGCTTTTTAAATCTTTCCAAGGATCAAATCTTGCTACAACTGTAATAATTGGTCGATTTAAATCAATATTATATTTTGATGCAATTTCAGTTAAAACTTCGCTTGGTAATTTTTTGTTTTTATCGCTTAACGGATCAATACTAGGTGGAAATTCAACAGCAATTTCTTTAAAAGGTTCCTGAATATATTCATTTAGATGAAATAAAGCTTTTGAATACTTAGAAGCAGCTTTAAAAGTGACTTTATTCCATATATCAAAGTTAGGATTTGAAGTATCAATATGACATCTCCAAATGAATTTACCATCTTTAAATAACGGAATATAAAAAGGTTGAGGGTCATGAATTATAATAACATCTCCATCTAAATTTAATTTATTAGAATTAAATTTGTTTACTTCTTCGAAAAGATCCAATTCATCATCAGAAAGCGAGATATTTGCTCCTTGAAAAGCATTATGAAGTTTTTTAGTAACATTAAAAAATTCATTTGGTGCTTCTAAAACTTCCCAAGTAGCGTTTAAACCTAAATCATTCATTAAAGGTACTAAAGTATATAATAGTTCTGCAACACCACCCCCATATGATGTTGCATTAACATGAACAACTTTAAGACCTTTTAATTCTTTAGAAATTTCTAAGAGCTCATCTACTTCTTCTTTAGCAACTACATTGTAATCTGAAATTTTTTTAATAGGTAGTTCAACAGTCATTAGATTCGCCTCCTTTTATTCGATTTTCGAAAAAATTATATCATAATAAATTTAAATGTAAAAATGAAAAAATAAAAAGAATAATAAGCATTTTAATTTTTTTTTGGACATATGTAATTAGTAGGGAGCGATATTTAGAATTTTTGTAAATTTTTGTTGTAAATTAACATCAAATCTAAAAGATAAGACAAAAGTTTAAATATTTCATTTTCTTTGATTATTCTAGATTAAAATTAATTAGAATCGAATAACAGAAAAAAATTCATTAAAAACATTTTTTTTGAATTTTGCTGAATATGATATTATTAATTCGAAAATCGAAAAAATCATTTCAAATAAGGAGGTGTAAGTATGAAAAGGTTGTTAGTAGTACTTTCTTTACTATTAGTTGTAGCTTTATCATTTTCTGTTACAACTATTACTATGACTTCAGGAGGAGTTGGAAAAGAGTTAGAGGTCTTATATACACAATTAAAAGAATTTATGAAAGAAAACCCAGATATAGTAGTTACTGTTATACCAATGCCTGATTCTTCAACAGAAAGACATGATTTGTATGTTACTTATTTGGCAGCTGGAGAAAGTGATCCTGATGTATTAATGCTAGATGTTATTTGGCCACCTGAATTTGCTCCATTTTTAGAAGATTTAACAAAAGATTACGATTATTTTGAACTAGATAAATTTTTACCAGGTACAGTAAAATCAGTAACCGTAGATGGTAGAATTGTTGCTGTACCATGGTTTACAGATGCAGGGCTTTTATATTATAGAAAAGATTTATTAGAAAAATATGGATATGATCATCCACCTGAAACATGGGATGAACTTGTAGAAATGGCCCAAAAAATTTCAAAAGCAGAAGGAATTGAAGGATTCGTATGGCAAGGTGCAAGGTATGAAGGTCTTGTGTGTGACTTTATGGAATATGTTTGGTCATTTGGTACAGATGTTTTAGATGAAGATGGCAATGTAATAGTCAATAATCCTAAGGCAATAAGCGCTTTAAAATTTATGGTAGATTTAATCTACACATATAAAATTTCTCCAGAGGGTGTTACCACTTACATGGAAGAAGATGCTAGGAGAATATTCCAAGCAGGAAATGCAGTATTTATGAGAAATTGGCCATATGCATGGTCACTAGCTAATAGTGATGATTCTCCAATAAAAGGAAAAGTAGGAGTTGCACCACTTCCAAAAGGTCCTGGCCCAGATGGAAGACATGCGGCTACATTAGGTGGTTGGAATCTTGGTATTAATATATTCTCTTCACCAAAGGAAAAAGAAGCAGCTAAAAAACTTATAAAATTCTTAACAAGCTCAGATCAGCAACTTTATAAGGCAGTAAATGCTGGCCAAAACCCAACAAGAAAAGAAGTTTATGATAAACCTGAATTAAAAGAAGCAAATCCATTTATGGTTGAATTATTTGATGTGTTTATTAATGCGCTTCCAAGGCCAAGAACTGCTAGCTATGCTGAAGTATCAGATGTAATTCAGAGATACGTTCATGCTGCTTTAACAAGAGAATTAACTCCAGAAGAAGCAATTTCTAAACTTGAAAAAGAATTAAAAATGTTACTTGGAAAATAATTTAAATAATATATTGGGGGCTTTAGCCCCCAATTTTATGTTGAGGTGAGATTATGCAAAAAAAGGAGCCCAGAATTGCTTTTTGGATGATTTTGCCAGCGATATTGGTTATTTCAGTAATAGCTTTTTTCCCTCTTTTTAAAACTTTTTATGATAGTTTTTTTTCTTTTAGTTTGAATCCAAGATTTCCAAGAGAATTTGTAGGATTTGGTAATTATATTAAACTTTTTAATGATTCTAGATTTTGGGATGCATTAAAAACTACTATCATATTTACTGTTATATCAGTTTCATTAGAAACGATTTTGGGATTAATGATAGCTTTAGTAGTACATCAGGACTTCAAATTTCGAGGGGCAGTTAGAGCTGCTATGTTAATACCATGGGCAATTCCTACGGCTATATCTTCTCAGATGTGGAGATGGATGTTTAATGATCAATTTGGTATAATGTCTAGATTTTATGAAGCTTTACATATAATTGAACCTGGAACTCCAATACTTGGAAGACCTGGTTTGGCACTTTGGGCCATTATTCAAGTTGATGTTTGGAAGACAACACCTTTTATGGCGTTATTAATTCTTGCAGGCTTGCAATTAATTCCTGAACAATTATATGAAGCTGCAAAAATCGATGGGGCTAATATGATACAAAGATTTTTTAAAATTACATTACCTCAATTGACTCCTACTATTGCTGTTGCTTTGATTTTCAGGACGTTAGATGCATTAAGAGTTTTTGACGTTGTGTATGTTATGACTCGTGGAAGCGTAGGTACTGAGACTTTATCTGTTTATAACAGAGTTTTGCTTATGGATAGAGCTTTTACAAGTGCTTCATTTGGTTATGGTTCAGCTTTGTCTGTGGTAATTTTTCTATTGATTTCTATTTTTGCAATAATATATATAAAAACTTTGAAACTCCAGTTTGATTAAGGAGTGTGAAAATAATGAATTCAAAAAAAATAATTTATAGATTTGTATTATACTTCTTAGTTGCAATTATACTAATATGGTGTATTTTTCCATTTTATTGGGCTGTAGTTTCTTCTTTAAAACCCGATAAAGATTTATTTGAAATTAACCCTTCTTTATTTCCTAAAAGAATAACCTTTGAAAACTATGTCAAGGTTTTTACAGAAAGACCATTTCATATTAATATTTGGAATAGTATTGTTGTAGCTGGTATAACAACAATAGTTTCACTTTTAATAGGATCTTTAGCAGCTTATGCAATTGCAAGATTGAAATTTAAAGGTAAAGTTGTTGTGATGTCTTTGATATTAGCTGTTAGTATGTTTCCACAAGTTTCAATTTTAGGATCTCTTTTTGTTCTTTTGAGAAATTTTAAATTAATCAATACTTATCCAGGTTTGATATTACCATATGTCTCTATTACTTTGCCATTGACTACTTGGATTTTACAAAATTTCTTTAGAGAATTACCTAAAGAAGTAGAAGAATCAGCTGCTATTGATGGATGTTCAAGGATAAGAACATTATGGTCTATAGTTCTTCCAATGGCTGCTCCTGGGTTAGTTGCAACTGGTTTATTAACTTTTATTTCTGCATGGAATGAGTTTTTATTTGCATTGACATTCATGCAACGTCCAGAAAAATATACTGTTCCTGTTGCAATTGCCCTTTTTAAAGGTGCGTCACAATATGAAATTCCTTGGGGACAAATTATGGCAGCAGCAGTAATTGTAACAACACCATTGGTTATATTAGTGTTGATTTTCCAAAAAAAGATAATTGCCGGACTTTCTGCTGGTTCTGTTAAAGGATGATACTTTGAAAAATTTATCTGTTAAAAAATTTAATGAATTGTATGAAAATGGAAAAATATCATCTGAAAAGCTTGTTGAATTTTATTTGGAACGTATTTCAAAAATTAGTTTAAATGCAATTCTTGAAATTAATCCTGATGCTCTATTTATTGCTAGAGCATTAGATAATGAGCGGAAATGTGGAAAAAAAAGAAGCAATTTACATGGAATTCCCTTGGTAATAAAAGGGAACATTGATACTGGAGACAAAATGCAGACAACAGCTGGAGCAAAAGCTTTAGAGGGTAATTATGTTAATGAAGATGCTTTTTTGGTAAAAAAATTAAGAGAAGCTGGTTGTGTAATTTTAGGTAAATCAAATTTAACTGAATTTGCAAATTTTGTTTCTTTTAAAATGCCTAATGGTTTTAGTAGATTAGGTGGTCAAACTAAAAATCCTTATGGAAATTTTGATACAGGTGGTTCAAGTTCCGGTTCTGCTGTAGCAATTGCCGCAGATTTTGCATTACTTTCAATTGGTACAGAAACATCTGGTTCTATTTTATCACCATCTAGTATGAATTTTTGTGTTGGTCTTAAACCGACTGTAGGTACAGTAAGTAGAACAGGTATTATCCCAATTTCTTTTACGCAGGATACTGCTGGTCCCATTACGAGAACAGTTGATGATGCTTTTGAATTGTTTAAAGTAATTTATGGATATGATTCAAGAGATTCAGCAACATTTTCAATTAAAGATAGCAATTTCGACGACAAAATTGAAGAACTTCAAGATTATTATGGTATGAATTTTGGTTACAGTGAGCAAATTTTGAAGTGGTTAAAAAAAGAACAATTAGATTTATTTTTTGAAACTTTAAAGAAAATTGAAAAATTGGGTGGAAAAATTAAAAAAATAGAATTTCATAATCTTGAAAAAATTAATAACATTGAAGTTTTGTATTATGAATTTAAATTAGGTATAGATTATTATCTTAAAGATAAAAATTTAAAAATTAAGTGCTTAGATGACATCATAGAATATAATTTTAGAAATCCTGATGCTATTCCGTATGGACAAAATATTTTGTTACACTCTGCTGCAAAAGATATGAATGATGGAAGATATATCAATTTTCTTTTGAATGACAAAAAATATGCAAAAGAAGAAATAGATAGAATTTTTATTGAAAATGATCTAATTGCACTACTTTTTCCAGCTAATTATGGAGCTCATATTACTGCAAAAGCTCAGTATCCATCAATTACAGTTCCGGCTGGCTATACTAAAAGTGGACCTTTTGGGATTACTTTTTCTGCACGTGCTTTTGAAGAAAGTAAGTTGTTTTCTTTGGCTTTATTATTTGAAAGAAAATTTCCTGTTAGAAAGCTTCCTGAAATAGACTAAAATATCAAATAAATATTTCCTTGCTCCATTTTTGGAGCAAGTTTTTTTTATAATTATGATACACTTGATATGGAGAGAAGAAAGGGGGAAAAATATGCCATTAAATTCAAAATATTATTTTTCCTGTGTTAACTGTGAAGATGTCAATACAGATGAAAGAAATTTAAGAGGATTTCCTTGTGAAAAATGTTTACCAGAAATAAACGATGACTTCTATGAAATTTTAGAAAAAGAGAACAAACTTTATAAATTAAAGGAGTATAAAAAGTTTAATGAAGAACTAGAAGAATTTATTGGATTTTTTGAAAAAAAGATAAATTTTACAATAAATGGTTATCAAAAAACTTGGGCAAGAAGAGTATTGCTGTCAAAAAGTTTTACCATGATTGCACCTACTGGAGTTGGTAAAACAACTTTTGGAATTTTAACAGCTATATGGATGTCTAAAAAAAATAAAAAATCAATTTTAATTTTTCCAACATTATCTATTGTTAAACAAGTTGTTGAAAGAATAAAAAAACTCGAAAAAAGTGTAAAAGTATTATTTTACAGTTCAAATATGAAAAAATCAGAAAAAATAGATTTTGAAACTAATTTTAAAAATGAAAATTATGAAATTTTAATTGTTTCAACGCAATTTATTTCTAAGCATAGAGAAGATTTTAAAAATAAAAAGTTTGATTTTGTTTTTGTTGATGATGTTGATTCAATCCTCAAAGCTTCTAAAAATATAGAAACAATTATAGCTTTAACTGGTGTGCCTGAAACTGTAATAGAAGATACTTTGAAAAAAATAATGAAAGGTCAAAAACCAGATTTAAAAGATATAAAGCATGGTGTTTTAGTAGTTTCTTCTGCAACTGCAAAACCCAAAGGAATTAGACCTTTATTATTTAGATATATTTTCAATTTTAATTTAGGAAAAGCCACTTTTCTATCTAGAAATATCGAACATATAAGGTTTAAGGAGAAAAAATTTGAAAAATTACTTGAAGTTTTAAACGTTTTGAAAGATGGAATTATTATTTATGTTCCCAATGAAGAAGAAGGGAAAAAATTAAGAGAAAAACTAGAAAAAAGTGGAATTAAAGTAGGAGTAAGCTGGGAGAATTTTGAAGAAAGTTTTGAAAAGTTTAAATATGGAGAACTTAAAATTTTAATTGGTATTTCAAATTATTATGGAAAACTTGTAAGAGGAATAGATTTGCCTGAAAGAATAAAATTTGTAATTTTTTGGGGGTTACCTAAATTTAGATTGGAAGAAGAAAATTTAGAAATTCCTGACTTTTATACTTATATTCAAGCAACGGGTAGGACTTCAAGATTATTATTTGGGAATTTAATAAAAGGTTTAAGTATTGTTTTTGAAGAGGATGACCAACTTTTTGAAAAATTATCTACAAGGCTTATATGGGTTTCTGATGAGGAGTTTTTTGATCCTTCTGAAGTAGATTTAAAAAAATTAGTTGAGGAAGTTATAAAATCTAGAGAAAATATTAAAAAAGAGGGTTTCAAGGTACTATCTAAAATGATAGTAGTCGAATCACCTACTAAGGCAGAAACTTTGGCAAAATTTTTTGGAATTTCCTCTATTAGACAATTTAACGGTCTTTTTGTTTTTGAGACTATAACAAAAGAAGGTTTGACACTTTTAACAGCTTCCCGAGGTCATACATATGATTTAGTAACCAAATCTGGATATCATGGTGTTGAAGTAAAAAATGGAAAGTTTGTTCCGGTTTACAGTACAATAAAAAGATGTAAAAATTGTGGTTATCAGTTTGTTGATGAAAATGAAAAATGTCCGAAATGTGGTTCTACTGAAATTGACAATAAAATTCATGTTTTAAAAGGTTTAAAAGAATTAGCTTTAGAGATTGATGAAATTTTAATTGCTTCTGATCCAGATGTTGAAGGTGAAAAAATAGCATACGATATTGCACAGTATTTATTTCCCATCAATAAAAATATCAAACGAATAGAATTGCATGAAATAACTAGATCAGGTTTAAATAAAGGATTGACAGAAAAAAGAGAACTAAATGAAAATTTAGTTAAATCTCAAGTTGTAAGGCGAATTGAAGATAGATGGATAGGTTTTGAACTTAGCCAGAAATTGCAGAAAAAATTCAAACGGATACTTTCAGCTGGAAGAGTTCAAAGTACAGTGTTAGGTTGGATTATTGAAAGAGAAGAAGAATATAAAAAAAGTGTTAAGAACTTTACAAATTTTACATTTAAAAGTGGATTAAAAGTTGAACTGGAAGGAATACATGAAAATGTTTCGATTAAAATTTTAAAAAAATATGAAGATAAAATAATGCCTCCACCACCATTTAGCACTTCAAGTTTACTTTCTGAGATTTCTAAAAAATATAAATTTTCAGTTGCTGAGATAATGAATATTTTACAAGATTTGTTTGAAAATGGATTTATTACTTATCATAGAACAGATTCGATAAGAATATCACCTTTTGGGCAAAAAATAGCCGAAAAATATTTGAAAAATAAGGGCTTAGAGTATCTTTATCATCCGAGAAGCTGGAGTGAAGAAGGGGCTCATGAGGGTATAAGGCCTGTTAAACCTGTGGATCCAGATGAATTAAAAGAAATGCTTAAGGATAAAATAATTAATATTGGTAAAAAACATCTTTTAATATACAAAGAAATCTTTAACAGATTTTTAGCAAGCCAATCTAGAGAAGTAAAAGTACAAAAAGCAGTAATCGAAATATCATCTAAAAATTTGAAAAATGAGCAAGAAATAATCACTCAAATTTTAGAAGATGGTTGGAACTTTTTTTTGCCAATAAAAGTCACATCAATAATGGAAAATGATGAAATAGTAGATCGAAAGATATACAAAAAACATACTGTTCCACTGTTCACTCAGGCAAGTTTAATAGAAGAAATGAAATTAAAAAACATTGGAAGACCTTCCACCTATGCAAAAATTATTTCAATTTTATTTGAAAGGCGTTATATAATTGAAGATAGATTTAAAAGAGTTATGCCAACAAAATTGGGTAAAATGGTTTATGGATTTTTATCAAAAAACTACAAACATTTTATTAGTGAAGAAACAACTAGAAATCTAGAAAAATTAATGGATGAAGTAGAAAATGGAAAAACGGATTTTGAAAATGCTTTGCTTAATATTTATGAATCAGTAAAGGGGGTGGGATAATGAAAAAAATTGAAACAGGAATTCCAGGAATGGATGAACTTTTAAACGGAGGAATACCAGAAAAAAATGTCGTATTATTAAGCGGGGGACCTGGAACTGGAAAATCAATATTTTCTCAACAGTTTTTATGGCATGGTTTGCAAAAAAACGAACCTGGTATTTATGTTGCTTTAGAAGAACATCCAATACAAGTTAGGCAAAATATGCTTCAATTTGGATGGAATGTTAAACCTTATGAAGAAAAAGGAATTTTTGCTTTAGTTGATGCATTTACAGCTGGTGTTGGAAAATCAAAAGAATTTGAAAAATATATTGTCCTTGATCTTACTGATTTAAGAGATTTTATTGATGTTTTAAGACAAGCTATAAAAGATACTAATGCAAAAAGAGTTGTTGTAGATTCTGTCACAACCCTTTATTTGAATAAACCTGCTTTTGCAAGAAGTATAATTTTGCAACTTAAAAGGGTGTTAGCTGGAACAGGATGCACATCGTTATTCGTGAGTCAGATAAGTGTTGATGAAAGAGGATTTGGAGGGCCAGGTGTTGAACACGGTGTAGATGGTATTATCAGATTGGATTTAGACGAAATAGACGGAGAATTGAAAAGATCATTAATTATTTGGAAAATGAGAGGGACAAGTCATTCGTTAAAAAGACATTATTTTGAAATTACAGATAAAGGGATAACAATTATAAAATAAAAGGAGGTGGTATTTGTGATACCACTCAATCCAGTAGGTAGGCAAGAAATTCACAAACTTGAAAGTATTCTTTTGTTTGCAACTCTTTTTAGGAAAGAGGTTTTAGATTTAATTAAGGATCCATCAGAAAGGTTGACTTGGGTAGATAGTTTAGCTGTTGCCGCAGGTGCTATTGCAAGAGAGAAAGCTGGTATGAGAGTTTCAGAAATTGCCGAAGAACTTGGTAGAACAGAGCAAACTATTAGAAAACATTTAAAAGGAGAAAGTAAAGCAGGTGAATTGGTAAGAGAAACTTATGATTTAATTAAAGAAGGAAAATTAGACGAATCTCAAGTTGATTTAAGTTTGATTTTAGAAGAAAACTCAAAGTTAAAAAGTGAAAATGAAAAGTTGAAAAGTTTACTTAAAGAAATTTATGAAAAAATAGGTGAATTTTTAGAATAATATTAAACTATGAAGGCAGGGTTTACCCCTGCCTTTTATAATTTTTAAGCATACTAATGTAAAAAATAGTATAAAGCAGTATAAAAAAGAATAAATAAGATAAAATATTTTAATTTATGAAAAAATTAGTTGATAAGTTTTATATTTTTAGTTATACTAAAAATAGGTCGAATCAAAAAAATACAGGAGGTGCGTTTATGGCTAAGAAAAAAGTTATTATTATGGGTGCTGCAGGAAGGGATTTTCATAATTTTAACACTTATTTCAGAAATAATCCAAATTATGAGGTAGTGGCTTTTACTGCGACACAAATTCCTGATATTGAAGGTAGAGTATATCCACCAGAACTAGCAGGAGAATTATATCCAAATGGAATTCCTATTGAACCAGAAGAAAAGCTTGTTGAATTAATTAAAGAACACAATGTTGATGAGGTTATTTTAGCGTATAGTGACCTTCCACATCAATATGTTATGGAAAAGGCTGAAATAGTTCTTGCTGCCGGTGCTGATTTTAAACTCATGGGTCCAAATAATACAATGATTAAGTCTACAAAACCAGTAATCTCAATTTGTGCAATTAGAACCGGATGTGGAAAGAGTCAAACAACAAGAAGAGTTTTAGATATTTTAAGAAGTTTAGGTAAAAAGGTAATTTCTATCAGACACCCAATGCCATATGGAGATTTAGTAGCTCAAAAAGTTCAGAGATTTGCAGATTATGCTGACCTTGATAAACACAAATGTACAATTGAAGAAAGAGAAGAATACGAGCCACATATTGACAGGAAGAGTGTAATCTATGCAGGAGTAGATTATGAAGCAATTCTAAGAGCTGCAGAAGCAGAAGATCCAGATATAATTCTTTGGGATGGTGGAAATAATGATTTCCCATTCTATAAAACAGACTTACTAATAACAGTTGTTGACCCTCACAGACCCGGTCATGAAATTTCATATTATCCTGGAATGGCTAATCTCTTAATGGCTGATGTGATAGTAATTAATAAAGAAGAAACTGCTGATTTAGAGGGTATTGAAATTGTAAGAAAGAATATTGAAAAATGGAATCCAAATGCATTAGTAGTTGATGCAGCATCACCAATTTTTGTAGAAAATGCTGAAATGATTAAGGGTAAAAGAGTATTAGTTGTTGAAGATGGTCCAACTCTAACCCATGGTGAAATGAGATATGGTGCAGGATATGTTGCTGCAAAGAAATTTGGTGCTAGTGAAATCATTGATCCAAGACCATTTGCTGTTGGATCAATAATTGATACCTATAAAAAATATTCACATTTAGACTCAATACTTCCAGCTATGGGATATGGAGAAAAACAAATGAAAGAATTAGAAGAAACAATTAATAATTCTGATGCTGATTTAGTTATAATTGGAACTCCAATTGATTTAAGAAGAGTAACTAAACTCAATAAGCCTGCAGTTAGAGTAACTTATGAACTCCAAGAAATAGGTAAACCAAATCTTGAGGACATATTAAAAGAATTTTTGCAAAAGAAAGGCTTGTTATAAAGCTAGCGGGGATTTTCCCCGCTTACTTTTGGATAGGAGGGATTTTATGGGAATGAATTTAAAAGGAAGATCTTTGTTAACATTACTAGATTATTCTCCAGACGAAATTAGATATTTACTTGAAATATCAAAAACCTGTAAAGCAGACAGTAGGTCAGGAATAGTTCATCAACGTTTTAAAGGAAAAACTCTTGCAATGATTTTTGAAAAAAGATCAACAAGAACAAGAGTTGCTTTTGAAACTGCTTTTGGTGAAGAAGGTGGGCATCCTTTATTTTTGTCTACACAAGATATCCAGCTTGGTGCTAAAGAATCAATAGAGGATACTGCTAGAGTCTTGGGTAGAATGGTAGATGCAATTATGTTTAGAGGTTTTAAACAAGAAACTGTTGAAATTCTTGCAAAATATTCAGGAGTACCTGTATATAACGCATTAACTGATTTGTATCATCCTACACAGGTTTTGGCTGATTTAATGACAATAGAGGAGAACTTTGGAAAGCTTAAAGGAATCAAAATGGTATTCATGGGTGATGGGAGAAATAATATGGCAAACTCTTTAATGATTGGTTCTGCAAAAATGGGGCTTCATTATGTAATTTGTTCACCAAAGGAATTAAGGCCAAATGAAGATTTAGTTAATAAATGTATGGAAATTTCTAAAATAACTGGAGCAAAGATTGAATTTACTGAAAATGTTGATGAAGCCGTAAAAGGTGCAGATGTTATTTATACTGATGTTTGGGCTTCTATGGGTGAGGAAAGTAAAGCTGAAGAAAGAATAAAATTATTAAGTCCATATCAAGTGAATGAAGAAGTAATGAAAAAAACAGGAAAACCCGAAACAATTTTTATGCATTGTTTACCTGCTGTAAAGGGTCAGGAGGTTACTTCTGATGTAATTGAAGGTCCACAAAGCAAAGTATGGGATGAGGCAGAAAATAGAAAACATACAATTAAAGCATTGATGTTAGCAACAATTTAGTTTTTATAAAAACTTTTTTAAATAATATGTAATTTGGCTTCGGTGAATCCGAAGCCAAATTTTTATTAAAATAATCTAGATAAAAAATTGTATAATTTCTGTTATACAATGCAAATTAAATGGTTTAAAATTTTATTAAAAGTTATTCATTGTTATTAAAAAGATTCTCTGAAAATAACTTTTCCAATTCATCGTTATTTTCAATATGTATAAATCTAATATTTGCTAATTCAGAAGCTTTATCAAAATCAGAATCACCTATCATGACACAATTTTCAGGTTGTAAATTCAATTTTTCTAAAATTTCCTCAAAAAATTTTGGATTGGGTTTTGCAAAATGAGAATTTTCCATGTGAGAAACATATAAAAATTCATTTGGGGATAACCCAGCAAATTTTATTCTTTTTTCCACTGCAATTTTTGGAAATAAAGGATTAGAAGCAAAAATAAGTTTATGATTAGTATTTTTAATCTTTTTAATTATATTTTCTTTAGGAACAGTTACCTTTTTTATCTCATCAAATTCATTTTCATAAAAGCTAATAAAAAGATTAATCCAATAATTTTTATCTAAAGAGCTTTTAGAAGAAATAATATCTAAAAATTTTTCAAATAAAGTGATTTCTTTATCATTATTTTTCAAAGTTTCATATACAGATTCCATAACTAACTTATGTATTACCTCAAATGGCAAATTTGATTTTTTACTTAAAAGTGAAAAATAAAGTTTATAAAACTCTTCGGACCTATCTTCAACTAATGTCCCATCGTAGTCTAAAAATATATACATTTAAAAAACCTCCTTTTAAAAATTGTTGAATGATACTATTTCATCAATATTTTTTCTTTTTTGTTTATTTTTTGATTCATTTGAATAACCAATTGGAAGAATGACTTCAAGTTTATAATATTTAGGTGCATTTACAAGTTTTGAAATTTCTAGAGGGTTTGGAGGAGTATAGGTAACTGTTGATAAATTTTTTTCTTCTAGAGCTAAAAGTAAATAACCAATAGAAATCCAAGTGGATTCTTTTGAAAATGGAAAGCGAATGTCAGAAAACACTAATAATAAATAAGGAGCACTGTTTAAAAACTCTTTTTCCCAACTAATATTGTTCGTTATTAAAAATTCTTTTAATTTTCCTTTGGCTTTTTCGAAAAAAGTTTTTTCAGCTTTTTCAGCAATAATTTTAATTTTTCTTTTAATTTGAGGGTCATCAATTATCAAAAAATGCCACGGCTGAGAATTCATGCCAGAAGGAGCTTCTTTAGCAACTTTAATCGTATAAAGAATATCATCAATGTTAGGAACGTCAGATTTGAATTTTCGAACAGTTTTCCGATTTTTTGCTAATTTGTAAATCACAGGTAAACCACCTCTTTTATTCACTTTTAGATATTATAGCATATGTAAGTATTTTGTAGTATAATTTAAATACAGGAGGTGATTTTTATTTTTGAAAAATTACTTTATAAACTTTCTGATATTGTTGTTTTAGAAAAAAGTAATGGATTTAAGATTTTGGATACAAAATATATTAAAGAAACTTCCAAGAAAATTTTTAAATTATTCTTAGCTGAAATTGGTCATAAAACTATTGGTAAAGAGAGCTTTGAAATTGAATATGAATATAAAAATAAAATTTTCAAAGTCGTGGCTATTGAAACAGAAGAAAATAGTAGGATTTACTCATTCCAAGAAATTTCAAAACTAAAAGAATTTGAAATGTACAAAAATATGCTTGAGTTTATTAACCAAATTCAAAAAAATTTTGTAGAAAAAATTTTTACAGGAAATTTTTCTAAAAAAGATTGGAAAGTTTTTTTGAGAAAATTTGTTAAAATTTTTCCTAATATCGATTTTGCAAGTTTAATATTAAAAGATAAAAATGGAGACTTTAAATACGTAAGTGTTTACAATCATGACTTTGAAGGATTGAAAAATTTGAGATTAAAAAAAGAAGATTTTGTACCTGAAAGATTTGAAAAGGTTACAGTAATTAAGCTTGATGAAGTTTTAGAAGAGTATCATTTTTCGGGAAAAAGAAGAAAACAAATTTTAGAAAAACTTCATAAGTATGGAAATTTAACAAGGATTAAATCGCTTGTTTCTATACCTATTTTTATTGAAAATGAATGTATAGGTTTTGTTGTTGCTGATAATTGGGAAAGAGAAGATGCATTTGATAACAAAGTTTTCAAAGATTTTTCAAAAATGCTTTCCGAGATTTTATCGAAAGTTTTTCAACATTCAAATTTATATGAAAAAAGCATATTGTGATTTAAAAAAAAAGGAATTAATTTAAAATTTTCTCTACTGAATTTTATAGAGAAATTTTTTGTGATATTACATTATTAAGCGAAAAAAGGTTTTTGATTAGTGAGAAGTTTTTTAATTACATTTTATAAATTAAAAGAGAAAATTTTCTTTTTTTGTAGTGTTTATGTGTTTTATTTAATAAAAACAAAATCAAAATATAAAAGGAGAGAAATTTATGAAAAAGATTTCAATTATATTGCTAATATTTTTGATATCAATATTTATTTTTGCAAATTGGCAAGATAAAGTTATTTATTTCATAATGATTGATCGTTTTAATGATGGCAATCCTTTAAACAATGACCAAGGATTTAATGAATATAGTAGTTATGACGGAGCAAAATTCAGTGGAGGAGATTTGGCTGGAATTATTCAGAAAATTGATTATATTAAAAATTTGGGAGTTGATGGAATCTGGATAACGCCTCCTGTTGCAAATCAATGGTGGGATCCTTGGGTCAATTATGGTGGATATCATGGATATTGGGCAAGAAATTTCAAACAAGTAGATGAACATTTTGGAAATTTAGAAGATTATAAAACCTTATCAAAGGTTTTACATGAAAACAATATGGTATTAATTCAAGATATAGTAGTTAATCATGTTGGAAATTATTTTAGGTTTAATAATGGGAAATTTGAAATTAATGTTGGTAGTGTCCCCACAAAAGCACCAACTCAATATCCTTTTAATTTAAATGATTTTAATGATCCCAGTCAAAGGGAAATGAATATTTATCATTGGACTGAAGATATAAAAGATTATAAAGATCCAGTTCAAAAATTAAACAATCAACTTTCAGGATTGGATGATCTTAACACTGAAAATCAAATTGTTAGAGAAGTACTTAAAGAATCTTACATTTATTGGATTAAAGAAGTAGATATAGATGGTTTTAGAGTAGACACAGCAATGTATGTTCCAAAAGATTTTTGGAAAGATTTCTTTTTAGGTAAAAATGGCATTTATTCTCAAAAAAGTAATTTTATTTCTTTTGGAGAAGTTTGGCTTACATCAAAACCTTTAAAAGATGATGCTGAAAAAGAAATAGAGACTTATTTTGATAGTGGCTTTAATTCTATGCTTGATTTTCCTTTGAATGAAGAAATTAAAAGAGTTATTAAAGGAGGGCAACCCACTAAATACCTTGCATATAGGCTTGAAAGAAGAAATGAACTTTTAAATAAAGGTGTTTTGGTAACGTTTATTGATAATCATGATATGGAAAGATTTTTAAAGGGCACACAACCTGTAGTTTTAAAACAAGCTCTATTATTCTTAATGACTATACCTGGAATGCCAGTGATTTACTATGGCACAGAGCAATATTTTACAGAAACTAGAGCTTCAATGTTTAAAAATGGCTGGGGTTCAAATCGAAAAGATCATTTTAATGAAGAAAGTGAAATTTATAGTTTTATAAGAGATATTATTAGTTTTAGAAAACAACATCCTGCCACTAGATATGGAAATGTAAAAGCTATTTATTCAGAAGATTCATCTGGATTATTGGTTTTTATATTGGATAGCAGCGAAGAAAAATTGTTAGTTGTTATGAATACATCAGATATTAAAAAAATAGCTAATATGAAAACTGATTTGAATGAGGGAACAATTTTAAAATCTGTATATAATTTTAGAGGAAACTCATTCGACATAACTGTAAAGAAAAATGGATATATACCAATTACGGTTCCTGAAAGAAGTTTAATGGTTTATGAAATCACTGAAGACAAAGTGAAAGTAAGAGATATAAAATTTGATTTTAAAGTGAACATAAAAAATAATCTGACAATACAAAAAGAGTTTGTTGTTGAAGGCGAAACAAATGCAAAATATGTTTATTTTTATATTGACGGAAATTATTTTTCTGAAACAAAATTAAATGTGGTAGATGGTAAATTTTCTTTTGTAATTGATCCATATAAATTTGATCCAGGAGAACATAAGATCCTATTTAAACTAAGAGGGAAAAATGTTAAAGAGACACAATATTTAGAAGAAATAAGTTTTAATATAGATCTTCAAAAAAAAGAATTAGCCTTTGCACTTGATCCTATTGGTGATGATAAAGGTCCTAATGGAACATATTTATATCCCACCGACCCTTCATTTAAAAGGCAAATGGATATTATCTCAGCTAAAGTTGAAAAAATTGGTTCTACTTTAATAATATATATTAAACCTAGAGATTTAACGACAAGTTGGAATCCTCCTTACGGATTTGATCACGTTACTTATCAAATTTTTATTGATGATCCTTCTAAAAAAGGTGCGAAATATCTTCCATATCAAAATCATGAAATAGATGATTGGGACTTTGAAATTTTTGTTACAGGTTGGTCATCTGCTTTATATTCTTCTGAAGGCGCAAGTAAAAACAGTTTTGGAAATCAAATTTTATCTCCTGATGTTTTAATTGAAAATGGTTGGATTAAAATCATAATTAAAGGTTATGCATTGAGAAATCCTGAGACATTTGATAACTGGAAAATTTATATTACTTCGTGGGATTATGATGGCGTTGAATCAAAATTTAGGCCAATTAATAAAGAACCAAAAGCCTATGTTATAGGTGGAGGAGACGAATTTGATCCATATATTATGGATGATTTAACATTAATTTTGAAGGATAAATAAGTAATTAATTTTCATTTTATGTTATGGAATTTTTATATGTTTTTAGAAATGCTTAGGAGGTGAAAAATATGATTGATAAAAAGGCACCAAATTTTTGCCTATACGATAAAGACGAAAGAAAAGTATGTTTGGATGATTTTAAAGGGAAATGGGTTGTACTTTATTTTTATCCTAAGGATAATACTCCCGGTTGTACAAGAGAAGCTTTAGATTTTTCCGAATATAAAGAGGAATTTGAAAAAGAATCAGCTGTAATTATTGGTATAAGTAAAGATTCACCAGAAAAACATAAAAAATTTATTGAGAAGCATAACCTTAAAATTTTATTATTAAGTGACGAAAATCATGAAGTACATGAATTGTATGGTGCCTGGGGTAAAAAGAAAAACTATGGTAGGGAATATTTTGGAACTATAAGAACAACAATATTAATTGATCCTGATGGTAATATAAAATATGTTTGGAATAATGTAAAAGTTAATGGGCATGTAAAAAAGGTTTTGGATAAATTAAAAGAAATTAAAAACGCTTCATAGATTGATGATAAAGAAAAACTAGCTTTTAATTTTGGTATTAAAAAGAAATTTTTAGGGAGTGGTTAAAATAAAAAAACTTAGAAAATTATTAGAAGATATAAATAGCATATTAGATATTGCTAAAAATCAAGTTGAAAAAAGATGGGAAGAATTTAAAAAAATAGGTAAACAAGGAAGTGAAGAAGATTTATTTGTTGAACTTTCTTTTTGTGTGTTAACAGCAAATTGGTCTGCAAAAGGTGGTATTAAAGCCCAAGAAGAGATAGGTAAAGGTTTTATTACTTATTCATTAGATGAACTTGAATTAGCTTTAAGAAAAGTAGGCCATAGATTTCCAAAAGCAAGAGCTAAGTATATTTTTCAAAATAGGTGGGTTATTGGAAATCTCAAAAAGATTATTACATTAAATGTTGACGAATCAAGAGAATATTTGGTTAAGAATATTAAAGGAATAGGCTGGAAGGAATCTTCACATTTTTTGAGAAATGTTGGAATTTGTGACGTAGCAATTTTAGATAAGCATATTTTGAGAATTTTAAAAGAGTATGAATTAATCGAACAAATTCCAAAAAGTTGGTCTAAAAATCGATATTTAGAAATAGAAAAAATTTTTAAAAAAGTTTCGAAGATGTTTGAGGAATGTCCTGGAAAATTTGATTTGTATTTATGGTATTATTTAAAAGGCGTTGTTGAAAAATAAAGGTGTGGAGGGATTAAATTGAAAACTATTTCTCAAAAGCTTTATGAAGCATCATTAAATTATTTAAATGATTCTAAAATAGAAGACTTTGTAATAGGCATTGGATTAACAGCTGTCCGTTTAAATGACGGAAGAACAGGTGTTTGTTATACTAATAAAGGAGATACTTTAGGACGTTGTGAAGAATTTTACACCTGTACAGGTGATAGCGGTAATCCACAAACTAAGGTTAATTTAGGGATGAAAACTGATGAATTGCTCAAAATAGGATTGTTTTCTGGTGATCCTTTATTAAGATCTGTTGCGTATGCAGCTCTAAATGCTGTTTTTTCTGTTCCTGAAATTGAAAAAAATTATAAAAAGGGAGATATTAGTAAGTTTTTGGAAGTTAGTTTTGATGATATTGTTGGCATGATTGGTGAAATAACACCTCTAATTAATTTATGGGAGCCTTTGGTATGGGATATATTAATTTTTGATCGAAATAGAAGAAATGAAAAAGTTTTTCCTGATTGGGCAATAGTTGACTTTCTTCCAAAATGTTCAATTGTTGTTATAACTGGTTCATCTGTAGCAAATGGAACAATAGATTGGATATTAAATTATGTAAATACGGATAGAGTTGCTATTATAGGTCCTTCAACGCCTTTGGTTCCAGGAGTTTTTGGAGTAAAAGTTTTGGCTGGAGTAAAAGTTGTTAATAGTGAAAAACTGTTTGATTTAATTTCCAAAGGAGCAGGAACTAAAAAAATTGTTGCAGAAAAAGTTGTTGAAAAGGTTGTATTAATAGATGACTAATTTTCTAAAATAAAAAAGAGCGCTTATACATTTTGAAAGCGCTCTTTTTATTTTTTGACTTTTTATTAAAATTTAGGTAATGGCTGAACAGGTCCAAAGTTGCTAATTGGCCAAATCCTAAGTATTGGCCTTCCAATTACAGCATTTTTAGGAACAAATCCAAAATATCTACTATCCAAACTTTCTGGAGAATTATCACCCATGAAAAAGTAAAAACCTTTAGGAATTTTGATAAAAACTTGATTGTTTTCAGTCCAAATATAATCTTCAAATTTTATATTGTTAGGAGTAATATATTTGTCTACATATTCATTATATGGAATACCATATGGTACAGGATCCATACCTCCAATAATACTAAAAATAATATTTGCAAGTTCAGAACCATATTTAAGAGCAATTGTGTAAAGATAATCTCTATATTTTTGTTGGTCACTCCTTAATCTACTTGCTTCATCAAGGTATTTCCAAAGATTTGGATATTTGAAAACTCCATCTGGCTCGTAATTAATGTTTTTAAGATTTTCAGGAATTTTACCATTAACAAAAAGTTTCCAATTCCCGTCAACCTTCTTTAAAGTTAAAATATCCCCTTCTTTACCTACAAGACGTTTAACATATTTCACATGCCCTTTAAATTCCCTAGGTGAAAATAAATCCATTAATTTATCAAAGGCCCTAAGCATTCTTTCTGCCCTTTCATCACGGAAAGGCGTCCAAAATACAACAATTTCTCCAATTTCAGGTTCGCTAGCTTGGTAAGTTATTTTTTCAATAAAAAGTCGGTCCCCAACATTTATTGTTGGAATCATAGATCCAGTGGGGACCAACATTGTTTCAAAAACAAATAATCGAATAATCGTTGCTGCTACAAATGCATATACAAGAGTGATAATTACTTCTCTAAAGATTTGAGAAGGAGTTTTTTTCATAAAGATTACCTTCTCTCCTTAATTTTCACCTTTCCGCGAATATCTCTTAGATAATAAAGTTTTGCTCTTCTTACTTTACCTTTGCGTACAACTTCAATTTTTTGAATTACAGGTGCATAAAGTGGGAAAATTCTTTCAACACCAACACCATTTGCTCCAATTCTTCTAACAGTAAAGGTTTTGTTTACACCGGAGCCTCTTAAAGAAATTACAATACCTTCAAAGGCTTGTGTTCTTTCTTTGTTTCCTTCTTTAAATTTTACGTATACTCTAACTGTATCTCCGGGTCTGAAATCTGGAACTTCTTTAATTTGGTCCTTTTCAATAATTCTAATGAGATTATCCATACTCATGTAAATCCCTCCTTTATATATTTTCTCCTATTAATCTATCAAGAATAATAGCAACTGCAGCTCTTACAGAAAGATGATTAAAATCACTTTTTCCTCTTACAGGTTCGAGTGCATAATCACAATGGTTCAAAATTTCATCTGGCATACCCCAACCTGTTCCAAACAAAATCAGAATAGGTCTTTTTGATTCTAAAATAATTTTTCTACCTTCTTCAAAAGTTATAGTATTTTCACGCCACTTAGCAGATGTAAACATAATTATAGGTTTTTCCCTTTCAATTTCTTCAATTTCATCAATGACTTCTTCAAAGTAAGATTTTAAAGAAACAAGAGACAATGCTTCTGAACGATTTGGATTATAGGTTTTTCCAAAGTCTTCGCGCCAATAATGAAGAACTTTTTTAACAATATCTTGTTGAGCTGGTAAATTAGTTACAATATAATATTTCTTAATTTTATATGTTCTACTTGTTCTTGCAATGTCATGTATATCAAGATTAGTTACAGCTGTAGAGATTATTTTACCATCTCGACCGAGTATAGGATAATGTATCAATGCTACGTATATTTTATCAAGCATCTTTTTTCAACTCCTTAAAAAGCTCAAGTAAAGCTTTTTTATCTACTAGGTCAAGTTCTTTTTTTAAAAATAAATCCGGTCTTTTTTCCATAGTTTTTTTCAATGCCATTTTTCTTCTCCAAATTTCTATTTTATTATGATTTCCTGAAAACAATACCTCAGGCACTTTAAGATCATTTATTTCTCTAGGTCTAGTATAATGAGGAAAATCCAATAGACCAGTATTAAATGAATCATTTTTAACTGATTCTTCTTCAATAACTCCTGGAACAAATCTTGAAATAGCGTCTGTTATAACCATAGCTGGTAATTCTCCACCGGTTAAGACATAATCACCTATAGAAATTTCAATGTCAACAAACTTCATTACTCTTTCATCAATTCCTTCGTATCTACCGCAAATAATTACTATGTTATCTTTTTGACTTAATTCTTTGACTAAGTTGTTATTTAAAGTTTCTCCTTGAGGAGAAGTAAGTATTACAAAGGGTTTTCCAAAATTACTTATATAAAAATCAAAAAATTTAAAAAATGGTTCTGGCTTCATTACCATTCCCGGACCGCCGCCATATGGATAATCATCAACTGTTTTATGTTTATCATTAGTGAATTCTCTAAGATTGAATATTTGAATATCAATTTTTCCATTTTTAATAGCTTTTGAGATAACTCCATATTCTTTTATTACTTCTACCATTTCTGGAAAAATTGTTAGTATACTAATTTTCAATCTAACCACTCCGGGAGTTTAACAATAATTTTTTTGTTAGATTTGTCGATAGATAAAATATAATCATTAATAACAGGAATTAAAATTTCATTTTCAGTATCTTTATTTAAAACTAAAACATCGTTACTTCCTGTCTGAATGATTTCATCAACTCTTCCCACAAGATTTCCATCTTCATCAAAAACATCAGAATTAATAATTTCAAAGAAATAATATTCATCATTTTTTATGGGAGGTAATTCATTTTTATCAATAAAAACTTTACTCCCGGAAAGTTTTTTTGCATTTTCTACATTTTCAATTCCTTGTACTTTAATAAGATAAACCCCATTACCTAGTCTCATATTAACAATTTTTGCTAATAAAAATACTTTGTTTTTTTCATTATATAAAATCACTTCAGTTAAAGATTCAATTATTTCCGGGACATTTGTAAAAGGATGAAGCTTCAACTCTCCTTCAAGCCCGTGTGTTTTACCAATTATTCCCACTGCTATTTTATCTTTTAAGAGCTCTTGGAGAGTTTTTATCATCTTACCACCTTCAAAATAAAGTCATTTTCATCTGTAATTGAAGAAAGTAAAATTTTGATTGATTTAATTGTTCTACCATCTTTACCAATCACTTGTCCAACATCTTCTGAATTAACAGAAATTTCGAAGACTTTTTTACCATCTTCATCAAATTCCAACACAACAACGTCATCGGGATTTTTCACAATTCCCTTGAGTATGTACTCAAGGAGTTCCTTCATTGATTAGCCTCCTTTTTTTGTGCCTTAATTTCGTTTACTTTTTTAAATACACCAGCTTTGCTTAAGAGATTTCTAACTGTTTCACTTGGTTGAGCACCCTTTAATATCCATTCAACTGCTCTTTCAACATCAACGTTTAATATAAATGGATCTTTAACAGGATCATAATAGCCTAAACTTTCAATATAAGCACCATCTCTTCTTTTTCTTTGATCAACTACAACTATTCTGTAGAAAGGTTGTTTTTTCTTTCCCATACGGGTAAGTCTAATCCTAACCACGCTAACACCTCCGTTTTTATTTTAGATTTGCTAAAATTTTAATCCTCTTAAACCAAAAGGAATTTTTCCTTTTTTAAACATTTTCATCATTTTTTTCATTTCTTCATAATTTTTCAAAAGTTTATTTATATCTTGAACATTTGTACCACTGCCTTTAGCAATTCTTCTTTTCCTACTTGCATTAAGAATTTTTGGATTCTTTCTTTCTTCTGGCGTCATTGAATTAATAATTGCTTCTATAGTTTTAAGTTCTTTTTCACCGGTATTAGGATCTACTTTAGGAGCACCTGGAATCATCTCTAAAATTTTTGACAATGAACCAAGTTTTTTAATTTCTTTAAGTTGTTCTTGGAAATCTTCTAAAGTGAAATCAGCTTCAATCATTTTTTTGCCTAATTTTTGCATTTTTTCTTTATCTAATTCTTGCTCTGCTTTTTCAATTAAGCTTAAAACATCACCTAAACCTAATATTCTATTAGCAATTCTATCAGGATAGAAATCTTCAAAATCATCAATTTTTTCACCGACTCCAATAAATTTAATAGGTTTATTAGTAATATAACGTATTGATAATACAACTCCTCCACGTGCGTCTCCATCCATTTTAGTGACTACAAAACCAGATACGTCTAATCTGTCGTTGAATATTTTAGCTGAATTTACCGCATCTTGACCCGCCATTGCGTCAATAACCATTAAAATTTCATCAGGATTTACTTTTTCTTTTATTTGTTCAAGCTCTACCATCATTTCATCGTCAATGTGTAATCTACCAGCAGTATCTAAAATTGCAACATTGTATCCACTATCTTTAATTTCCTTCATTGCAGCATCTACTATTTTTAAAGGATTTTTCCTGTCTCCTGTTATAACAGGTACTTCTATTTTCTTTCCAAGTGTAATTAGCTGATCAATAGCTGCAGGTCTGTAAGTATCGGCCGCTATAAGAACAGGATTTTTACCTTTCTTTTTTAGAAAATTTGCTAACTTTGCTGCAGTTGTAGTTTTACCACTTCCTTGAAGACCTACAAGCATAATAAATGCAGGTGTATGAACAAGATTTAAAGGGGCTTTTTCGCCCATTAATTTTATTAATTCGTCTCTTAAAATTTTAATAAACATTTGATCTGGAGTAAGTGATTTAAGAACGTTCTCACCTAAAGCCTTATTTTTAACATCTTCAATAAAGTTTTTTACAACTTTATAATTAACATCAGCTTCCAGTAAAGAAAGTTTTACGATTTTTATGGCTTCCTGAATGTTTTTTTCAGTTATTTTCCCTTTGCCTGCTAAAGATTTAAGTGCTTTAGTTAATTTTTCTTGCAAATTTTCAAACAAATAAATCACCCCTCTGAATCTCTAAGTTAAAGTATATTACAGTTTAGGATTTTTTCAATTAATTTAAATTCACAATTGATAATATCAAGAAAATTAAATGTAACAAAAACATTACGACTGTTATTTGTGTTAACTTAACTGAGGTGTTTAATGTAACTAAAATTTAACAATCAACAAAGTGGTGTGTTTTGTTATACTCAATATATTTAGATTCTTTTGAATAGAAAATCGAATATGAATTATCGGCTGTGAGTATAAGGTATTTGCATAATTTTATTATATCTTTAGTTGAATTTTTTAAGAAGAAGGTGTATAATAAATTTGAAAGTTAATATTTTTTTCCCAAGGGGAGCTCCTTAAACCGGGGCTGAGAGGAAGGTGGAAACCTTCGACCCTTAGAACCTGAACCGGGTAATGCCGGCGGAGGGATTGGGTAATATTCTAAAATTCCCTCCATTTGGAGGGATTATTTTTTAAAGGAGGGAGATTATGAAAAAAGTTCTTATTTTAATATTTGTATTAGTAATCATATTAATTTTTTCCAATGAGATAACTATTTATACCTATGATAGTTTTGTTTCAGGAATTGGTCAAAAGGTGATACCTATATTTGAAAAAATGTATGGATGTAAAGTTAATTTACTTTCTTTTGGGGATGCTGGAGCAGTTTTATCAAGACTAATTTTAGAAAAACAAGAACCTAAAGCTGATGTTGTAATAGGTTTAGATCAAGCTTTATTAGAGAAAGCCATAGATTATGATATTTTAGAAAAATACACACCTATTAATATAAATTTATTAAAATATAAAGAATTGTATAATGAGTATGGAACTCCGTATGATTATGGTTCTATTGCAATAGTATATAACAAAGAAGTTGTAAAAAATCCTCCAAAATCCTTTGAAGATTTGTTGAAGCCAGAATATAAAGGGAAAATTGTAGTCGAAGATCCAAGAACATCAAGTACAGGATTAAGTTTTTTACTATGGACAATAGCTGTTTACAAGGAAAAATACCTAGATTTTTGGAAAAAATTTAAGAACAATATTTTAAGTATAACACCAGGTTGGGATGAAGCTTTTGAAATGCTTGAATCTGGCGAGGCTGATATAATGGTTAGTTATGCAACAGATGGGGCATATAGTTTTTATTACTATAATTCAATTAAATATGTTCCTATAATTTTATCAGAGGGAGCATTTGTACAAGTAGAATATGCTTCGATTATCAAAAACACTAAAAATAAAGAATTGGCAAAAAGATTTTTAGAGTTTTTATTAATGGATTTCTTTCAAAAGGAAGTTCCTTTAAATCAGTGGATGTTTCCTGTTACTAATGTGGAACTTCCAGAGGCTTTTAAATATGTTCCTGAAATTGATAAAATTTTAGAAATTGATGCTTCTATTTATGAAGACTTAGAGAGGATTTTAAAAGAATGGGCAAAAGTAGTTATTGGTGGATAATTCCAATAATTTTTATAGTTTTGGGGGTTTTTTATCCCCTTTTTAATCTGTTAGTATTTTCTGGAGGAATTAATTTTAATGTACTTAGTGAAAATAAAAATATAATTATTTTCACTATTAAACAAGCATTTATATCTTCTTTTTTAACAATGATTTTTGGACTACCTGGTGCTTATTTAGTTGCTAGGACAAGAATGAATAAGTTTTTTAAATCAATATTTAGAGTTTTATCGTCAGTTCCTTTTGTTTTACCTGGAATTACTGTAAGTATGGGTTTCTTGCTTGCGTTTGGTAAAAATGGACTTTTAACAAATTTATTGAGTTTTTTTGGATATAAAGAAAGGATATTATTTACTTTTACTGCTGTTATTCTAGGCCACGTTTTTTACAATTTTCCTTTATTTATTCGAATTGTAGGAGAAACTTGGGAAAAGATTGATGGTTCAATAATTGAAGCAGGGAAAATAGATGGTGCAAATAATTTAAAAATTCTTTTTTTACTTGAGCTCCCTAATTTGTTGCCATCTATATTAAAGGCTTTTTCTCTAACCTATGTTTATACATTTACAAGCTTTTCAATTGTTTTAATTTTAGGAGGTATTAAGTATTCTACAATAGAAGTTTCTATTTATATGTATACAAGAATTTTATTTGATTTTAAAAGTGCTCTTACTTTGGCAATTTTTCAAATGCTTTTGATTTCTATTTTTGCTTATTTTGTTAATTTCAGAAAACAAGATTTTCAAAGTGGAAAAACAATTAAGGAAAAATTTCCAATGTGGGGATTTATTTATTTGATTTTAGTAATCTTGTTTGTTTTCGTCCCTCTTTCATATTCACTTTTTTCAGGTTTTTTGACTTATGGTGGAGGATTTGGATTGGATAATTTCAAAAGGTTGTATTCTTTGAAATTAAGTCAATTTATAGGTACTGACATTAAATCTTTAATTTATTATTCTTTGCTGCTTCCAGCAATTTCTACGTTTATTGTAATTTTTCTTTCGACAATAGCCTCTTATTATTCAGTTAAAGGGAAAAGGCTTGATTATATACTTATAATTCCTGCCGCTGTTTCACCAGTTACAATAGCATTTTCATATATTTTAATGAGATTTTCTCCGTTAAATTCCCTTATTTTAATTTATTCTTTAATTTCACTGCCAATAGTTTATAGTTTTATTGAAAGTGGTTGGAGAACTCTCAATCATGAATTAGAGGAAGCAGCTTTATTAGATGGTGCTAATTTTTGGAAATTGAACATGAAGATTAGATTTCCATTAATAAAATATCATTTATTTACAGCTGCCGTTTATGCATTTACAATTGTGCTTGGAGAAATGTCGGCAACTATTACAATTTCTGAACCACCAATATCTACTTTTTCAATTGCAATATACAGATTGTTAAGTTCAAGAAGAATTCCTGAAGCTAGAGCTTTAAATACAATATACAGCTTTATTGTATTTCTTCTTTTTGGATTTATAGAATATTTAAGAAATTTAAATGAAAAGAGAATATAAAGTATTCTTTAATTATAACTTCCAGATATCTTCTGCATATTCTTTGATAGTTCTATCACTTGAAAAAATTCCGACTCTTGCCACATTTAAAAGTGCTTTTTTATTCCATGCTATTTTATTTCTGTATAGTTTATCAATTTCTTTGTGTTTAGTTTTATAGCTGTCAAAATCAGCTAAATGCATGTACTGATCTGGTTCACTTCCATTTAATCCAAATAACAAAGAATGAAAAATATCAGTAAATAGATGAGGATTATCTTTATTAAAATATCCAGAATTAATTGCATCTAAAATTTTTCTTAAGTTTTCATTTTTTAAATATATTTCATATGGATTGTATAATCTAGATTCTTTAAGTCTGATAACTTGATCTGCATTTAAACCAAAAATAAATATGTTATCTTCTCCAACACATTCTTTAATTTCTATGTTTGCGCCATCCAAAGTTCCAATTGTCAAAGCACCATTCAAAGCAAATTTCATATTTCCAGTACCAGATGCTTCTTTGCCAGCTGTCGATATTTGTTCACTAACATTAGCTGCTGGTATAATTAATTCAGCTAATGAAACATTATAATTTGGAATAAAAACAACTTTCAATTTGTTGCCAATATCTTTATCGTTATTAATAACATCAGCTATACTATTTATGAGTTTAATAATCAATTTTGCCATTCTATATCCTGGTGCTGCTTTTCCGCCAAATACAAAAGTTCTTGGAACCATATCATGATTTGGATTTTCTTTTAATATAAAATAAAGATGAATAATATGCATAGCATTTAAAAGCTGCCTTTTGTATTCATGAATTCTTTTAACTTGAATATCAAAAATTGATTCTGGATCTACTTTGATATCTAAATTTTTGAAAATATAATTAGATAATTTAGTTTTATTACTCTGTTTTACTTTATAGAATTTTTCTAAAAAGCTGGAATCACTTGAAAACCTCTCTAAATTTTGTAGATGATTTAAATCAATTATCCATTTGTCTCCGATAGTTTCTGTAATTAGTTGTGAGAGTTCAGGATTAGATTCTAATAACCATCTCCTCTGAGTAATACCATTAGTTTTATTATTGAATTTTTCTGGCCAAATATCGTAAAAATCCTTGAAAACTTTATTTTTCAAAATTTCAGTATGGAGTTTAGAAACACCATTTACTGAAAAAGAACCAACTATAGATAAATTAGCCATTCTTATTTGCTTTGTATTTCCTTCTTCGAAGATTGAAACATTTCTTATTTTTTGAATATTATTTGGAAATTTTTTAGAAACTGAATCTAAAAATCTAGCATTAATTTCATAAAGAATTTCTAAATGTCTAGGTAATAATTTTTCAAATAGATGAACTTCCCATTTTTCCAATGCTTCAGGCATAACTGTATGATTTGTATAAGCAAAAGTTTTTTTGGTAATATTCCAAGCCTTTTCCCAACTTAAAAATTCTTCATCTAATAGTATTCTCATAAGTTCAGGAACTGCAAGAGCAGGATGGGTATCATTTAATTGAATTACATTCTTTTCAGGAAAATGTTCAAAATTTCTTCCAAATTGTGATTTGTATCTTCTAATAATATCTTGAAGAGAAGCTGATACAAAGAAAAATTCTTGTTTTAATCTTAATTCTCTACCAGCATAAAAGGAGTCATTAGGATATAAAACTTTGGAAATACTTTCGGAAAGTATTTTTGATTCGGAGGCCTTTAAATAATTTCCTTTTTGAAAATTATCAAAATCAAATTCATTAATTGGTTTTGCTGACCACAATCTTAAAGTATTAACCACATTGTTACCATAACCAACTATTGGAATATCATATGGCACGGCTAAAACTTCATAAGTATCAATCCATCTAAATCTTAAATTACCGTTATCGTCTTTGTATGATTCTGATCTTCCGAAAAATTTTACTTTAACGGTTCTATCTTTTCTCTCAATTTCCCACGGATATCCATTTTTAAGCCAATCATCAGGAAGCTCTTTTTGGAAACCATTTTCAAACACCTGTTTAAAAATTCCATAATCGTATCTTATCCCATAACCATAACCAGGATAACCCAATGTAGCAATAGAATCAAGAAAACATGCTGCAAGTCTTCCTAAACCACCATTTCCTAATCCTGCATCGGGTTCAATTTCAGATAATTCTTCTAAAGATAAACCAATTTCTTCCATCGCTTTTTTTATTTCATTATCAATTTTCAAATTTAAAATGTTGTTATAAAGGAGTCTTCCAATTAAAAATTCAATTGATAAGTAATATACTCTTTTAATATTATTATTATTATAATATTTCTTTTGAGTTTCTAACCACTTTTCAACAACTTTATCTTTAACTATTAATGAAAGAGCATGAAATTTATCATATAAGGATGCATTTTTAAAGTCTTTTCCAATCGTTAAATTGAGATGATCAATAAAGTTCTGTTGAATTAATTCAGGATTTAATGATGTTCTTATTCTATGATTTTTGTAATTTTGTTGCATAGTATACCTCCAATCGGAAACGATTCCAATTTTTTTTAATCAAAATCCCGAATTAATTTTACATTTTTTAAGCTAAAAAGTCAAGAAAATTCAAGAAATGTTGAGAAATATAAAATTATTTATCGTTGATCAAATTAAAATGAACAAAAACGTTTAATTTAAGAAAAAACCCGGCTCAAGCCGGGTTTTTAGTTTAAAAGTATTTTTTATTCAATTGGTTCAAACATACTCTTATCAACACCACATACTGGACAAACCCAATCTTCAGGTAAGTCTTCAAATTGTGTTCCGGGATTAATTCCATTATCTGGATCCCCTTCTTCAGGATCATAAATATATCCACACACGGTACATCTGTATTTCATAATATCCCTCCTTTATTTACTGTGTTTATATTATAACAAATAATTTTTTAATATCCAAATGAGAAAATTCCTGTAGCTCCTTTATAATAGTAGAAAATTGCTACATAATCACCCTTTTTTATGTTTCCAACTACATTATTCCAATCTGTTAAATTTTCTATATCGTAAGTTTTTCCATTTATTGCAATTCTAAAAATAACATATCCTTTTGAAATGTAATTATTAGTACTTTCTTTTACAATTACTCCTTTTATTTTTTCTGGAATTTGATAAGTTTCTCTATCACTATCTGAAATTTCATCTACTTTGATACCTACAAATTCTTTAGCTTGTATGTTATCCTCATTATTTTCAGTTGCTTCACCTAAAATTACTTCAATTTCGTGAATTTTACCCTTTCTATCAAACTTTATTTTTATTTTAGAACCAGGTGTATAGTTATGAATTATTGAAGCAAGTTCGCTTGCGGAAGTTACTGAAAGACCTTCAACCTCAATTATTACATCTCCTTCTTTCAATCCTGCTTTTTCTGCTGGAGAGTTTTCAATAACTTGGGCAATATAAACACCTTTATTAACTTTTAAACCAAGTGCTTTTTGGAGTTCTGGAGTAACAGTTTGCATATAAATACCTAAAAAAGCTTTTATTGCTTTCCCAGTGGTAATAATACTTTCAATAAATCTTTTTGCTGTGTTTATTGGAATAGCAAAACCAATATTCATTGCTTCAGAAGGAGCAATGATTGCTGTGTTAATACCGATTACTTGTCCGTGTATATTCAATAATGGGCCACCACTATTTCCAGGGTTTATGGCAGCATCAGTTTGAATTAGATTTGTGTAATATCCAGAACCATCTGGTTTTGGAATTTTTCTACCAGTAGCAGAGATTACACCTAATGTTACTGTATGTTGAAAACCTAAAGGATTTCCAATTGCAATAGCCCATTCTCCAATTTTCAAATTGTCTGAATCCCCAAATTCTAATATTGGAAGTTCTTTATCTTTTGGATCAATTTTTATTATTGCTATATCAAGTTCTTCATCACCACCAATGTATTCCGCTTCAAACTCACTGCCATCGAGTAGTGTGACTTTTATATCTTCAGCTTTTTCAACAACATGATAGTTTGTTAATATATATCCTTTTTTATCAAAAATAAATCCAGAACCTAAACTGGTACCTTTTTGCTGGTATTGTTTTGGAATATCTCCAAACCATCTCTTGAAAAATTCTTGAATGAATGGATCAATGTATGTAGATGAATAAACAGAAGCTTCAATTTTAACAACAGCAGGTGCAGCTTCATCAACAACGTTAACTACAGGACTCACATAATTTGGGTTTACATATGCAAAAATAATTAAACTAAATAACATAACAAACATAACAAAACTCAACCTTCTCATTTAAACACCTCCTTTAAATTAAATAAATCCTAAAATATAAAGTTTTTTCATAGTATTTGACATTAAAAAGGCCTTTAGAGTTCTAAATTAAAGTTTTCAATTTTTACATATTATGATATAATGTAAATGAAAGGTAACAAATATTTTTGGGGGTGATTACTATGAAGGTTGAAATGATAGTAAAAAATAAAATTATAAACATTACAGATGAAACTCCTTTTTTTATTATGTTAAGAGATTTATTTTATGGCGGCGACTGGGAAAAATTGAAAAAAGATTTTGTTGAAGAAAATTTTAAAATGCATATTGATTCTTTGGAATTTTTGGAAAAAAATGTAGTTATTTTAGATGAAAGTTTTTATGACCCTGTAGTTTGGTCAGAGTTAGTTTCATTTCTTAATGAGAACAATATCAAACCAAAAAGGTTTGAACATGCAACTGTTGATGGGCTTTATGATTTAGCAATTGAATATGCTGATAAGTCATTGATTGGAGATGCAAAAAATATTTTAGAGTTTGCAATTAAGATTGACAAAAATTACGCCCCTGCATATGAATTTTTGGGTAGTTTATTAGTAGAACAAGGGCAAACTGAAGAAGCAATAAAATATTTAAAAAGGGCGATTGAAATAGATCCATGGTTAGTACAAGGTTATTCAAGTCTAGGTGAATTATATTACAATTTGGGCAAATACGATATTGCTGTGCAATATTGGGAAAAAGAAATTGAATATGCTCCAAATGATTTGTTTACTTATTTTATGTTGGCAGATGCCTATACTCGTATGGAAAATTATCAGAAAGCTATAGAAACCTTAAGTAAATTGTTAGAATATGATAGAGATAATATTATTGCTATGTATGAATTGGCAGAATTATATAGAAAAATTGGTAAGGAAGCTGAAGCAAGAACAGTTGAAGAAGAAATTTTAAGATCAAAACCAATAGACGCAAATGGAATTGAAATTTGGGCAAAAATTCAAATGAAATATGGAAGATATGAAGAAATTATTAATGTAATTGAACCTATGTTAGAAAGTAAATACAATGCAGTAGATTTAAAAACTTTGTTGATAGTCCCATATATGAAATTAGGAGAAATTGAAAAGGCTAGAAAGTTATTTGAAGAAGTTAAACAAAATGATTTTTGGTATGCATATAGTAAAAAAGAAATATTTGATCAATTTTTAACCGAAAGGGAGAAAGAGCTTTGTGGTATATATTAAATTTCATAATTGGTTCTATTTTTGGTAGTTTTTTAAATGTAATTATTTATAGGGGCGTGGAGGGTTTAAGCATTAAAAATCCTCCACGCTCTTTTTGCCCTAACTGTAAAACATCGCTTAAATGGTATGATAATATACCAATTTTAAGTTATTTATTTTTAAGGGGAAAATGTAGATATTGTGGTTCAAAAATTTCTCCCAGGTATTTAATTGTTGAATTGATCCTTGCACTAGGATTTACTTTACATTTTATATTTTTTCCAATACCCATTGCATTTATGCTAGATTCATTGCTTTTTATTACCTTAGCTGTATTTTACATAGATTTTAAAATAATGATGATTCCTGACTTTGCATGGATTGTAGTAGGTTTGGTTGCTGTATTTGATACTTTTTTGCACGGTGAACTATTTTTACGGGTTATATCCTTTTCATTTGTTTTGTTAATACTGATTATTTTAAAAGTTTTATATAAAGAGGGCTTAGGATCAGGAGATATTTATTTAATGTCAGCATTTTCTTTCTTGTTATCATTACCTTTATCCTTTTATATGATGATTATATCTTCAGTATTAGGTATACTTTATGCTATTTTACGTAAATCAAAGGTTATTCCATTTGGCCCTTTTATCGTATTATCTGGTTATTTTCTTTTCATGATAAATGTTTTAATATACTATGAATAATCAAACAATATGAGGTGTAAGTGTTGAGAGTATTGTTAATCTTAATAAATTCATTCTTATTGTTAACTTTGTTTTATTTTTCACAGTTATTTCCTGTGAAATTTTTTCATATGATAAACTCAGATAAATTTGATAAATTACTGATACTGAGCATTATAAAAGTGGAAAGTAATTTTAATCCTTATGCTGAATCACATGTTGGTGCATATGGTTTGATGCAAATTTTACCTTCGACTGCTCAATGGTTAAATGAAAAATTTGGTTTGAATTTGGATTATAAAGTTCCAGAAGACAATTTAAAATTAGGGATTTTTTATTTAGATTATTTATACAACAATACTAAAGATTTAGAAGAAGCTTTAGTTTTTTATAATACTGGTCCAAATGCATCTGAAGAAATAAAAAAATATTCTGGAGAAAGGTATTTGAAGAAAATTAAAAATGCTTATTTAATTTACAAATTATTATATTGGAGTGATCAATATGAAAGTAGTTACTTCAAGTGAAATAAAAAAATTGGATCAAATTACGATTGAAAAGTATGGTATTAATTCTCTTGTTTTAATGGAAAGAGCTGGCTTATCAGTTGTGGAAAAAGTTAAAGAAAATATAACAGATTTATATAGTAAAAAAGTAACCGTTGTTTGTGGGAAAGAAAATAATGGTGGAGATGGATTAGTTGTTGCAAGAGAATTATTAAATTATGCTAACAAAGTATGTGTTCTAATGCTTGAAAAACCTCATACAGTTGAGAATAAAATTAACTTTAATGCTTATATAAATTCTGGAGGAAATGTATTTTGGTTTGAGTCATTGTCTAAAGATGAAGTAATAGAATTAATTGAAAAAAGTGACGTAGTAGTTGACTCATTATTTGGAGTAGGATTAAAAAAGACTGTTAAAGGAAAATACTTTGAAATAATTGACATGATAAATAAATATTCAAAATTTGTAATTTCAATTGATATTCCTTCTGGGTTATCAGCAGATAACGGTAAAGTAATGGGAATTTCTGTTAAAGCAGATTTAACCATAACATTTGAGTTTCCTAAAGTAGGGCATTTAGTTTTTCCTGGTCGAGAGTTAACTGGAAAATTAGAAGTTGTTAAAATAGGTTTTCCTAAAAAATTAATTGATGAAACCGAATTTGATAAATATTTGATAAATTCTAATTTAGTTAATATTCCACAAAGAAAAAAAGATTCAAATAAAGGAACATATGGAAAAGTTGTAGTAGTGGGAGGTTCAAAAAATTATTTTGGTGCACCTCTCCTGAGTGCTTTGGGAGCTATAAGATCAGGAGCTGGAAAAGTATATATTTCTTCATTAAAAAATGTTGTATTGAATGCAGTCAATTATGAACCAGGAATAATTCCTTTAATTTTGGAAGGTGATTATTTTACAATAAAACATTTAAAAAAGATTTTTTCTGTTGAAGATGAAAAAACTGTATATGTTTTAGGCCCTGGAATTGGAAATGAGCCTGAAACAATACAATTTACTAAAGAATTTATTGAAAATACAAATCAACCAGTAATTGTTGATGCAGATGCTATTATAAACCTTACCAATAATTTGGATGCCATAAAAGGAAAGAGCAATCTTATTTTTACACCACATCCAGGAGAATTTTCAAAATTATTTAAACTTTCTATTAGTGAAGTAAAGTACAATTTAGAAATATTAAAAAATAAGTCTAGAGAATTAGGAAATATCATTGTGTTAAAAGATTCGACCACTTTGATTTCTGATGGAAATAAGATTTATTTTAATATTTCAGGAAATTCTTCTCTTGCAAAAGGTGGTAGCGGTGATATTTTATCTGGATTGATTGCTGGTTTTATTGCACAAGGTGAAGAATTACTAAGTAGTGCGATTTCGTCAGTTTATATTTTGGGAATTACTTCGGAACTTATTAGCCCGGAAGGTCGAAATTTGATTTCAGAGATTATTGATTTAATTCCGAAAGCTATAGATAAAATTTTGAAAGAAAAGGTGATAAGAAATGGAGCTTTTTCCTGAGTATGAATTCAAACCTCAAAATTTTAATAAATTTCCTTTAGATTGGTCAAAAATATTTGGAAATAATAATCCTATTCATGTTGAAATAGGTTTTGGTAATGGAGAATTTGCTTCTTATTATTGTAAATCGAACCCTGAAATTAATTATGTTGGTTTTGAATTATCCATTACTTCAATGGTTAAGGCTCAAAAAAAGTTAAAAAATAATAATATAAAAAATGCAAAATTAATTTTGGTTGATGGTAAGTTCGGATTAAAAGAATTTTTTAACGATGAATCAGTTGAAAAGGTAATTATGAATTTTCCTATTCCGTGGTATAAAAATTCACATTCACATCGTAGATTAGTCTTAAGGGATTTTTTTGAAATTTTATCTGTGGTTTTAAAGAAAAACGGTTATTTTGAATTATTGAGTGACCAAGAATGGTATGTAGTTGAAGCAAAAGAAAACGCAGAAATAAGTGGCTTTTTTAAAATATTTCCAATTGAAAAAAATCCCAAAAGATCTTTTCTAACTAGATACGAGAAAAAATGGATAAAATTTGGAAGAAATATTTATAGATTAAAAATTCAAAAAATTTCTTCAGGAAAGATTGAAAGATTAATTGGAGGTGAACATGAAATGCCTCATGCAAAAGGCAAAATTGATATTAAAAAAATTGATACGATTAATGAGAAAGTCTTCAAGGATGAAAATAAAATATTTATTGTAAAGGGAGTTTTTAAAAATACAAATAAAGATAATGAATATCTAATTAAAATAATATCATCAGATAAAGATTTTGTTCAACATTATTTTTTGGTTCTCTATGAAAAAGGAAGTGAATGGATTTTAAAATTAGATAGTGAATCTAATCCCTATCGAACGCCTGCAGTAAAATGGTCGGTTAAAAAGTTAATGGAGGTGCTAAGTTGAATGAAGATAGGGATTCTTGGAGCAGGAAGTTGGGGAATTTCTTTTGGTAATTTGTTGATTGATAATTCTCATGAAGTATTGATTTGGGGAAGGCGTAAGGAATATGTTGAAGAAGTTAATAAAACTAAACAAACACCTTATTTAGAAAATGTTGAAGTAAAATCTAAATTAACAAATGATTTAAAAGAAATTCTAGATTTTTCTGAAATTTTAGTTATTGCAATTCCAGTCCAATTTATTAGAAATGTTTTGAAAGAAATTGCAAAATATGATTATAGATTTTCATTAATTTTAAATTTATCAAAGGGTATCGAAATAGAAAGCTTAAAAAGAGTATCTGAAATCGTAAGAGAATATTTTAATATACCTTATGCAGTTTTATCTGGACCGTCTCACGCTGAAGAAGTTGCAAAAAAGATTCCTACAGCTGTAACAGTTGCAGGTAGTAATTATAATTTATTGCAGAAGATATTAAGCAATGATTATTTTAGAGTATATTCTTCTAAAGATATTGTTGGAGTAGAAATTGCTGGAGCATTAAAAAATGTAATGGCAATAGCTGCGGGTATCTTGGATGGACTCGGAGGATGGGATAATTCTAAGGCTGCTTTAATGACAAGATCTCTATTTGAAATGATGAAATTCGGAAAAATGTTAGGTGCAAAAGAAGAAACTTTTTTTGGTTTGGCGGGTGTCGGTGATTTAATTGTAACTTGTAGTAGTAAATATAGCAGAAATAGAAAATTAGGTGAGCTAATTGGCAAAGGAATGTCTTTAAAAGAAGTTTTAAGAACAACAAATATGGTGGCTGAGGGTATGTATACTGTTCAGGCAGTTGTTAATTTTTCGCGTACAAGAAACATTGATATGCCGATTTCTAAAGAAGTTTATGATATTTTATTTAATGGAAAAGATCCAAAAACTTCAATGATTGAATTAATGAGAAGGCCATTGAAAAGTGAGTGGTATGTATGATTTATATAAGTACTAATTTTTTGTTAGGTCTTTTGTTTTTATTAGCATTTTTTGGAGTGGAGAAATTTTGGTATAGTTTTTTTATTTCTTTACTTATTAGTATATTTATTTCTTTAAATAAATATAATTTTTTGCAATTAGTTTTGGATGTTTTAATACTAATTCCAAGAGTCGTTTATGAAGCTATACTACTGGTTTTTTTCAAGAAAGAAGCAATTGAAGTTTTAGAATATAAAGATAATTTTGAAATGTTGAGAAAAATAATAAAAATTACTTTAACCCCTAAAACTATTGTTTTTGATCATGATGAAAAAAATATCTATATACATAAAATAGAATGAGGGATAATATGTTAATTGGAGCTATTGGAATCACTTTTTCAATTTTAATTTCTATAATATTTGTTGTAAAAAGCAAAAATATTTATGAAAGATTAATACCATTGTTGTCTATTTCAACAAAGATGTCTTTGTTGTTAATGGTTTTATCATATATTTATAATTTGCAATTTATATTTGAAGTAGGAATATTTTATTTATTGTTATCAATAGGTGGTTCGTTTATTATTGCTTCATTTATTTCAAGGAGTGATTTTTAATGTCAATTATACAAATATCCTTAATTTATTTTGGAGTAACTTTGATGATTTTAAATAACGTATTTGCTTTAAAATCAAAAAATCTTTTGAAAAAAATTCATTTTATTAGTGCAGGTGATACTGCAGGAGGAATATTAATTTTAATATCCTTAATGTTTTCGAAATTATATTTTTCCAAATCATTGATTGCGCTTTTAATTTTACTAATTGGTTCTCCATCAGTAACATATTTTATTGCTTATGCAATTACAAAGAGAGGGAAAAAGATTGGTAATAGTTAGATATATTTTATTACTTTTAACTATTTTATTATCTGGATTTGCAATATTTTCTAAAAAAGCTTTTAATGCATTTGTTTATAGGACAATACTAAGTATTTTAGTTGTTGGATTGTATATCACCTATTTTGCTCCAGACGTTGCTCTTGCCGAAGCAATGTTAGGTGCTCTTTTAACAACTTTTATCTACTTGTTAGCATTTAAAATTCATTCAGAAATAAAAATAGGTATATTAATTTTACCTGTTTTGTGTGAAAAGTATCAGGAATATTATAAAGGAATAATTCCTGAAATATTAGAAGAATTTTCAAAAAAGTATAATTATAAAATTAAATTTATTGAATTAAAAGACTTTGATGAAATAATGAATTATTTAAGTGATGTTAAAATTGATATTGGTATTTGCTATAATGGAGATTTTAAAATTTTAGAGGTACCTGTATATCAATATAAAGGTGAAGAAAAAAATTTTTTTGAAATACAAGAAATTTTAAAAAACGAGAGCAATTTGAATTCATTAAAAAAATCTAAAAACTATACTCTTTCTTTTTGTTTTTCAGACAAAAATTCTATATTATATGAAGAGTTCAAAGATTTTTATACACAATTCGATTTGGAAAAAGTTTTAATAAAACATTTAAGGAGGTATTGATATGTCATATGTTCAATTTAGCATTCAAAAAATACTTGATTTATGTTCAATTCCTAGTCCTACTGGTTTTACTCATAGGGCCATAAAATATTTAGTAGAAGAATTTAAAAAATTGGGATTTAGCTACACTTTGACCAAAAAAAATAATTTATTAGTTGATTTAGGACATGGTGAAAGTGATGCTATAATGTTTGTTGCCCATGTTGATACATTAGGTGCTATGGTAAAACACATAAAAAACAATGGTAGATTAAGCATCAGTAAAATAGGTTCGTTCCCATTTAATCATGTTGAAAATGAAAATTGCATTATTCACACAAGAGATGGTAAAGAATATACTGGAACTATATATTTAACAAAACCATCTGTACATGTTTATAAAGAAGTAGGAACTTTAGAAAGAAATGATGAAAATATAGAAGTGGTTTTAGATCAAAAAGTTTCAAACGAACAAGATGTAAAAGATCTAGGTATTATGCCAGGAGATTATATATCTTTTGAACCAAGAACAATTTTAACTAAAACAGGTTTTATTAAAAGTAGACATTTGGATGATAAAGCCGGAGTTGGTATTTTATTAGGTCTTGCAAAATCTATAAGAGATTATGCTGTTCAACCAAAAAGAAAAGTATATATGATGTTTACAAGCTATGAGGAAGTAGGTCATGGAGCAGCTAGTTCGATTCCTGAAGATGTTTCTGAAGTTATTTCTGTAGATATGGGAGCTGTAGGTGAGGGCCTCAATTCAAATGTTTATTCTGTATCAATATGCGCAAAAGATTCAGGCGGACCATATGATTATGAAACGGTTTCAAAACTTATTAAAGCAGCTAATATTGCTGAAGTTAATTATACCGTTGATATTTATCCGTATTATGGTTCTGATGTTGAAAGTAGTTTAAGAGCTGGCTATGATATAAGACACGGTCTAATAGGTCCAGGAGTATATGCTTCACATGGATATGAGAGAACACACATCGATGCAATTGAAGCAACTTTGAAGTTGTTGCAAGTATATGTAGAAATAGATGAATAATCAATTTGTTGTGATATAATTAAATTAGTATAGTCTTATTTAAGGAGGTAATTAAAAAATGCCCGAAGAATGTAATTTGACTTCTGCTGAAAGAAAGTATCTTTTAATTGTTTTTTTGACTTTAAATGAAATGGGTTGGACTAGGTTAAAAAAAGTATCTGATTTTGCGAAAGTGAAAATGCCTTCTGCTAAACAATCATTAGATTCTTTAGCCAAAAAAGGTTTAATTTTTTACGAAAGAAGAGGTGCAATTACATTAACTAAGCTTGGAAAAGAAATTGCAATTAAAGAAAATGAAAATATTCAAGCTGTTAGAAAGTTTTTTACTGAAATTATGTTAATTGAACCTGAAAAAGCAAATGAAGCTTCTTGGAAAATTTATTTCGATATGTCTGAAGAGATAGTTGAAAAATTTGTTTTGTTTGCTAAGTTTATGAACCAGTGCCCTCTTGAAAAGCCAGTTTTTATTGGTCATTTTAAAGAATTTATTAAAAAAGGGAATTTAGGATCTGAGTGTCCTTTTATAAATAAAGAAATTCAAAGGAGAGATTAATTTGGAAAAAGACATTTTAATAAAAATTGATAAAGAAAAAGTCCATATTCTAAGTTATATACTAGAATCAGAAGATAATTTAGTAAATGTTAGGAAATATGAGAATGGTATTTTGAGAATAATTGTACCTAATGATTTAGTTGAAAAACTTTTAATTTTACTTGAAGACTTGAAAAATAAAATTGGTTTTGAAATTATAGAAATAAAGGAAAACTCTGGAAGTGCTGATTGATGAAAAAATTCTTTATTTTTCTTTTATTGATTATTTTTTATAGTCTAATCTTTTCTCACTCTGTTTATATGAAAATTGAAGACAAAGTCTTAATAAAAGGACTATCTGAAAATTTTAAATTTAATTATCCAGATTTTTCAGATGGTTTTATTGTTGCAATTTATGGAGACAGTAGATGGGGAGCAAAAATACATAAAAAAATCGTTGGAATGATTTCTGAATTTTCTCCTGATGTAGTGGTACATTTAGGTGATATGGTAAATAAAGGAAACAATTTAAAAGATTGGGAATTATTTTTTGATATAACACTACCTTTGAGGAAAAATTCTTACTTCCAAGTTGTAAAAGGAAATCACGAAAATCCGGATGAATTTTTCATTCAATTTTTTGGTGTTGATAATTACTATTCGGATTTTTTAAATTATAGATTTATTTATTTGGATGTTGATACAGGATTAGAAAATATTAAAAAGTTTTTAATTGAAAATGTTTCTAAGAATACAATTGTCTTTATTCATTATCCAATTTTCACTGTAGGAGGATATTGTAAAAATCCCACTATAAAATCTATGAATTCATTGCATGATCTTTTTAGAAGTTTAGGTATAAAATTGGTCTTTTCTGCCCATGATCATAATTATCAAAGATTTATGGTTGATGGTATAAACTATGTAATTACTGGTGGTGGAGGAGCATCTCTTTATTCTAAAAAGTGTGATAATGATTTTTTAGTTAAATTTTATAAAGAATATAATTTCGTAATTTTAAATATAACAAATAGCATTATTAAATTGACAACATATGATATCAATAAAAGAATCATTGATAGTTTAGAGATAAAATTTTAAATAAAGTAAGGAAGTGAAAAAATGAAAAAATTTGTAATTATTGTTATTTCAATAATTTTATTTTTATTTCCATATATTTTTTATTTGATCGATAAGTATCAAGTTATTAGCAACTTTAATACTTATAAAAAAATTTTGGAAAATAATATTGAAAATTATGATACCTTAATTAAAGAACTTATTAATATTAAAAGTCCTGATGGTTATGTTGTCGAAAATGATAAATTGTATTACAAAGGAACAATATTAGAAATTAAAAATGTATTTGAAGGATATAATGTAATAAATTTATCAAACAATAAATATGAGTTATTTTATATTATAAATTCTAAAATTTACAAAATTCCTAAAATAAAATCAAACTTTATTATATTCGATTCAAATAATCGGATAATTTCTGAAAGTGACTTTGCCAAAGATGTAAGTGAAATTTTTCCAAATGTTTATCAAAACATAACTTTTTTTAGAGGCAAAAAAGTTTATTATGAAAAAATTTCATTTGAAAAAGGTTTAAATGCAATAGTTTATGTAAAAATTCCTAATCAACATTTGCTTTTGTATCTGCTCTTCATTCCATTGGGTTTTTTGCTTTTATTAGAATTTGAAATTATTAAAGCGGTAAAGATTAGTAAAAAGAAGGGGGATCAATAATGATTACTACTAAAACAGGGGATAATGGGAAAACGTATTTAGCAAATGGTGAAAGAGTGTATAAAGATGATATCAGAGTAGAAGCTTATGGAACATTGGATGAATTAAATTCTTACTTAGGTTTAATAAAAAATTATTTAGAAGCTAATGAAAAAGATACTATTGAAAAAATTCAAAAACAAATTTTTCGAATTTCATCAGAATTAGCTAAAGGTGAAAAATTTATAGAATTAATAAGTAAAAAAGAAATTGAAGAACTAACACTGTTAGTTGCTGAATATGAGAAAAATGTAAGTTTAAAAGGATTTGTTTTACCAGGTTCAAATAAAGTCAGCGCACTTTTAGATATTGCAAGAACAATAGCTAGAAGAGCTGAAAGAAGAATAGTTAGCCTTTCTAAAAAAGAAAAAGTTAGAAAAGAGATTATAGCTTATATTAATAGATTATCAGATTTTTTATTTATTCTGGCTAGAAATAGTGAAAAAGATAAAATAAAATATGTAGATTTTAAAAAGGAGTGATTTAACTTTGGTTAACATTAATGGAAATAATCTTAGAATAGTTGATGTTCATAGTGTTGCTCGAAAAAATGAAAAAGTAGTTTTAGATAAAGAGTCAAAAAGAAAAATGGAAGAATCAAGAAAAGAAATTGAAAAAATTTTAAAAATTGGCAAGCCAGTATATGGAGTCAATACAGGTTTTGGAGCATTAGTAAATGTTAGAATTTCTAAAGAGCAATTAGAAGAACTGCAAAGAAATATTGTTTTGTCGCATTCCGCTGCTATTGGTAAACCTTTGGATATTGATATTGTCCGTGCGATGATGCTTTTAAGAGCTAATTCGTTAGCTAAAGGATATTCAGGAGTAAGACCGCTAGTAGTTGAAAAGATAATAGAATTTTTAAATAATGATGTAATTCCATATGTTCCAGATAAAGGTAGTGTTGGTGCAAGTGGAGATTTGGCTCCGCTTGCACACATTGCTATGTCTCTTATTGGAGAAGGTTATGTTATTGAATCTGGAAAAAAGTTAAAAACTAGTGAGGTTTTAAGAAAAAAGGGCATTGAGCCCCTCAAATTAAAAGAAAAAGAGGGTTTAAGTTTACTAAATGGTACTCAGTATATTTCGTCAATATTATCTTTGGTAATTTATGATGCTCTAAATTTATTACAAGTTGCTACAATAATTGCAGCAGGTTCCGTTGATGCATTATTAGGTTCTCCTTCTGCTTTTGATCTTAGATTGCAAAAAGTTAGAAATCATATAGGACAGCAAGTAATTGCAGAAATATTATTGGAATATCTTGATGGTAGTCAGATAAGAGAATCTCATAAAAATTGCCAAAAAATACAGGATGCTTATTCTCTAAGAGCTATTCCTCAAGTTTATGGAGCAGTTTATGATACTTTAGTATATGCTTCACAAGTGGTAGAAAATGAAATTAATGCTTCTACTGATAATCCTTTGGTATTTGATGGAGATGTAATTAGTGGAGGAAATTTTCACGGCGAACCTGTGGCATTAATTGCTGACTTTGTAGCAATTGCTTTAACAGATTTAGGTAATATGATTGAAAGAAGAATAGATAGATTAATTAATCCATTAATAAATGAAAATTTACCACCTTTCTTATCTTCGGGCACGGAAGGGTTAAATTCAGGATATATGATTTGGCAGTATACTGCTGCTTCTCTTTGTAATGAAAATAAGGTTTTATCTTATCCTGCATCTGTTGATACAATTCCAACTTCAGCATATCAAGAAGATCATGTAAGTATGGGAGCGACATCTGCTAGGAAATTGTTAACCATTTTGGATAATGTGCTTTCTTTGGTTTCTATAGAAGCAATGTTAACGAAAGTCGCATTAGAATTTCGTAAACCATTAAAGTCATCAAAAAAAATTGAAGATTTTTTCTCGAATTTTAATATAGAACTTTCAGGTGATAGATATTTTGGTGAAGATTTTGAAAAAGTAAAGATCTTTTTAAAATCAGAAATAAGAAAATAGTTAAGTGTTATATCTAATTAATAAACGAAACTTAAATAAATTAATAATAATAGAGGAGTGTTCCGGCGCTCCTTTTTAATTTTATCTTTTAAGCATATTCTTAATTCACTCATTATTTTTAACATTTTTGGAGGAAATATGAATTATTATTTGCTGATGAAGAAAAATGTTACTAGAGAGTATATTTATTCATTTTTAAATAATTTTAATTTATTAAGTACTGTTTGGATGCTTTATTTAGCTTACAAGGGCATGAGCTTAACACAAATAGGATTATTAGAAGGTATATTTCATTTAACCTCTTTTTTAATGGAAATACCTACTGGTTCAATAGCTGATGTTTTTGGAAGAAAATTAAGTAGAATTTTAGGAAGGTTTTTTTGGATTATTTCAAGTATTACAATGTTGTTTGGAACTAATTTTTTTCACTTTTCTATTGCTATGTCTTTAATGGCATTATCTTATAATTTAGAATCTGGAGCAGGACAAGCTCTGTTATATGATTCGTTAAAAGCAACAAATAGTGAAGATGAATATATGAAAATTGCAGGTAAAATTGAACTTTTGACACAGATAGGTATGATTAGTGGGTATTTATTAGGTGGTTATATTGCTAAAATTAAATATGAATATGTTTTTATTTATTCTTCTTTATTAGGTTTAATAGCTTTATTGCAATCCCTTACTTTTAAAGAACCTAAAATTTTTGAAGAAAAAGAAAAAACTACTTTTAAAGATGTTTTTATTAATGCATTTATAAGTTTTGTGTTTTTAAAGAAAAAGAAAGATGTATTATATCTAATTTTCTTTTCCGAGGGTATTTTAGTTGTTGGAACAATTTTTTTCTTTTATTTGCAAAATTACTTTTTATCATTAGGTATTAATCAATTTCAAATAGGTATTATAATGGCATTTTCTGGAATTTTTAGTGCTATTATGTCATATTTCACACACAGAGTTGAGAAAAAACTTGGTTTAAAGAGATTGCTGATTTTTATTCCGTTTTCTTATTCATTATTATCTTTAGGTTTATTATCAAATATTCCATATGTTTTTAATATGTTGTTAAGTGGATTAATTGGGGTGCTATACATTGTGTATATTGATTATGTAAATAAAAAAATACCTAGCGAAAAAAGAGCAACAATATTATCAATGTGCTCTATGGTTTATAGTTTATATATGATTGTTTTTTTTCCGCTGTTTGGAAAAATTGCAGATGAGTTTTCTTTCAAAGTTTCTTTTATATTTATATCTGTGATATTGATGATATTTAGTATAATCAACGGTATTTTGTTGATTAAGAAATAAATACTTTAGGATATTAAAAAATGGCTCCACATGGGAGCCATTTTTCTTTATCTATTCTTCGTCATCTAAATCATCGTTATAATCTAAAAAATCTTCCAAATCTTCATCTATAGGTATTTCATCTTCTTCATCCAAGCTTTCAATTGTTCTTTCGACAATTTCCTCTTTAGAATGACCAAAAGGACTTTTAGGATCTAGAACACCATTAAAAATTTCAATTTTAGATTTCCCATCAATTAAATATGCTTTAGCCTTTACTGCTCCTTTTAAAGTAGACAAAATTTTTTTTACTAATTCTTCATCTAAATCTTGATTTTCTGCACAGACTAATACTAATTTGTTGTCAACATAATCTAAAGTAGTATTATTTTTTTCAGCAAGTTCTTTAATGTTAGGATTCTCTACAATATTTTTTGCTTTAGTTTTATCTACAAATATTTCAATTGTGTAATGAAAAGGCATTATTGCACCTCCGACTGTTTCTCCTTAGATAAATAATCATTAACAAGTTTCATTAATCTAGATTTTCTTCTTGATGCTTCATTTTTATGTATTGCACCAATTTTAGCAGCTTTGTCTATAAAACTTTGTGCTTCTTTAGCGAGTGTTAAAATTTCATCGTGAGACTTACCATCTTCAATAGCTTTTACAACTTTTTTAATAGAATTTTTCATTCTAGTTTTATATGCTTTGTTAATTAATCTATTTCTTTCAGAAACTTTTACTCTTTTTTTGGCAGATTTTATATTTGGCATATCTATTCAACCTCCTATTTATAATAATTTTTTTAATTCATTAACCATGTCTAATTTTTCCCATGTGAATTCTGGTTCATTTCTTCCAAAATGGCCATATGCTGCTGTTTTTCTATAAATTGGTCTAAGCAAATCAAGCTTTTTAATAATAGCACCAGGCCTAAAGTCAAATAATTCTAAAATAGCCTTTTGAATTTTTTCTTCATCAATTTTTGCAGTTCCAAAAGTGTTAATCATTATTGAAACAGGTTTTGCCATACCTATTGCATAAGCAATTTGAATCATAAATTTATCTGCTAATCCGGCAGCTACAACGTTTTTAGCAACGTATCGTGCGAAATAATGAGCTGATCTATCAACCTTAGTTGGATCTTTTCCACTAAATGCTCCTCCACCATGAGGAATAGCTCCACCATATGTATCGACAATAATTTTTCTTCCAGTTAAACCAGTATCAGCAGAAGGTCCTCCAAGTACAAACCTACCTGTTGGATTAACAATAATTTTCATTTTTTCGTCTCTAAGGTTTTCAGGTATTATAGGATCGATAACGTATTTTATCAAAGCTTCTTTTATTTCTGCAATAGTAACATCAGGTTCGTGTTGAGTTGATATTAGAACAGTATCAACCCTAACAGGTTTGTCATTTTCATCATATTCAATTGTTACTTGTGTTTTTCCATCTGGTCTTAAGAATGGAATAGTTTTGTTTTTTCTGACTTCACTTAATTTCATAGCAAGCTTATGAGCTAACATAATTGATAGAGGCATATATTCTTCGGTTTCGTTGGTAGCATATCCAAACATCATTCCTTGGTCTCCTGCTCCAACTTTGTCTAAATCATCCTCTGCTTTTAATTCTCCTTCTTTGGCTTCATATGCGTTATCAACACCTAAAGCAATGTCTGGAGATTGACTATGGATAGAAGAAATAACAGAACAAGATTCTCCGTCAAATCCAAACTTAGCACGAGTATATCCAATATCTAAAATAGTTTTTCTTACAATATCTTGAACATCAACATATGCTCGTGTAGTAACTTCTCCAGAAACAAATGCTAAACCTGTTGTTACTAATGTTTCAACAGCAACCCTTGACTTAGGGTCTTGTTCCAAAATCGCGTCCAAGATGGCATCACTAATTTGATCTGCCACCTTGTCAGGATGACCTTCTGTTACACTTTCACTAGTGAAAAGTCTTTTCATCCTTTACCCTCCTTTTCAAAATCTTCTTTGGTGATAAATTTACCACCTTGTATTTCAAAACTTACTGGTTTATATGAACCAGTAAATTGAGCTTTAAGTTCTATTTTATTAGGGCATTTTGAACCTACATATACTTTTTCAATCATAAAAGGAACATTGGGATTATCATAGTTTACTATAAAATCATAACCTTTTCTTAAATGGCTTCTGAAAACTTCACCGCATTTTTCGCATTTTAAATAAACAACTAAATTATTTCCTTCTTTATAAAATGGATTAATACTTAAATTTTTCTTACGCTTTTTGAAAAAAAACATATTAATTACCCCTTTTTAAATTAAAATTAAAAATTTCTTTTCTATTCCAAAAGTCAATTAGTTCTATAGACACAGGGAAAAAATCCAAATTTTGATTAAAAGTTGGAAAGTTATTTTGTTTGACTGAATAACCAATTGTTTCAGGATACAATTTATAATAAGCTTTGTAAATATAACCTGCTGCAATAGAATCATCTGTGTAAACTGTAAATGGTTTATTCATTTCTTCAATTGGTAATTCATCGAACATTATATGATACACTAATTTATTTGAAAAATAAAGTTTTAATTCTTTCAATCCTATTATATTTTTGTTAACTTGAAGAAAAGCGTTAATGGCAATGTGGGGGAAATTATTTTGGAATTCATATGTTTGTCCCTCTACAAAATCAAATTTTTTCCCATCAATAACAATTTCTTTAATTACTATTTCACCATTTAAAGGTTCAGCATTGATGAAATTAAGAGGGTCAAATAACATTGTTTCATTAGAATTTCTAATTTCAATGTGAATATGTGGTTTGATAGCTTCACCTGTTTTTCCACTATAACCAACAATTTCTCCTTGAGAAAAACTTATCTCATTTTCAGGAAAATTCACTTCAATTTTATTATTTCCAAACTCACTTATTAAATCATCTACAATTGATTGAATTTTTTTAGGGAACATACTTAAGTGAGCGTATAAAGATTTATATCCATTTGGATGCTGAATTACAACAACATTACCATAAATTTCATCATTAATCTCTATACGGGAAAGATTTCCCTCATAAACTGCTTTAATAGGAATTCCTTCTTTTAAAAAAGTACTGAAATCAACTCCACCATGAAAATGAGGGGTATCTCCTGTACTTCTAAATTCCAAAAATGAAGAAGTAATGTAACTATCATCAACAGGAGGAATAAAGTTTGAAAAAGCGATAAAAACTATTAAAAATAAAAAAATTATCAAAAATTTCTTCATCGGTTTGCCTCCTTTGTTATTTTGGTAATTAAATTTTCTGGGCCTGATAATTTAACTAAAACATTTTCATTTTGAATATCTAAAATTTTAAAGTTTATAAAATGTTTGTATTTATACAAAATATGCAAATATTTATTTTTAATTTCTATTGTCACCTGCTTTGTTATTTTATCAATTAATTTATCAACTTGCAAGAGTAATTTGTCAATATTTAAATTTTTGTAAGCTGAAATAAAAACAGCTTCAGAAAATCTAGTTTTTAGAAAATTCAAATGTTCATTAGGAATTAAATCAATTTTATTGAAGACCATAAAATAAGGTTTTTCATAAGGAACTATACTTTCAAGAGTATTTAAAACAGTTTCTAGTTTCTTTTCGAATTCGATATCAGAGCTATCAAGCAAAATTAAAATAATATCTGAATACTTAATTTCTTCTAATGTTGAATGAAATGCTTCAATTATCTTGGGATGTAAATTTCGAATAAATCCAACTGTGTCAGTGAAAATTGCAATTCTACCTGAAGGTAATTTAACTTTTCTAGATAAAGTAGAAAGGGTAGTAAACATCTCATTTTTCGATTTTATTTTTTCACCAGTTAGTTTTGAAAGTAATGTTGATTTACCAGCATTTGTATAGCCAACAATTGAAATTTTAATAGTGTCACTTTTAAACCTTTTTTTTCTAATTATTTCTCTGTTATTTTCGAGCTTTTTTAAATTGTTTTTCAAAATTTTAATCCTATTTTTGATGTATCTTTTAGAATACTCTAACTCTTTTTCACCTGGTCCTCTAGTACCTACTCCACCACCAAGTCTTGATAACTCTTTTCCTTTGCCTAGAAGATAAGGGAGCAAATAATTTAATCTTGCAATTTCAACTTGTAATTTTCCTTCCTTTGTATGAGCATGTTTAGAAAAAATTTCTAAAATAATTTCAGTACGATCATAAACTTTAATATTTAGAAATTTTTCAATATTTTTTCTTTGTAAAGGACTTAAATCATCATTAATTACTAAACAATTTATCTGCGAATTTTCAATTAAAGAATTTATTTTCTCTAATTTCCCTATTCCAATATAATATTTAGGATCAGGCTTTAGTCTTTTTTGAAAAATTTTGTCAACCACTTCAAAATTTAAAGTCTTACATAATTGTTCTAATTCTTCAAAAATCTCTAAAAAACTGTTTGAAGGGCCAGAAATACTTAAAAGTAAACATTTATTCTTCATTATCATCTTTATTATCTATTTTATTTTCTTCATCCTCCTCAGATTGTGTTTTTATTAGTTTTACAAAACTTTCTGGCATAATAGTGCTCACAGCATGTTTGTAAATAAGATTTTGTTGTGTCCCATTTTCAAGCAACATAGTAAAACTATCAAAAGAACGGATAATACCTTTTGTTTGGAAACCATTAACTAAATAAACTTTCACAGGAATTTTATTTGTTCTTAGAATATTTAAAAACCTGTCTTGTAAGTTAAATTTTTCAGCCATAAACTTCCCCCCTAATTTGGAATTTTATATAAATCTTTAGGAAATGAAAAATAAATATTTATGTATTTAACTAAAAGATTTGTTTGTTTTCCATCTAATAAAATATAAATTCTATCTATGCCATTGATATTATCAAATAATGTATAAAGTACCTGCAACAAGAACAGAACTTCTTGTTCTGCAGAATAATCTTGAATAAGTGATGAATTGAAATCTAAAATAAGAGCTGTATCGACAAAATAGTAAGCTATCAAGATGTTTTTAGGAACAAATGAATTTTCATATGAACTCAAAATATTAAAAAGAGCTTCAACTGTTACTTCATTTATGTGTACCTCTGAGAAAATTATATCATTATTTTCGACTAATGCAATTTTTTGAGAAAACATATAAAAACTTATTAAAACAAACACAAAAATCAATACTCTTTTCATTTGATCTCACCTTCTATGATTTTTTTGATTTCTTCCCAATTATCATTTGAAGTAAATATAACTATTCCCGGTGCATCTAAAGGTAATTGAATAAATGGTATATAATAAATTTTAAAATTGAATTTTGAACTAATCTTTTTAGCTATACTTGTTGATAAAGAGAATCTTTGCCAGTCATTGCCATTAAAGTCTGGTGAATAATTTCTTACAAAAATTAAATTAGATTCAGAATTATTAAATATTACGACTAAGGTGTTTGGATCATAACCTATTACCTTTTCGCTAAATGAATAAAATTTAATATTTGAAATTTTATACGTTTGAATTAATTGAATTATTATCCTGTTTGGAAGATCGTTAAAAGCTATGTCAATTGTATTTTGAATTTTTTTTGTGAAAATTACTTCATTTGGTAAGTATATTTTTTCGTTAAAATATACGTATTTTAACGAAATTATATAGAAATTATCATTATCAATAATGGTCGAAATTGAATTTTTACCTAAGTAGTCAATTTGAAAATAACTTCCAAAATCTTTTAAATCATTAATAACCATGGTTGCAAGATAATAAGTCCCATTATCATCTTTAAAATAATTTATTTCAAAGAAATCTAGAACATCGTCTATAAAAATATTTTGTTGAGCACTATCATTTAGTACTACCACTTCATTTGAAAATGCAACAAGTTTGTCATGCCATTCTATATAACTAAAGGAACCCAAACTTCCAAAATTAATTTTTTCATCGTTTAAGAATGATGAATAGGTTTCTAGAATTTTTTTAACAACTGAAAAATTAACTTCGGAAGCTTCAATTGTTATATCATCAATTATAATGTTGAAAGAAAAAATAAAAACTTGAATGAAAATAAATAGTATAAAAAAATATTTTTTCAATATTTGAACACACTCCTTCCTATGAATTCTCTAATGATAGAGGTTCTTGGAATGTCCTCTAAATTTGTAATAGGCAAGAAATAGTCGAGAATTTTAAGTAATCTTGTGGCTTCAGATGTTTCAGGGACATTATCAGGAACTGTGATTAAAAGTTGTTCAGCAAAAATTTTAAGAACAGGCAATTCATAAACCAAAGCACTATTAAACATAATATCTGCATTTTCTTGATAAGGAAAAATATTTTTTTCTTCACCTAATCTTACGTTAGGCCACATTTTAAGTGTATGATATGCATTATGATTTCTAAATTTGCTATCTCTTACGATTCTTCTCAGCAAGCGGGTATCAGTAGTATGTATTCTATTTGTATTATCTAAATTTATTTGAGTTAATGCACTAGCATAAATTTTAAATTTTAGTTCTTCAGGTATAAGAGGAGTTAAATTGGGATTTAAGCCGTGTATTCCTTCAATGATTATTGGTTGGTCTTTATCAATTTTCAAATAAATTCCTTTAGATTTTCTTTTCCCGACTGTAAAATCAAATTTTGGTATTTCAACTTCTTTACCACTGAAAAGATCAATAAGGTTTTTATTGAACAACTCAATATCAATAGCTTCTAAAGCTTCGAAATCATATTCTCCTTTTTCATTTTTAGGGGTTTTTTCTCTATCAACAAAATAGTCATCTAAAGAAATAGTTACTGGTCTTAATCCACTTGCTCTGAGTTGGACCATTAGACGTTTAGAAAATGTAGTTTTACCACTTGAGGAAGGTCCCGCAATAAGAATTAATCTAACATTTTTGCGTTTCTTTATTTCTTCAGCAATAAATGCTATACGTTTTTCATGTAGAGCTTCAGACATAATTATTAAATCAGTTACATCTTTTTCTCCTTTTGCTATTAAATCGTTTAAATCTCCTACACTATCAATATCCATTATTTCTAACCATTTTTGATACTCCAAAAATACAGCTGAAAGTTTCGGGAGAGGCTTAAAATTTAAAACAGGTTTTTTATTTTTAAATTCAGGAAGAACCAAAACAAAACCATCTGAATAATTTTTCAAATCATAATATTTTAAAATACCTGTGCTTGGTGGCATATAACCATAAAAATAATCATAAAATTCATCTAATTGATAAATTTTAACGGTTTTTTTCTTTCTGTATTTTAACAAGTTAACTTTATCATAGTATCCAAATTTTCGAAAAAGTTCCATTGCTTCAGATTTTAAAAGTTCATATTTTTTAAACGGAATATCTTTTGAAATAAGCTTGTTCATTTCAGATTTTATTTTATTAATTTCTTCACTAGATAAAAGTTTTTTCGAATCATCATTTTTTAATTCACAATAGATTGCTTTTCCAATACTATGTGAAACTTTCAAAGAATATTCTGGAAATAATTTTTTTAAAGTGATTTTTAAAACAAATAATAAGCCACGTTGATAAATTCTAAAGCCATCTACTGAATTGATATCCAAAAATTCAATAGTTCCACTACGCTCCAAGGGCCTAAATAACTCAATAATTGAATTATTAATCTTTGCAGCAACTATAGGAGAATCATAATATTTTTTGAATTGATCAACAATTTTTAACAAATTTTCTCCATATTTTAAAACAATTTTCTCATTAGTTTTTTCAAATATTAATTCAATTTTTTTCAAAAGAATTTCCCCCCTTATATTTAAATTTTCCAAGTTAATTCAAAGGTTTTAGGGTCATGATAAGTGTAGTGTATATGTGTCTCTAAATTATATAATTTTTTTATTTCATCTTTGTTTATTTTTCCTTTTAGACTGGGATGAACTTTTATTATAACTTCTTTAGCATTTTCTGGTTTGTTATTTAATTCGTGATAAATTTCTTTTATTAAAGTTTTTGGCGATAAAATTAATCCTGTACCATTACAGACTGGACATCTTGTAGTCGATATATCGAAAAAAGATTTCACAGTTCGTTTTCGGGATAATTCTAAAAGACCTAATCTTGTGAAACCAAAAATTTCTATTTTACTTTTATCTTTTTTGGTTTCTTCATTTACCTTTTCGAGAATTTTTTTTCTGTCAGCATCATCGTTCATATCAATAAAATCAATAATAATAATTCCACCAATATTTCTTAACCGTAATTGTCTAAAAATTTCTTCAACTGCTTCAAGATTTGTAATTAATGCGGTTTCTTGCTGATTTAGTGTAGAAGTTAAATGTTTAGAATTTACATCAATAACTGTTAACGCTTCGGTTTTATCAATTATAATTTCTCCACCTGATGGAAGATTTATTTTTCTTTTAAATAATTCTTTGTACATGTTGTATATATTTTTATAATCAAAGGGATCAGAATCTATAATTTCAATTTTAGGTTTTTTTGGAAAGTTTTTTATATATTTACTTATAAACTGAACATGTTCAGTGTTGTTAGTAATAATTAAAGATACATCTTTCGTTAATTTTTCTCTTAAAATATAATCAATGGAACTTTCTTCATGATGCAACAATTTAGCTTTCTTTCCACGTTTAAATTTAGTATAAATTTGATTCCACTTTTCAATAAGGTTCTCAGCTTCTTCAAAAAGATAACTTTCGTCTACTCCTTCAGAAGCAGTTCTAATAATGACTCCTATACCGTATTTTTCCAAAATTTGAGAAGCTATTTTGTATAATCTCTCTTTCTCAGTTTGAGTTTCAATTTTTTTTGAAACACCTGTAACGTCAGTGAAAGGAAAAACTACAAGAAAACGACCGGCCAAACTAATATTTGCAGTCAATTGAGGCCCTTTATTCGCTACCGGATCTTTTTTTACTTGTACTAGAATTTTGGATTTTGGTTTGAAAATATCATAATTTACTAAATCTAAAAACTTTTGAGGAATATCTTTTTTTCTTAAGAAACCGTTTTTATTTTCACCAATATTCACAAATAAAGCATCCAATGCATTTACAACTCTATCTACTCTTCCAAGATAAATATTTCCAGTAAGTTTTTCATCTTCATCTGAAAACATTTCAACAAGTCTATTATTTTCAATTATTGCACAGTGCAAACTATCATTTTTAACGCTTTTTAAAATAATAGTTTTATCCATGCTCTCAGAATCCTTTCAAATAATTCTTTTGTTCACTAGTTAGTTTATCAATTTTTATTCCAAGAGATTTAAGTTTTAATTCAGCTACTTTATTATCTAAAAATTCAGGATAATCATATACTTTAGCTTTCATTTTTAAGTAATTATTTGAAAGATGAATTAGAGACAAAACTTGTAAGGCAAAAGAAATATCCATAATTTCAATAGGATGTCCGTCTGCAGCTGCTAAATTTACTAATCTTCCCTCACCAATAACAAAAATTTTTTTGTTATTAAGAATGTAGCATGTTATATTTTTTCTGATTTGGTATTTTTTAGTGGAATGTCTTTCAATTTCATCAATTGGGATTTCAACATTAAAATGACCAGCGTTTGCTAGAACAACTCCGTTTTTCATTTTTTGAATATCTTTTAAAGAAATCACATTTTTTGATCCGGTTGAAGTGATTACAAAATCTGCTATTTTAGAAGCCTCACTAATTTTCATCACTTTATATCCATCCATATGAGCTTCTAAAGCTCTAATGGGATCAACTTCTGTAACAATTACATTAGCACCTAAGCCTTTTGCTCTAAGTGCAATTCCACGCCCAACCCAACCATATCCAGCAACAACTACATTTTTTCCAGCTATTAATAAATTTGTATTTCTCATAATTGAATCCCAAGTAGATTGACCAGTTCCGTATCTATTATCAAACATGTGTTTCATTTTAGCATTGTTAACAGCTATAACTGGGACTTTTAATATTTTTTGTTTTTCTAAGTTCTTAATCCTTCTTACTCCAGTGGTAGTTTCTTCTGAAATTCCTTTTAAGTTTTTAAGAGCATCCTTTCTTTGAATATGTACTAAAACACTTAGATCTGCTCCATCATCTAATATTAGATCTGGGTTGTGATCCAAAACTTTATTTAAAAAAGAAAAATATTCTTTTTCACTATGAGTTCTTTTGGCATATACTTTAATACCATAATCTTTTAAAGCCTCTGCCACGTCATCTTGCGTTGAAAGTGGATTGCAACCAGTTAAAATAACTTCTGCACCTAATTTTTTTAGAATAATTGCTAGATAAGCGGTTTTTGCTTCAAGATGAATGGACATACCAATTTTTAAATTTTTTAAAGTGTCTTTATATTCGGTTGATAATAAATTAAGTAAAGGCATGAAATTTGAAACCCATTCGATTTTTTCTTTACCACTTTTCAATAATTTTCCCTCCTTAATTACAATTTTATCATAACATACTGAGAATAGAAGTGTATTTTTCCTTTTTTTAGATAAAAACATATTTTATTGTGTTAAACTAAATATAGAGTAATTTGCATTTATTGTTGAATATATTAAAATTTAATTGTTAAGAATGTAGAGGTGATTAAATGGAACTAAAAAAATATTTAGATAGTTTAGAAATTAAATTTGGCCCTGATAATAGAGAAAAGTGGGATGAATATTTTGCAAAAATAGCTTTATTAATTGCTTCTCGTTCAACTTGTTTTCACAGAAAAGTTGGTGCTGTGATTGTTAAAAATAAAAGAATTTTAGCTACCGGTTACAATCAACCTCCATCGGGATTTCCGCATTGTGACTCAATAGGATGTATTAGAGACGATCTAAAAATTGAATCTGGTAAAAATCAGGAAGTTTGTTATGCATTACATGCTGAGCAAAATGCTTTGATGCAAGCTGCTAGATTTGGCATTTCAACTGAAAATTCAACAATTTATGTTACTCATAAACCATGTTCTGTTTGTGCTAGATTAATAATTAATTCTGGTATAAAAAGAGTAATTTATCTGGAGGATTATCCCGATCCATTAACAGATTTTTTGTTTAAAGTCTCAAAAATAGAAACAAAATTGTTGGAGGTGAAGTAGTTGAAAAGAGATAAATTAATAAATTATTTACGAGTAGATAGATGGCCTACTGTATGGTGCCCCGGATGTGGTAATGGAATAATTTTAAAAGCATTTATTGAGGCAGTTGATCAATTAAAACTTGAAAAAGATAGAGTTGCTGTTGTATCAGGTATTGGATGTTCTTCACGTGCTACTGGATATCTTGATTTTAATACTATGCATACCTTGCATGGTAGGGCTATAGCTTTCGCTACTGGAGTAAAGTTGGCACGGCCAGATTTCAAAGTAATAGTTTTAGGTGGAGATGGTGACTTAACCGCAATAGGAGGTAATCATTTTTTGCACGCAGCTAGAAGAAATTTAGATCTAACAGTAATTTTATTCAATAATATGATTTATGGAATGACTGGAGGGCAACACTCGCCTACTACTCCGCATGAAAAATTTGCAAGTACGATGCCTTATGGAAACATTGAAAATTCTTTTGATGTTGTTAACTTAGCAATTTCTGCAGGTGCAACATATGTTGCAAGATCTACAATTTATCATTATCCATTAATTGTAAAATTTATTAAGAACGGAATTCAGCATCGAGGATTTAGTGTTATTGAAGTTTTTACAAATTGTCACACATATTTTGGAAGATATAATGGAATGAAGAATTCTTGGGATATTTTAGAATATTTCAAAGAAAATGTTGTTCTAAAAGAAAAGGCAGAATCACTCAAGCCTGAAGAATTGAAAAACAAAATTATAATTGGTGAATTTATTAAAGAAGATCGTCCAGATTTTTATCAAAAATATAAAGAAATTTTCTACAAATCTTCGGAGGTGTAATTAATGAATATTTCAAGGCCATTTTCTATAAGAATTGCAGGTTTAGGAGGCCAAGGAAATATAATTACTGGACTTGTACTTGCAAAAGCGCTAGTTGATGCGGGAAAGTATGTTATTCAAACGCAAAATTATACTGCTCAAGTAAGAGGTGGCCCAAGTTATTGTGATCTTTTGGTATCAGATGAACCTATTTATTTTCCTAAAGCTACCATTTTTGATATTTTAATGATTCTTCATCCTTCAATGCTCAATCAGTGTAAATATGTGAAAAATAATGGTATAATAATTATTGATGATACATATATTAAAGATTTACCACATAACGTTTATAGAATGACTAAAAGAGTTATTCATATTCCAGCCTCAAAAATTTCTTATGAAAAATTTAATTCAGAAATCTATGCAAACATGATTATGCTTGGAGTAATGATAAAAGCAACTTCTTTGGTAAAACTTGAAAATGTAATAAAATCTTTAAAAGAGAATATAAATCCACGACATTTAGAAAATAATATTGAGGCGGTGAAATATGGTACAACACTCACAGAAAAAGTATATAAACCAAGAATTGAACGAAAGCCCAAAAGAACAATTGGGTTCGAGTAATTTAAAAGAATCTTTTACACATGCTATTGATGGGATAATATTTTCTATTATTCAGGAAAGAAATTTGAGAATACATTTTGGTATTGGCTTTGCGGTACTTTTACTATCACTTTTTTTGCCAATAGATAAAAACGATTATATTTGGCTTTTTTTTGCTGTATTTTTTGTGATTTTATCAGAATTAATTAATACTTTGATTGAAAATCTGTTAGATTTGTTTATATTAGATTTTCATCCTGTTGTAAAAATAATTAAGGATATCAGTTCAGGAATTGTTTTATGGTCTTCTCTTTTTTCTGTCATTGTTGGTATTGCAATTTTGGGTGAATATTTATTTTCATGGAATATTTATTATGCAAAATTTTTAGCTGTAATTGTTCTTGCATTTTTTCCTGTGATATCTTTTGTTTTTGGTTTTAAAAGATGGAAAAAAATTCTTGAAAATCATAAAAGAAACTATAAATAATTTACTTTAAAATTTTAGGAGGTGTAAGTATGAAGAAATTAGTTTTAATTGTTTTTTTAGTAGTATCTATTTTGTCTTTTGCATCATTTAATGATGTTCCTGTTAACCACTGGGCTTATGATGCTATAAATGAGCTTTCTAAACTTGGTATAGTTAGTGGAATGCCAGACGGAACTTTTCAGGGCAATCAACCGATGACAAGATATCAAGTAGCAGTTGCCCTTTATAGATTATTACAAAACATCCAAGATAGAATTGATGAAGCAATTTCAGGCTCTTCAAATGTTGAAAAAATAAGGGAGCAAGTTTTAACTCTTTCGGATTTGGTGAGCACAGCTTTAAACAAAATAGATGCTTTAAGTTCGTTAAATGATTCAGTACAAGTTTTGTCCAATGATGTAAGTGAATTAAAAACTTCATTGGTTAATTTAAAAGAAGATATGAAAAATGTTACCTTCGAATTTACTCAAATTAAAAATTTATCAAATAATAATGCAGAAAAAATTTCCGAATTAGAAAACAAATTATCTGATTTGACAGAATTAAACGAATTGAAGTCTGAAATTTCTGCAATTAATTCAAAAATTTCTGTTATCGATGAATTGAATAATAACTTAAGTGAACTCAAAAATAAAGTTGATTCTTTAAGTGGAGATTTAAGCGTTTTAAAAACAGATTTTGATAATAATAAAGATATGATTTCAACTTTGCAAAAAGTTTTGGATGATACAACTTTGAAATTATCATCTTTAGAAGAATTTATAGCTTCTAATAATAAAACTTTAGACTCAAGAATTTCAGCATTATCTGGTGATTTTTCACAATTAAAGGTTGATTATCAATCATATGCTGCAAATACTAATAAAATAATTGAAAATTTGACAAAATCTATTAATCAAATTGAAGAAAAATTAAATACTTATGATGCTGCATTAGCTAATTATGATTCTCTAAAAAATGATTACACCACATTTAAGACCAGTACAGAAGAAAATATTAACGAAATTAGTAAAAAAGTACAAAGTTTAGAAGAATCAACCTCAAATCCTGATGTTTTGACTATTGTTTCGTTAATACTTTCAGTATTAGCTGCAGGTATTTCAGCTTATGTATTAACTCGTCCATGATAAAGAAAGTCATTATAAAAAAAGGGAGCAAATGCTCCCTTTTTTAATTATCTTCAAGCAGGAAATTTATGTTTCTTATTATTCCTTCCTTGTCAAGACCAAAAATTTTGAATAGATATTTATAATTACCAGAAACAGGAAATCTATCAATGCCTACTTTTAGAAATTTTTCCGGTATAATTTTCATTTCAAAAAGTTTTGATTCAATCATTTTCCCTAGCCCGTTAAATATGTTGTGATCTTCAAGAACTAGTATTTTTGACCTTGAATATCTTGATAAAATTTCTTCGTCAAGATCTAAAGGACATGAGACATTTAATAAGGCAATATCTTTTCCTTGTTTTCTTAATTCATCAACAGCTTCTATTGCATTTGGTACCACAGAACCCATGGTTATAACTATTAAATCATTTCCATCTCTTAGAACATCAATTTTTCCGTACTCAAAATTATAATGTTCATCATAGTAAAGTGTACCGTCTTCCTTTTTAATAGGATTTAGTTTGCTTCTTCCCATAGCAATTACAAAATTTCCATATTTTGTCGCAACATATCTAACAACTTTATCAGTTTGATTAGGATCAGCAGGTACAATTACTTTATAGCCATACCAGGCAGTTGGAGCAGAAACATAATTTAAAGCATGATGTGTTTTACCATCTTCACCAACATCTATTCCACAATGAGTTACAACTACTTTTAAATTTGTATGGTTTATTGCATTTAACCTATGTTGGTTAAAAGTTTCATCAATTCCAAATACTCCAAAATCGGCAAAGAATGTAACAAAACCTTCGACACTTAAAGCCCCAGAAAGAGCAGCAGCATTATGTTCCTGAACACCTAATTCAATTAACCTATCTGGTCTTTCACGGTCTAAGATATCTAATTTTACTGAACTTTTCAAATCACAATCAACCGCGACAATGTTATTGTTTAAAAGTGCTAAATCAGTTATTGCTCTTCCCAAAGCAGTACGATTATCAATTTTATCAGTATAAATTCTTGGTGTGCCAGTATCAATTTTGACTTCATATTCGAGTTTAACTTTTTTGTGTTCAATTATGGGTAATTCATTTCTCATTTTAATATATTTTTCAGTATCATTTTCAATATTTAATTCTTTTAATGCTTTTTCTAATTCATCGCTGTTTAGGGGTTTTCCATGATAATCTGGCTTATCTTCCATAAAAGAAACACCTTTTCCTATAATTGTGTGTGCAATTATTACTGTGGGATGATTATCATTTTTTGCAATAGTTAAGGCTGATAAAATTTGTTCATAATCATGGCCATTTATTTCAATAACTTTCCAACCAGCTGCTTCATATTCAGCTTTAATATTTACATACATAATTTCTCTAGCACGACCACTAATTTGAATGTCATTATAATCAACTAAAACAGTTAGATTATCCAACTTATATTTAACAGCGGTTCTTCTAGCTTCAGCAACTTGTCCTTTAGCACTTTCACCATCACTCATTAAAACATATACATGGTAATCAGCATTTTTGAGTTTAGCAGCAAGAGCCATTCCTACACCAGCAGATAAACCTTGACCTAAATTTCCAGTTGTCCATTCGATTCCTGGAATTCCTCTAGTAATGTGACCTTCAAAAATGCTAGAAGGATGTCTAAAACCAGATATTACTTTATCTCTTTCAACAAAGCCAAAAGCAGCTAAAGTACTATAGACTGCCGGTGAAATATGCCCATGACTAATAATAATCCTATCCCTTTTTTCATTCCACGGGTCATTAGGAAATACATTTGCAAAAGAGTATAGAGAAACTAACAAGTCGATGGAAGAAAGTGAGCCTCCTGGATGGCCTGAATTAGCAACATAAGTCATTTTTAAAATATCACCTCTACAATTTCTTGCCATTTCTTTGATATTTTCAATAGTCAAGATACACACCTCCTAGATGATTATTGGCTTCACTTTAATATTATATCATTATCTGTAAAAGTAAAGTTCTTGAATTTTTTTTTATCAAGCTATGATATAATAATTTTGAGGTGAAACTATGGACGCAATTGGAAAATTATATTCTTCAGTTGTCGTTGTTACAATGAATTATAATAATACTATTAATGGAATTACTGTAGCCTGGATTACAAGAGTTTCAATTAATCCAAAATTAATAGCTATTTCAATTGGAAAGACAAGGTTTAGTCACGAATTATTGAATAAGTCAAAATATTTTGGAGTTTGTGTATTGAAAAAAAATCAAAAAAACATTGCAGAATTATTTGGAACACGATCTGGCAAAAATTATAATAAATTTGAAAATGTAGATTTTATTTTTTCTGAAAGAAACTTACCTATAATAAAGAATTCTTTAGCATATATCGAATGTGAAATAATTGATAGTTTTGATGCCGGAGATCATACTTTATTTGTTGGAAAAGTTTTAGAAGAAAAATTATTTGATGATGATAGCCCTTTATTATTTGGTGATCATAGAATTTTGGAGGGAAAATGAATGTTTGAGCATTATTATTCAGAAGAACCATCCAGCAAGCTGAAAATCAAAGAAATTGAATTAGCTTTGTTTAATGGTCATATTTATAAATTTAAAACCCCTTCTGGTGTTTACTCTTTCGGAAAAGTAGATAAAGCCACAAAAATTTTGATAGAAACTCTGATTAAAGAAAATTCGATAAAAGATGGAAAAGTTTTAGATATTGGATGTGGATATGGTTTAATTGGAATTACGTTAAAAAAAGAATATCCTGAAATTGATCTATTTATGAGCGACATTAATAAAAGAGCTGTTGAATTTGCTAAAATTAATTCAAAATTAAACAATATTGAATCTACTTTAAAGCAAGGGAATTTATATGAAGTTTGGGAAAATGAAAAATTTAATCATATAGTTTCCAATCCGCCTATAGTGGCTGGTAAAGAAGTTTGGATGAACCTGATAACTGGCGCATTTGAGCATTTATTGGAAAACGGTACGTTGACACTGGTAGCATATCATAATAAAGGTGGAAAAAGAATAAGGGATTTTATGAAACAAATTTTTGGTAATGTAAAAGAATTGACTAAAGAAGGAGGCATAAGAGTTTATCAATCGATAAAAAATGATAATTGACTTACAAAACGTATCCTATATATATAATAAAGGAACTCCATTAGAAAAAGTAGTATTAAAAAATATTAATTTAAAAATTACCGAAAACAGTGTTATTTATATAATTGGTAAAACGGGTTCAGGAAAAACCACTCTTTTATATTTAATTGATTTTTTAATTAAACCAACTTCTGGTATAATATTAGTAGATAATCAAAATCCATATGAAAATCCACATAAATTTCGCAGAAAAATAGGTTTTGCTTTCCAATTCCCTGAAAAACAATTTTTTTCAGAGACAGTTAAAGATGAATTAATGTTTTCTTTGGTGAATTTTAATATTGAAAATATTAATGAAAGAATAAATTTGATTAAAGAAATATTAGACATTGATGACGAAATGCTAGAAAAAAATCCTTTTAGTTTGTCAGGAGGGGAACAAAGAAGAGTAGCAATTGCTTCGGTAATTGCACATGATCCTGAGTTATTAATTTTAGATGAACCTACAGCTAGCTTGGATTATATAACCGAAAAAAGAATAATAGAATTCTTGAAAGAATGGACAAAAATGCATAAAAAAAGCCTTGTTATTGTTACTCACGATATTGAAAAATTTGAAAGTATTCCTGGACAAGTTTATACATTAAATAATGGTGAAATTTCGAGGGGGGGTTGTTTTGGTTTTTAAATATATTGCTATTAATAAAGAAAAAAAGAGGGTTTCTGGTACAATAGAAGCAGATAATTTAAAAGAAGCTATTTTTAGACTTAGATCTAATGGTTTTGCAGTAATAGAAATAAAAGAAGTAAAAGGAATTAATTTAAATCCATTTAAAAATCTTTTTTCTATACCTTTAAGTGATATTGTTTTATTTTCTAGGCAACTAGAAACTATGATAAGTGCTGGTATAAGAATTCGAGATGCGTTAGACGTATTAGAAAAACAAGAAATGTTTACAAAAAGATTTAGGAACATTTTAAAAAAAGTAATAAATGAACTTGATGGAGGAAGTACATTTTCAGAGGCTCTTGAAAAGCAAGGAGTTTTTGATGAAGTATTGTTGAATATGATAAAAGCTGGTGAAGAAGGTGGAGTTTTAGATGTTACTCTTCAAAAATTAGCAAATTATTATGAAAATGTTAATCGAATGCAGCAACAAGTAAAATCTGCAATGGTTTATCCAACTTTTATTTTAAGTTTTGCGGTTATTGTGGTTGTAGTTATTAGTGTTTTTATCCTTCCAAGATTGTTCAGTGCATTTGGTAATAATATTCCTCAAACTGGTATGATTGCCTTTTTAATGAAACTAAATCAAACTTTAACAAACAACTGGTTTGGTTCTATTTTAGTAGTTCTAGGTGCTTTAATTGGTATTGTTGTTTTTATGAAAACTAAATACGGTGAAATGACTAAAGAATTTTTAGGAAATATAATACCTCCAGTAAGAAAATTGCGAGAAAAAATAACTCAAGAAAGATTTTGTAGAACATTTGGAGTTTTAATAGGAAGTGGGGTTTCTGTAATTGATGCGTTAGAAATGGCAGCTAAAGCTTCAAATAATAGAAAATTCATCAACAAAATAAAAAATGTGCAGGATAAAGTGAAATCTGGTAGTACCTTAAAAAATGCTTTAAAATCAGAAAAAGTTTTTCCTCAAATTATTTATGAAATGGTAGGAACTGGTGAAGAAACAGGTCAACTTGATGTGGTTATGGATAAAGTTGCCAATTTTTTTGAAGATCAAGTTCAGCAAGATACTAAAAAATTACTCTCTTTAATCGAACCAATGATGATAGCCTTTGTTGGTTTATTTATTGCATTTTTAGCTTATACGATGTATTCGACAATTTTTTCAATGCAATCAACTATAGGTGGTTAAGAATGTCGTATATAGAAATTTTGGCTGTCATTGTGATTTCAGTTTTAATTTTTTCAATTTCAATATTTGGGGTATTTAGAATTTTAGATAGTAATATTTTTAAAGAAGAATTTCTTTTAACTTACGTTTATTGCGGCTTATGGAAATCTCAAGGTGATTATTTGAAATATTACGACAACTCGTTAAAGATATATTATTCTGAAAATGATTTAAATTTGTATAAGATTGTGGATAATAGTTTATTTGATAATAGAGAACTAATAATTATTCCTTTTAAATGGGTAAATGGAGGTACATTTGATAACATTTCCATTGAACCAATAACCTTCGAAGTTAACAGAAAATAAGGGGGGATTAAATTGATAAATTTATTTGGGAGAAGAATAATTTCATTTGATGTTAGAAATAATGGTTTATTTTATAGTATTGGAAATTATATGTTTAATAAAGTTAAGATTAAAGAAATGGGTGAATTTAATTCAAACATTAAATTTCAAGATGATGATCTTATAGTAGTAAACCTTCCTTGGGATTTGATTCTTCACTTATCTATTGAAGTTCCTGGAATTAAAAAGGAAAAAGAATTAAAAGAATTTTTACAAATTGAGGTTTCTCAAAATTTGGGAATGGAACCCGACGAGTTGTATTTTGATTATATAAAGCCTTTTACTGATAAAATAAATGTTTTTGTTGTTAAAAAATACGAATTAAATCAATATTTGGAAAATATTTCGTCAGTTGGTATTCCAGAACCTGATATTCTTTTCCCAGATATTATTAAAGAAATGTTGATGATTAAAAGGTATGTTGGATTAAATATGTATTTTGTTATTACAAGCGATTATTCAGGAACATTAATATTAATGGACAATGATTTGAAATTTTTAAGATTTTCATATTTAACTCTTGAATATTTAAATAGGGTTGTTTATGATGAGTTTGGCGAGGGCATTTATAATATTGAAAAATTTGGTGATATGGAATTAAAAAATAGAGTAAAACAATTTTTAAAACCATTAATTGTTGATTTTATTTCAGAAATTGAAAGAGAAATTTTAATTTCGGTTAATTCAACAGAAGGTGAAATTTCTACGGATATTTTAAATGGGATAATAATAGTTACAGATTCTAAATTAGTTAATAATGCTATTGAAGAAAATTATTCTTTGGGAGACATACTTAGCAAAAAATTTGTCTCTCCTCATCTTATTTTTACCGTAGAGGAATATTCTTATTTAGGTTGTTTAGGTTTGATGGTGAGAGGGGGTAATGAAATTGGAAAAGTTAAATTTATACACTAAAAAAATTCAGAAAATTTCTATACAAAAATTTTTAATTTATTTGATAATAGCTTTGATACCATTTGTTTCAATAATGTTTTATACATATGTATGGACTCAATGGAAAATTAATGAGATTGCTGTGAAATATCCTAAAGTTTTGAATTTAATAGATTTAAATGATTTTAGGAATGCTCCAAATATTATAAATAACGAAATTACAAATTTTAATGGAAAAATTCAAACAATTACTAAAAAAATTGATCAATACCATGAATATTTTAACAAAGTATTAATTTCTAAATACTTTTTACAAGTACTGTTTGATGAATTTAATAAGCTAAAGAGCAAAAATTCTGATTTAGAATATTTTGTTGACTACATAGAAATTAATTCGGATAAATATTTTGTTAGATTTTATGAATTTTCTGAAAGCTCTAAAGTAAATGTTGAAGAAATATTAAAAAGGTTAAAAATTATATATAAAGATCCCAACCTTTATTTAAATTCAACAAAAAACTTATATGGTAATTTTAAAATGTTTGAATATATTTTGGAGGGATCATTATGAAATTAAATAGAAAAATTTCAATTCTTTTTATAATATTGATTTTAGTCTTTTCAGTTGCTTTTTCGTTTTATTACCTTTTTGTTATACAAAGAACGTTTATACAACGTTTAGATAATGATACTAAAAAATTAAATGATTTAATAGTCCAATATGAACATCTCGAAAAAGAATTAAATTCTTTAAAAAATGAAATTAATTCAGACAGTTTAAGAGTAAATATTTACAAATATTTTTCTAGCAATAATCTTATCAATCGTACTTTTGAAAAAAAATGAGTTTTTAGCTTTATTAAGAGATTTATTAAACTCTAGATCGGTTTTAATTTCTCAACTTAAAGTTAAAGTAAATACAACATATCCTTTTGTTTTTGATGAACCTAAAAAATTAACTGTAAGTTTTTATTTAAAGGTAGGTGATACAATTGAATAAGAAATTTCTTTTAATTCTATTATTTATAATAATTTTATTTGCAATTGTTTTCTACTTTTTAATGGGCAACAATTCTAAAGTTTCAACCACAACTACAAATATTATTCCAAAAAGAACATATAGAAATTTAACAAATAATTTTATAATGATTGAAAATGTTTCATTTTTTGATCCATATTTATTAAATGTTAATTTTTCAGATGTAAGCGGAAAAGGTTATCCATTAGTAAACGATATTAAATTTTTAGGTTATTATCAAGATAATGTTGGAAAATATATATATGTTATCGAAAATAATGATATTAATAAATATAATAGTAAAGATCTAATATCTCAGAGATATTATATTTTGAAAATTATGGACTATCAATTAATTGTTTTAGATACTAACGAGGGAACAATAAAATTAATAATTTCAAATAGTTATGGGGGGAATCAATTATGAGAAAAACTGTTTTAGTTTTAATGCTTGTAATTCTTTCAATATTTGTATTTTCTGAAATTAAGTCAATAAACTATTATGATAACAAAGAAAATATTGTTGTTTTAATTGAACTTGATCATCAAGTTCAACCTACTAAAGTTAGTTTTGGATGGAATGAGTCGGAAACTGTTTATTATTTGGAACTTAATGACAATTATTTAGAAAATTCTTTTTTACCTGTATCTAAAGGACCTTTAGAAGGAATACAAGTTATCAATACAAACAAGGGTGTTAATATTTTTCTGTTCACAATATTACCAACAGAAATTAATTGGTATGCACTTAACAATAAGGTATTTGTGCTCATTCCTAAAAGTATTTCTAATAAAACATTAAATTATTCATTTATGAATACTCCAATTGATATTGTGGTTCGTGAACTTGCAAATACAATAGGCCTTGATGTTTCATTATATGAAGGTGTACGCAATAAAAGAGTAAATTTAGTAGTTTCAAACGCTACAATAGAAGAAGCATTCAGACAATTATTATTGAATAATCCTGATATTAGTTATGCTTTCGATCCCAACAAGACAATATACATTGGAACTCCAGAAGAAATAAGTCAAAATTTTGCTAGATATTGGTATATATATGAAGGAGAAGTTAATAGCGATAAGATTAAACAACTTCTAGGTTCAGGAACTTTTGTAAATTATTTAAAAGATAAATCTAAAATTTTTGTTTATGGTGGAATTAGAGAACATAGAATGATTGCTGAAGCAATTTCATCTACTCCTTCAGAAGGTTGGCATTATTTTACATATGAAACAGATGAAAATACTTTAACGGACTTTTTAAATAATATTTCACAAATGTATGAATTTAAATTTGTTATTTTGAAAGGTTTGAAGCAAGTTGCTGTTTATTCTAATAACTCTGTTGCTAATACTATAGGTTATTTTATCTCTATTTTAAAATCTGAAGAATTATATAACGAACTTAATATGGAAAAAGTAAAAGTTAATTATCCAGAACGGATAAAAAATGTATTAGATAAAATAGGTATAAAAAACAACTTAATTGGTGAATACATTGAGGTTCCTAAAAATAATGTTCCGTTAGTAATGAGTTTAAATAATGATAGGGTAATTGGAAATCCTTATAGAATGGTTTTGGATAATGTTTATTTAGAAACAGTTAATAACGCAATTTCATATTTAAACATTTCACCGGATGATAGTAAAGTTACTGAGACAAATGGAAAGATTTTTGTGACATTATTTATTACCGAAGAAAAATTTAAAAGATTTCAACAATTTATTGAGATAGCTTCTACAAAAACTGCAAAAATAAAATTAGATGAAGTTCTAATTGAAAAATATCCTGTGAAAGTGCTAAGTAAAGATAGTAATGGAATTTTAATCGAAGGAAAAGAAAAGGTAGTAGACGAATTAATTAATTTAGCTAAAGAATATGAACTTCAACAAAAGGCAGAAATGGAAAAAGCTGAAAAATCAAATATTGTAAAATATACTCTTGAATTATTGCCAACTGATCCTAGCTTGGAAATTTTTGAAGTACTTCTTGGAGCAACCCCAAGTTATTTCACCGAAAATTATGCTATATTTGAAGTTAAAAAAGATGAATTAAATAGCTTTAAAGAGAAAGTAAATAATATTAGAAACGATTTTGGAAAAAAGACTAAGTATTTAGAAGGATATGAGGTGGATGAAACATTAAAATCATTAATCAAAGAACTTTATGATGTTGACGTAATACCTTTGAAAAATGGTTATATACTAAGGGGGTTGAATGTAGATAAAGCAATAGATTTTGCAAAGGTCTATGCAACTGAAAAAGAAAATATTGAGATTGTATCTAAATCATTGAATATTGAATTAGAAAATTCAAATGAAATAGTTGATATGTTAAAAAATATTTATGATGTTGATTCTACATATTTTGCTGGTCTTAAAGTTCTATATTTAAAAGGAAAAAAAGAATCGGTAGAAAGTGCTATAGAATTTGTACAATCATTATTAGAATCTCAACCACCAAAAGAAGCGAAATTTAAAGTTTTAAATGTTGCTGCGACTGATCAGCTAAAAAATATTTTGGCAGAGCTTACTGATCTACAAGTATTCACTTACCAAGAAAAAACTATTCTTTATGGTACACAAGATTCAATATCAAAAGCAGAAGAGATTATAAATAATATTATTTCTGAAAACGTTGTTACTAGAATTGAAACAAATCTAGACTATGAACAAGTTCAGAAATTTGTTGCTTTCCTTTTTGGAGAAGATGTTAAAGTAATTAACATAGGAAATAGTATTTATTTTAAAGGTCCGAAAATTTATGTTGATGAAGTGATTAAACAAATAAATTTAATTAGTTCTAGCGAGTCAGTTAAAAGTGAAGAAGAAAATAAAAACAATATTTTTGTTAAAGACAACCTGATTAATATTGATGTTTCCGATGCTCCGTTAGCAGATGTTATTAAAACAATTTATAGCCAATTAGGTTATTCAATTGTAGTTGATGGAATTGAAGATAAAATAACATTAAAACTTGAAAACGCAAGTATCGAAGATTTTGAAAAAATTATTAGCGAAAAAGTTTCGATCGAAAAAGAAAATAATTTTATCTCAATTAAACCAAAAGAGTCAGAAAATGCACAAGTTGTTTCCGACGAAATAGTAAAATACGAGAATGGATTGTTCTCAATTGATGCTGAAGATGTTCCAGTAGACGAATTAATAAGGGAAGTTATGAAAAAAGTTGGATATTCAGCAATAATTTCAAAGGATATAAATATAAGATCTAATATTTTTGCTAAAGATATCACTTTTGATAACTTTATTAACATCCTCAATAATTACAATATTTCTGTTGATAAAAAAGATGATATTTATTTCTTTAATGAAACAACAACTGAAGCAACACAAAATATTGATAAATTTATCTTCAGTGTTCCAAGAGGGTCTGAAAAAGTTAAACAATTAGTTGCGTTTTATGGTGGACAAACTTTTGTAGATACTGAAAGTGGTATGGTTATTGCTACTGGAATAAGCGCAAAAAGTGCATCAGAAATCAAAGAATATATTGAAAGTTTATTAGAAGTTAAATTAGCTTCTATTGAAGTCAAAGTTATAGATGAAGATATGAACGATAGTGCTGAACTAGATTTAGGTAAAATAAGTACAGCATTAGGGGAATTATCAAATAATGGTTTAAGTATAAACCTTGCATTAAGTGATTTATCATTTGAAAAAATAGCAGAGAAAATTTTAAATTCAGGAAATTCAAATATTGATATGACAAATAGTACAATTTCTAAAACATTAAGTAATTCGAATATAGTTGCAAATCCTAATGTAGTTGCTAAAAGCGGTGAAACTGCAAACATTATAATAGGTGATAGGTTGCCAATTATTTTAAAGGATGCTGAAGGAAATGAATCAATACAATATTTGCAATCTGGAGTGATTTTGGAAATTACACCTTTTATTAATGCAGATAATACAATAGACTTAAAATTAAGAATTGAAGTAAGTACTTTTGATTGGGAAGTTGGTGCAAGTTCAGTTTCAAAATTACCAGTTGAAAAGACAAGAGAGTTTAGATCAAGTTTGACTTTGAAAAATGGTCAAACGCTCATTATTGGTGGTTTGACTAGGGATGAAAAAATCACTTCCACTAGTAAATTACCAATTTTAGGAGATTTACCAATTATTGGAAAATTCTTTAGTAAACAATCTGAGAAATTTACAAAAAGAAATTTAATAATATTTATTACTGCAAAAGTTATTGAATAAAATTATGGTTAGAAAAGCTGTATTTTCTGGAAAGTTTTATCCAAGCACAGCAGATGAAATTAAAAGTTTTATTGAAGAAAACCTAAGTGGTCATAATAATATTAATGTACAAGAAAATCTAAAAAAATTAGGATTAATCTTGCCGCATGCCGGATATGTTTATAGTGCTAAAACTGCTATTAGAGCTATAGAAAAAGCACAAAAACTTATAAAACCAGCAACTGTGATTTTAATAGGAACTAATCATACTGGAATAGGTAATGGAGTATGTTCAGTCTGGGATAGTGGCCAATGGGAAACTCCCTTTGGGAAGGTTAATGTTAATAATGAAATTGCTGAAGAGTTAATTAAAAGTTCAGATTTATTTGAAAAAGATTATTCAGCACATATATATGAACATTCAATTGAAGTTCAATTACCATTGCTCAAGTATTTCTTTGATGATTTTAAGATAGTACCAATTATTTACAATATTCAAAATATTACATATACATTCCAAATTATTGAGATTTTTAAAAAACTAAACTTTAATAATTTGTTATTTGTTGCCTCATCAGATTTTAATCATTATGAAGATGACAAAACAACCAGATTAAAAGATCAAATTTTGATTGAAAAAATATTGGAAAGAGATATAAAAGGTATGTACCAGGTTGCAAATGAATTTAATATAACCGCTTGTGGATTAGGTCCTATGTCAATATTGGTTGGATTATTTAATAATATTGAGCTTGTTGATCATACTACAAGTGCTGAGTTTTCAAATGATTATTCTTTGACTGTGGGTTATGCAAGTTTTCTTTTAAGGTGATTATATGGAAAAATTTTTTGAAAAAATAAAGAATAGAATTCCTTTAATTTTAATTATTTTGATTTTTATTATGGTTAGTGGTTCAATTTTTCAAGAGAAATTTTTTAAAAACGAAAATGATAAAGAAATGGTTAGCGTAAGAAGAGAGTATGGGAGCCAGTTGATAGATATTAACTTGGCTACATATGAAGAATTAATGTCATTGTCAGGAATTGGTCCAACAAAAGCAAAGGAAATTATCAAATATAGGGAAGAAATTGGGAATTTTAGAACTATTGAGGAATTAATGAATGTTAGTGGAATAGGAGAAGCAACTTTTCAAAAAATTAAAGATAGAATAATTGTTTCAAATAATAATGATATTAATACGCAAGGGGAAATTAATCGAAAAATAAATATTAATTTTTCAAGTGTTGATGAATTAGATAATCTTCCTGGAATTGGTCCTACTAAAGCACAGGAAATTGTAAATTACAGAGAAAGATATGGTGAATTTAAATCTTATGATGATCTTTTAAACGTAAATGGTATAGGCCCCAAAACATTGGAGAAAATTAAACCTTATATTGAATTTTAAAATCCCAATTTTACAGTTATATAATTAGAAATTGTGTTAGGTGTGGGTTCTTGATCAATAACGTAGAGGCCTACACCTTTTGTTTTTATGTTAAAATCATTTTTGATTTTTTCAAGTTGGTATAAATTCCAACCTCTTAAATCAGGAACAACACCTGGTACAACTTTTACAAAATTTTTTTCATTTGAATTAATTAGATTTATTATGGTTAAAACGGTGTCTTTAAAGATAGGTGCAGAAACAAAACTTGATAAATCATAACCCTTTGGATTATCTACCCATACAAGTATTGTATATTTTTTGTTATTATATTCAAAATAACCTTCAAAAGTCATGAGATATTCACCTGATCCAGGTTTTTTTTCAGAAGTACCAGTTTTTCCATAAAGTTCTAAACCAGGAATTTTAGCAAGAAATCCGGTTCCACTTTCTACAACTTCTTTTAAAGCTTTCATTAATTTTTGAGAAGTTATAGAAGATATAATCCTATAAGTTTTTTGATTAGAATTTTCCACTAATGTTGGTGAAATATAAATACCATTATTAACAATTGAGTTAAAGGCTACAATTAATTGAATAGGAGTAACACCAATAGAATAACCAATAGGTAAATAAGCCCATTCTACTTTTGACCATTCATTTGGTTTTTTCAATACTCCATCAATTTCTCCAGATAGTTGAATGCCTGTTTTTGTTTCAAATCCAAATGATTTTAAAATATCGTATAATTTTTCTAAGTCATATTTTTCAATTAGTTTCTTTGAAGTTTGAACAGCTGCAACATTACATGATTGTGCAATAGCTTCGTAAAAATCTATTAATCCATGAGAATGAATATCATTGATTTTAATATCGAGTGAAGGATCAGGTTTAATATGTCCATTACATACAAATGTAGCAGTATCAGTAATAACTCCTAAATCTAACGCTGCAGCATAGAAAATAGGTTTAATTGCAGAACCAGGTTCAATGTAACCCATAATATAATCGGGCCAGTTTCTAGTTGTGACTAAACTTTTGATTTTTCCAGTGCTGGTTTCCATTAAAATTATTCCAATAGAGTCTGCAGAATATTTTTCTTTTTCTTGTAATGCCAAATTATATAGTGCGGCTTGAAAATGAGAATCGATTGTTAATTTAATTGAGTTTCCATTAGTGGGCGGAATATAAGAGGTGATAGATGCTTTGGGGGTTAGAAATCCAGAATATTTTATTTGAATTTTTCCATTATTTTTATTATTTAAATATTTATCGAAAAATTTTTCTATTCCAGAAATTCCTTTTCCGTCTCGATAAATTCCTAAGATATTATTAAAACCAAAGTCTTTTAAAGAAGTTCTCATTTCTACAACTTGGATATTAACAAATGGCATAAGATCAATAGGTATTTTGTTTTGTAAACGATCTTTATCAAATGATTCACCAATTTTAATAAATTTTTGATTTAAATTCAATGATATATTGAAATTTTTTTCTAAAATTTTTAAGTCAACTTCAAAAGAAGGTCTGAAATACTCTTTTAAAAAATTAACATCTAAATATGCAACATAGTAAGGATAACTCATTGCCAATGTTTGATTATTACAATCAACAATTTTACCTCTTAAAGCAGGTATCTCTTGAGTAAAAATTTTATTATTTTGTAATTCGTTTAATGAGATTAACCTTATGATAACAAGTAAAAGCAAAATAGATAATAGAAATAAAACCAAGTAAACTCTAGGGTTTTTATAATCCATCATTTAATTACTTCTGATCCAACCATTAGCCTTTCAATATTTTTGTTTAACGTAGCAATTTTTGTTTGAAACTCTACAATTTGTTTTTCAAAGAATTTCTTTTCATTAAGTAGTTGTAAATTTTGCTTTGAAAAATAAGACGAGGTTAAAAATATAGATACAAAAAGTAGAATTGGCAAAGTAATTCTAAAGACTAAGATTCCAATGTGAGATAATTTGTAACTTAATGTTTGTTTCCGCTTCGCTTGAATACTAACAGCCATTTAAACTCCCCTCCTTTAAATTCGCTCCGCTACTCTTAATTTCGCACTTCTAGCTCTAGGATTTGATTTTATTTCATCTTCACTAGGCCTAATTGGCCCAGCAATTTCTTTGAGCCGTGTATCATTTTTAAAAGCTTGCTTAATTAATCTATCTTCAAGAGAATGAAAAGATATTATAGCCAATCTTCCACCAATTTCTAAAAAATCAGGAGCAAACTCAAGAAACTTTTTTATGTTATTTAATTCAGAATTAACTTCGATTCGTATTGCTTGAAAAGTTTTTGTAGCAAAATGCCTTTTACGTCTTTTAATTTCAGAATAAGGAAGTGCAATTTTAATTGCATTAACAAGTTCTTTGGTTGTGTTTATAGGTCTTAGTTGAACAATTTTTTTAGCAATTCTTCTTGCAAATCTTTCTTCACCATATTGGAAAATTATATCTGACAATTCTTTTTCAGAGTACTTATTTACAACATCATGTGCGGTTTTTGTTTGTTCTAAATTCATTCTCATGTCTAAAGGTTCTTCTTTATTAAAAGTAAAACCTCTACCTTCTCCCATTAATTGGAAGGTAGATATTCCAAGATCAAGTAAAATACCTGAAACTTTTTCAATACCAAGGAGTTTAAGAATAAAAGGCAGGTCAGTATAAGAAGATTTAAATAATACAACATTTTTAAATGAGGAAAGATTTTTTTCAGCGATTTGTAAAACTTCAGAATCTATATCTAAGCCTATAACAAAAATATCAGATGAAGACTGAGCTATTAAAGAGGTGTGCCCGCCTTCACCAACAGTACAATCAACATATGTACCTTTTTTGTTCCAAACCAAATACTCTACGACTTCATTAGGCATTACTGGAATATGCTTGTCAAAATATTTTCTCACTTTTTTCTCTCCGCTCCGCTATAATAATACATTTTTAGTTTATCAAATATTAATTATAAAAAAAATTTTTCTTGAAATTAAAAAAAGAGGGCAAATTGCCTTTATTTAAAGGAATTTACCCTCTTGTAATACCCATAAACAAAAGTATATTAAATTGTCATGAAGAAAATTTTTACTTCAAAGCCTTATTAACAATTTTTTTGGATATTTCATTGTGTTGTTTTATATAATCGTCAATTTCAAAATCTACAAATTCGCCATTGAAAATTTTTATTTTGCCGTTAATTATTGAAAAATCAACTTGTTTAGAATCACATAATAAAATTGCATTAATTGGATCATGTAGTGCGCCTGCAAATTCCAATTTATCAAGTTTAAATCCAATGAAATCAGCAGCCATATTAGGAGAAATTTTTCCAATGTAATCATCCATTCTAAGTACTTTAGCTCCACCAATAGTACCAAAATTAAGTGCTTCTCTTACTGTGATAGCATCAGAACCATACTTTACTCTCTGAAGAAGAAGTGTATTTCTTAATTCTAGAAGCATGTTATTAGTATCATTGCTTGCACTACCATCTACTGCTATACCAATTCTAATTTTATCTTTTAATTTTGTAACTGGAGCAATTCCGGAACCTAATCTCATGTTGGAAGATGGGCAATGAGCCATTCCAACGTCATTTTTCGATAGTTTTTCAATGTCTTCATCATTTAACCAAACCATATGTGCAAACCAAACTTTTGGATTTAACCAACCTAATTCTTCCATGTAATCAACTGGGCGTTTGCCAAATTTTTCTAAACAATATTCTTCTTCATCTTTAGTTTCCGCAAGATGAGTGTGTAATAAAACATTGTATTTTTCAGAAAGTTTTACAGTTTCTTTCATTAAATTTGGTGTAACTGAGAATGGCGAACATGGGGCGAGTGCAATTCTTAGCATAGAGTATTTTGAAGAATCATGATATTTTTTTATAACATATTCACTTTCTGCAAGAATTTCATCATCTTTTTGAACAACGCTATCGGGAGGTAGTCCACCATCTTTTTTACTCAAGGACATACTTCCTCGAGTTGGATGAAATCTAATTCCAATTTTTTTAGCAGCTTCAATTTCAGAATAAAATATTTTATTATTTCCATAAGGGTATAAATAGAGATGATCAGTTGTAGTAGTAACTCCAGTTTTGATCATTTCAGCAGTAGCAACTATTGTACTGACATATACTGCTTCCTCATCAATGTATTTCCAAATTTCATAAAGATAAACTAACCAATCAAAAAGTTTTTTGTTAGGTGCTAGGCCTCTAGTGAGGGATTGGTACAGATGGTGGTGTGTGTTTACAAAACCAGGAATTACCAAATAGCCGTCCATATCATATACTTTATCAGCTTGTATATGTTCCCAATTTTTTCCCACTTCTTTTATCACGTTATCTTCAATTAAAATATATCCATTTTGAATATCACCAATATTTTCATCAAATGTATAAAGAAAGGATATATTTTTAAAAAGAACTTTCATAATTTCACCTCATTCTGAGAAATAGATTTTCATTAGTTCTTCGTAATGTTTTTGACGATATTCTAGAATTTTTTCATTTGTAATCGCAGTTTTTTCTTGTTGTTTCTTCCAATATTCTTGACTTTTTTGTGCATTTAATTCTTCAAGAGTTTTACCCTGTTGTTCTATCCATGTATAATACTTTAAGTTATGCCAGCGTTCTCTATTGTGTTTATCTCCCTCAAAAATCCAAGAAGGTTCTTGATAAAGTAAAATTCTTTCAGTTCTTGATTTTGCTTCTGCTCTATCTAATTCCCCAAATTGTTTTGTAAGGTCATCCATAACCGATCTGTATCGTTCAATTGAATCAGTTGCAACAATAAATATGTTATCATCACTACCAAAATTGTAAAATTTAGCCATTTTAATTGCACCAATTAAATTTGCAACACCAGATATTCCAAATTTATCTGATATAAAATCTACAGCATCACTTGGAACAAATTCTTTTAAGAATTTAATTCCTTCAGGATCAGTTAATACTTGTAACATCTTTTTTGAGTCCATATCATCAACTAGTACTACGGCATCATTATTCATAACGTTATGTATCCATGTTACATGTTTATCTCCAATTCCTTGAATATCGTGTCCACCATATCCATTTAGAGAAATTGTTGGACATTGTAGCGGTTCAACTGCAACTACTTTAGCTTCTGGAAATTCCTGTTTAACCCTGTCACCGCTTGCAATTGTTCCAGCAGAGCCTACTCCAAGAACTACAGCTGAAATTCTTTGATTGCCAATTTTTTTAGTTTTAACAAGTTCAATCATAGAATTTCCAGTAACGTAATAATGGAATCTATAATTTCCAAATTCTTCAAATTGATTAAGAACTCTAACATGTTCTGGATCTTTGCTGTATAACTCTTTTGCCTTATCGTAAATTTCTTTTACATTTGATTCACAGCCTGGTGTGGCTATAACTTCAGCACCGTACTTTCTTATTAATTCAAATCTTTCTTTACTCATTAATTCTGGAAGAAGAACAATAGATTTATAATTCATTCTTGAAGAAACCCAAGCACCACCAATACCATAGTTTCCGGTTGAAGGCCAAATAAGTGTATGTTTTGTAGGATCAACTTCACCAAAAACAGTTTTTTCAGCAAGCACAGAGTAAGCTGGACCTACTTTATGACTACCTGAAGGAAATTCTTTAGCATATAATACAATTATATTAGCATCAACACCAGTTAATTCTTTTGGCATAACAAAATAATAAAATTCGTTATTTTCATCTTTCCAAGAAATATTAAATAAATTAATTGGATGGAGTGGGTCCTTTTTCTTCATTTCGATAGCGCGTTTCCTAATTATAGGATCAATTTTTTCAGGATTTAACATTTCTTCAAAAGTAGGCCCAATTACAGGAACTCTTTTTTCCATACTAAAAACCTCCTTATAAATTAATAATATCTTCCATTGAAATAGGTATTTTTGTTATTCTTTTGTCAATTGCGTAAGAAACAGCATTAGCAATTGAGGGTGGTGATGACATTAATGAGGGTTCACCTAAACCTTTAGCACCAAATGGTCCTTCATTAAATTCTTCTTCTACAAATTCAACATGTATATTTTTCGGAACATCTTTAATTGTTGGGATAATGTAATTGTTAAAGTTATCGGTTAAAATTTTTCCTTTGTTTTGTTTAATTTCTTCCATAATAGCATACCCCATTCCTTGTATAACACCGCCGTGCACTTGTCCAAAAGCACCTTCATAATTAATAACTTTTCCAATATCATGGCAAACCCAAGCTTCTTTTAATGTGATTTTTCCTGTCAATTTATCTACCTCAACTAATGAAAGTTGAGTACTAAAGGTATAGGTTATGTAAGCTTCTCCGATACCTTTTTCGTGATCGAAATTTAATTTAGGAGTTTTATACCAACCAGTTTCTGAAAGTTTAACATTATTTTTATTGCAAAGTTGAATTATTTCTTCAAATGTAAATTCTTTATCCCGTATATAAACTTTTCCATCTGAAAAAATAACTTCATTTTTACCGACACCATAATAATTTGAAAGAAACTCTACTATATTATTTTTAATTTTTTCTGCAGCAATCCTAACAGCATTTCCACTAAAAACAGTTGTTCTAGAAGCAACAGTTGGACCACTATCTTGAATTACAAGCGTTTGAGGTTGTAATACAGTTATTTTATCAACTTTTTGGCCAAGCACTTCGGCTGCAATTATAGCCATTGTGGTTTTAGCACCTTGTCCCATTTCAGTATTTCCAATCATAATATTAACAGTGCCATCAGGATGGATTAATACTTCAGCACTTGCTCCATCAAGATGTTGACCTCCAGAACCCAAACTTACTCCGTAAAAGATATGAGACCAACCTAGCCCCAGTTTTTTATATTTATTAGTTTTATTAAAGTTGTCTACGAGTTTTTTTAATTCTGGATAATTTGACATTTCATAAACTTTCTTTAGAGTTTTTTTCGCTCCAACAGAACTTGTTAATTTGTGGCCTGTTGCTGTTTCATTCCCAACATCTAAGGTGTTTTTCATTCTAATTTCATATGGATCTATATTTAATCTTTTAGCAGCTTCATCCATAACCGATTCTATAGCGAATAATACTTGAGGAGATCCAAATCCTCTAAAGGCTCCACAAGGGACTTTATTTGTATATACACCATAAACATCCACAAATACATTTGGGACCTTATAAGTTCCACAAGAATGTATTGTAGTCCTATACATTACAATAGGTGAAAGAGTAGAATATGCTCCCATGTCAAGGTAGACTTTTGATTTTATACCAATAATTGTCCCGTCTTTTTTAAATGCAACTTCGTAATATGATTTACTAGGATGTCTTTTACTAGTTTCTTTAATATCCATCTCGCGTGTATAAATTAATTTAACAGGTCTTTTTGTTAAATAGGAAAGCAATGCAGGTTTGGAGGCAATATAAGAAGGTACGTCTTCTTTTCCACCAAATCCTCCACCGGTCTCTGTTTGAATAACGTTTATTTTATTTAGTGGCAATCCTAGAATATTTGCTACATCTTCATGAACATAAAAAGGACATTGAGCACTAACGTAAATTTCCATAATATTATCAGGGGTATAATATGCTACAGCACCTTGAGGTTCTAGATAGGCATGTTCTTGATAACCTGTCTCAAAATCCATTTTAATGACTAAGTCTGCTTCCTTAAAAGCTTTTTCAACATCCCCGCGCCTTATTTTTCGATGAAATCCTATGTTTGAAGTACCGTTAACTATTACTTCATCTTTTATAGCTTCATCTATCGTTAAAACAGGAGGAAGTTCCTCAATTTCAAAACTAACTAATTTGGCAGCCATATCAGCAATTTCTTTAGTTTCAGCTGCTATTAAAGCAATTACATCACCTTCAAAACGAATTTTACCACCCACTGGTACAAGAAAATTCATATCTTTTACTACATGTCCAAATTTATTTATACCAGGAACATCTTTATAGGTAGCTACATAAACAACACCAGGCAATTCATATGCTTTTGAAGTATCAATACTTTTTAAAATTCCGTGAGGAACATTTGCATATACTACACTAGCATAAAGCATATTGTGAAAATAATAATCAGATGCGTATTTAGCAGTTCCTTCAGCTTTTTGAATTCCATCTATTCTTTTTACTTTTTTCCCGATTATATTCATAGCAGACCCTCCTTAATCAACAAAAATATCTAAAATTTTTTGTTTGGTAATATCAACAAGCCCTTTATCAGTTATTTTAAGTTGAGGAATTACTGCTAATTGAAGAAAATGGATATGCATTAAAATATCTTCACTACTTCCTAAAAGTTCAATTGAAGTTTTTAAACTGTTTAACTGGGAGATTACTTCATTTAAATCATTATCAGACATTAAACCAGCAATCGGCAATGGTAATTCTGATATTATTTTTCCATTTTTTACGACTACTATCCCACCTTTGATTTTTTGAATATGTTTAATGGCTAACAAAATATCTTCATCATTTGTACCAACAACTGCCAAATTATGGGAATCATGGCCTATAGTAGTTCCTATGGCTCCCTCTTTTAATTTTAAACCTTTTACAAATCCTATACTGTATCCACTTGCTTTATGCCTATCTAAAACAATGATTTTTGATATGTCATTCTCAGGATCGCAAACTATATATCCATTTTTTACTTTAGGTTCAACATGAAGTTCATTTGTAATAAGCGTTCCTTTTTTTAGAGAAATAACTCTTATTTTTTTACCCTTGTTTTTTATTTTTAAATTAACTTTTTCTAAAGGAATGATATTAATTGAACCAATAGTTTCAGGAACATTTTTAAAAACACTAGAAATCTCTACTAAAAGTTCTCCATCTTGGGCAACAATTTTAGAATCTTTAATAACATATAAAACATTGAAATTTTGCAAGTCATCAACTACTACAAAATCAGCTTTATATCCTGGAGCAATAGCTCCCATGCTCCTAAGATTGAAATATTGTGCGGTATTTATTGTAGCCATTCGGATTGCAATAATTGGATCAATACCTTTTTTTATAGCTGTTTTTATTATTCCATTTATATGTCCTCTTTGCTTAATGTCTAATGGATCTCTATCATCAGTACAAAACGAGAAAAAGTGATGATTCATAAGGTTAACTGCTGGTAATAATGCTTCAAGGTTTCTAGCAGCTGTTCCCTCCCTAATAAAGATTTGCATTCCTTTTGATAATTTTTCCAAAGCTTCATTTGGATCTTCACATTCGTGATCAGATCTAACGAATGCATCAATATAAGCATTTAGTTCTTTACCTCTAAGACCAGGAGCATGGCCATCAATTTTTTTGTATTTATGCCTTAAAATTTCTATTTTAGCAATAAGTTCTCGATCGCAGTTTAAAACTCCTGGGAAATTCATTACTTCACCTAAAGCAATAATTCTAAAAGGATATTTATCAACTAAACTTACCATATCTTCAGGTCCAAGTAATGAACCAGAAGTTTCAAAATTAGTAGCTGGAACAGCGGAAGGAATAGCAAAATACACATTTAATGGAATACCTTCTGTTGACTTGATCATATAATCAATTCCATCTACGCCTAATACATTTGCAATTTCATGGGGATCAGCAATGATAGTGGTAGTTCCAAATGGTAGGATCGATTTTGCAAATTCAATTGGTGAAAGCATAGAACTTTCAATATGAACATGAGCGTCAATTAAACCTGGTAAAATATATGCACCTTTTAAATCTATAACTTTTTTTCCTTGTTGGTATTCATTACCAATACCAGCTATCCTTTTTTTAAATAAAGCAATATTTGATTTTTCAATTTTTCCAGAAAATACATTTACAATATTTGCATTTTTAATTAAAACATCAGGAATATTTTTTCCAAGAGCAACGGGAACAATTTCATATATTTTCATTTTTCCCTCCTCCTTTGATAGAAATTATATATGAAAATAAAGATAGAAAAAAAGGGAGAATTTTAAACGTATTCAATATTATTAAAGTAAAAACAGCTGAAATGGTATTTAATGGTGTTTTAAGGAAAATAAAAGGGCCCTTTTTAAAGGGCCCTTTTTGTGAAAAATCATTTAAGCGAACCTGGGAAATGACAGGCAACAAAATGTCCAGGTTGTATTTCTCTAAGTTGTGGTTCTTCTTTAGAACAAATTTCTTTCGCAACGGGACATCTTGGATGGAATCTACAACCAGTAGGTGGATTAACTGGACTTGGAACATCTCCAGTAAGAATAATCCTTTTCTTTTTATAATCAGGATTAGGAACTGGAATAGCACTCATTAGAGCTTTAGTATAAGGATGTAAAGGATCATCAAATAAAACTTTTTTAGGAGCATTTTCTACAATTTTACCTAAGTACATGACGATAACTCTGTCGGAAATATACTTAATTACTGATAAATCGTGAGAAATAAATAAGTATGTTAAATTGTGTTTTTCTTGCAAATCTAGCATCAAATTAATTACTTGTGAACGAATTGACACGTCTAAAGCCGCTACTGCCTCGTCGGCAACAATTAATTTAGGATTCATTAAAAGAGCTCTGGCAATACCAATTCTCTGTCTTTGTCCCCCAGAAAACTGATGGGGGAATCTATACATATGATCTCCATGAATTCCAACTTCTTCTAATGCAGCTTTTACTTTTTCTATAACTTCTGATTTTTTAATGACTTTGTGTAAAACAGGACCTTCAGAAACAATAGTCTTTATCCTTATTCTTGGATTCAAAGAGCTATAAGGATCTTGAAAAACTATTTGCATTGTTTTTCTAAATTCAGATCTTTTTTCGGGTAGATCTGATAATAATTTACTGTAAAAACCACTTTCACCAAGTTCTTTATAAAGATCATAATATTTTTTGTCGATAAAAGTAAAGGTTTCAGGATCTTCGTTTTTAAACTTTTTTATGTAAGTATTTTTTAAATATTTTTTTGCTTTAATCTTTGGCATGAAATAATAAGTTGTATCTTCATTGTCTACAATTATTCTTCCGGACGTAGGTTCATATAATCTTAAAAGAGTCATTCCAACTGTAGTTTTACCACAACCGGATTCCCCAACCAATCCAACCGTTTCACCTTCGTAAATATCAAAACTTACATCATCAACCGCTCTTACCCAAGCAACAATTCTTTTAAAAACTCCAGCACGAATGGGAAAATATTTTACTAGATTTTCAACTCTAACAAGAACTTTTTTTTCGCTCATGCACTTTCACCAGCCTTTTTTAGTTTCTGAGCCTCCTCGACTTTTTGGTAATAGAAACATCTTGAAAAGTGATCTTTGTTAACTTCATATAGAGGTGGTATTTCTTTACGACATTTTTCATCTGCAAACTCACACCTGGTATTAAATCTACAGCCAGGCGGGAAATGTAATGGATCAGGTACAATGCCAGGAATGTTATACAACCTTTCTTGTTCAATATCAAGACGCGGCAAAGAATTTAACAGCCCCCATGTATAGGGGTGCCTCATTTCTTTAAACAATTCGTGAACGTTAGCTGTTTCCATTACCATACCGCCGTACATAACAACAACTCTATCGGCATTCTCAGCAATTACACCGACATCATGTGTGATAAGAATAATAGCCATTCCATATTCTTTTTGAAGTTCTCTCATTAACTCTAAAATTTGAGCTTGAATTGTGACATCAAGTGCAGTAGTAGGTTCATCAGCAATAAGCAATTTAGGTCTACAAGATAAGGCCATAGCAATCATAGCTCTTTGTCTCATACCGCCAGAAAGTTCATGAGGATATTCATCTACGCGTTTTTCAGGTTCAGGTATTCCAACTTTTTTAAGCATTTCAATAGCCATTTTTCTTGCTTCAGATTTACTAACATCTTGGTGAAGTAATATTGCTTCCATAATTTGTTCTCCAATAGTAAAAACAGGATTTAATGCAACCATTGGTTCTTGGAAAATCATTGCTATATCATTTCCTCTGATTTTTCTCATTTCATCTTCTGAAAGTTCGAGTAAATTTTTGCCTTCAAAAATTATTTCAGATCCTTCAACAATTTCACCATTAGGATCTAATAGTCGCATAATAGAAAGAGAAGTAACACTTTTACCACTACCAGATTCTCCAACAATACCAAGGGTTTCTCCAGGATATACTTCAAAATCAACCCCATCTACAGCTTTAACAATTCCATCTTCAGTATAAAAATAAGTTTTGAGATTTTTGACTTCCAATAATGGCTTTTTCTCCAACTTCATCACTCCTTTATTTCAATTTCGGATCAAAGACATCTCTAAGAGCATCACCGACAAGATTCCAAGCAAGAACAAATAATACCATAGCCATACCTGGATAAAAAACAGTGTACCAATATGCAAGAGCTTGTCCACTAGAACCTAGAATATAATTTCTAGTATAATTTAGCATGGATCCCCAGTCAGCATAACCAATTGGAGCACCTAAACCTAAAAAAGATAATGCTGCTGCAGTAATAACTAATGATCCCAATCTCATTGTAGCTTGAACTAAAACTGGGAAAATTGTATTTGGAAGAATATGCCTAACAATAATTATAAAGTTTTTAATTCCTAATGCTTTTGCTGCTAAAACAAATTGTTCTTCTTTAACTTGAAGAATATTAGCCCTTATTAATCTTGCAGTTGCCATCCAACCAAAAATAATCATAGCAATCATTACTTTATCTAAACCACTTCCTAAAATTGTAGTTAATACCATAGCAGCAAGCAAAAATGGAATTGACAAAAATATATCAGTGATTCTCATAAGAACTTCGTCAATCCATCCACCAAAATAACCAGCAATAGAACCAATAATAATTCCGAACAAAGTAGATGCAGAAACAACTATAAGACCTATTTTAAATGCTGTTCTTGTACCCCAAACAACTCCATAGAAAATATCTCTTCCAGCGATCATTCCAAAAGGATGATCCTTGCTAGGAGGAACAGGGTCAGAACTCCAAGATAAAATAGGCATAATATATGGATCATCAAGCTTCATAGGATTTCCATTTTCATCTGGAAATAAAGGATTTATTGGTGGTGCAATTAAAGGCGCAAAAACAGCGACCAAAATAAAAAATGCTAATAAAGCGAAACCTAAAATTGCAGAAGGATTTTTAAAAAGTTTTCTAAGAGTTCTTTTTAACTCTGTATTCATTCAATACACCTCCTAACCAAGTCTTATTCTTGGATCTAATGCTGCGTATAGGATATCTATAATAAGGTTTCCTATTATCAATATAGTTGAATAGAATAACACGCTTCCAAGAACTGCAGCATAATCTAATTGTGTTGCAGCTTGAGCAGTAAATCTTCCCATACCAATTCTATTAAAAATAACCTCTACGATAACAGTACCTGATAAAAGACCAATTACCATTGCTCCTGCTACTGTTACAACAGGTATCATTGCATTTTTACGGGCATGTTTGTGAATAACATCTTTTTCAGGTACACCTTTTGCTCTAGCAGTTCTAACGTATTCTTTTCCTAGTACTTCAAGCATACTTGATCTTGTGATTCTCAATAGATATGCCCACCATAACCATGAAATTGTTAAAATTGGTCCTATTAAATGCCTAATTGCATCCCAGAAAATATCAAGTCTTCCATTTAAGAGTGCGTCAATTGAGAGAATATGAGTAAAATGTTTGAACTCAGGTGATTTAACTATTTGTTCAGCCCAACTACTCATAGTACCTGGCGGGAACCAACCAAGCACTGAATAGAAAATCATTAAAACAACCAATCCAAAAACAAAGTCAGGTAATGACCATCCTACAATAGCAAAGATTCTTATAAAATGGTCAAGAAATTTATCACGATTTACAGCAGCAGCTACCCCAAGCCAAATACCAACTCCTATAACTGGAATCATAGCATATAAGGCTAACTCAAGGGTATATGGTATCCTTTCTTTGATAGCTTGTGCAACTGGTTGTTTTGCGGTAACTGACCAGCCTAAATCTCCATGAAATACCCCATTTATCCATTTAAAATATCTAGTCCACAAAGGTTGATCCAAACCGTATTTATGAATTAATTTATCTAGATCCTCGTTAGAAAGCTTGTCAAAAACATTTGGATTGACATAAGCTGACAAAAGTTTTTCTGGCCCTAGAATTTGAGTAAAACTAAAAATAATTAGTGTGACTCCAAATAGAATCAACGGTAGTAACAAAAGCCTACGAATAATATATGCAGTCAAGTGTAACACCTCCTAAATATATTTTACAAATATTCAGTTTAATTATATCAGTTATAAAAAATGTTTCAATATAGTAAAATATTTGTTTTTGAAAACTAAAAGTATCATATTGAGTTTAATTGGTTATAATTCTTCTTTTAAGCGTTTTGCAAGTTTTTTGCCAATTAATTTTTGTAATTCATCTAAAGAAGCTTTTTTAATGTTTTCAATTGAACCAAAAGTTTTTAAAAGTAATTTTTTCCTTTTAGGACCTATTCCTGGTATTTCATCAAGTACTCTTGTTTTGTAGTTTTTTAGTTTAAGCCTCCCACTAAAAGCATTAGCAACTCTATGGGTTTCATCTCTAATTTTTATCAAAGCTCTTAAAACAGGGTCATCAAATGGAATAGTTAATTTTTTACCATTTATAATTATTGTTTCATTTTCTTTTGCTATTCCAACTACATTTTTAAAATCAAATCCAAGTTCTTTAAAAGCATCTAACGCAGCATTAACTTGACCTATACCGCCGTCAACAAAAAAAAGATCGGGTAATTTGTGTTTCGAATATCTTTTTTTTACTAAAAGTTTAATGCTTTCATAATCATTTAAAATATCACCTAATTTATACTTACGATAAAGACTTGGAATGGGTTTTCCATTTTCAAATACAACTAACGATGCAACAGTATATTTACCATTTCTGTGTGAAATATCAGTACCTTCAATATATCTTGGAATTTTGTTGAGTTTTAGATACTGTTTTATTTTTTTCAAAGTTTCTAATGAAATAGATTTTTCTAGATTTATTCCATCTAAATTTTCTTTTGCAATCTTTAAAAGATTTTTATCATCTTCATCAATTGGAAGAGAAATTGGAATATCGAAATCAATTGGGATTTTATGATTTATTACAATCTTGTTTGGTTTTTCACTTGAAATACCGAAATAAAAATGATATAAAAATTCTTCAAAAGTAAATTCACCTTCATACACTAGTTTTGAAATTAATGCTCCACCCCTTACACGTAATATAACAAAAACATTTTTGGAAAATTCAATATAGTCAGTATTTCTTTTGTCTTTTAATATAACACCTTGAGAATTAATTAAATTTTCAAAAGAAAGGAGGATATCCCTGTATTTAATTGCATTTTCAAAATCTAGCATTTTTGCATGATGTTCCATTTTTGTTTGAATAAAATTTCTCACAAAATCAAAGTCTCCTTTTAGAATTGATTCGAGTTTTGTGATGCTTAGATTGTAAGATTTTTCATCAATATTACCAATACAAGGAGCGGAACAAACATTGAGATGGTAGAACATACATGGCTTTTTAATTTTAGTGATCTCTTTTTTACAAGTTCTAAATTTTAAAATTTTCTGAAGAATTTCAACTAAAACTCTTGTATATCTTATATTAGTATAAGGTCCGAAATATAATCCATCTTTTCTTTTATTTCTAACTACTTCAATATATGGAAATTTACCATCAGAAATTCTAATAAAGGGATAAAACTCATTACCTTTAAGCATTACGTTGTATTTTGGCATATATTTGTTTATTAACGTAGCTTCAAGAAGTAATGCTTCTTTTTCATTGGTTACAATTATAGTTTCTAAATCATCAGCTTCTTCAATTATAAGTCTACTTTTTTCTTCTTTAAAAGTAAAATGAGATGACAAACGTCTTTTTAAATTTTTTGCTTTACCAATATAAATATATTCTTTTCCTTTTTTAAACAAATAAACTCCGGGCTTATTTGAGATTTTTTCAATAATTTTTTTATCTAACATAATATCACCCTATAATAACAAAAATGTGGGGTATTCCCCCCACAAAAAAACTAAAAGGATTAAATTATTTTATGTTTCGGTTTTTATAACCAACAATCAAAGTAATAACATAAGACCAGCCAATAGAAAAAAGAGGAATTAATGCAGCATTTTTAACATAGAAAAAGTCAATAATTAATAAAGCGATAAAAATTAAAGAAAAAACTATAGAAATTCTCATTCCTTCACGAACTTTTAAGTTTGAAAATAATCTTAATTCAATAATCGAATAAATACCTATCAAAGCATATAAAATTGGTGATAAAGAAAAACCAAGTTTTGAAAGAAAATTTAAAAATCCACCAGAAATAAAAAAAGCAATTGAGATTCCAAAATAAAGCCAAGAGGTTACACTTGAAATTCCAAATGCAGATTTACCTTGCTGAATAATTCCCAATGCTAAAACTGCACCGAGAACAATGTTTGCAATAAACATTAAGGTTGAAAATGCTGTAGCCATTTTCATTCACCTTCACTTTCTAAAAATTGTTTATATTCTTCTTCTGTCAATAATTCATTAAGTTCTTCAGGATTTGAAAGTTCTATTTTCACTAGCCAACCTTTTCCTTCAGCATCTTCATTCACTAATTCAGGGGAAGCATCAAGTTCAGAATTAATTTCAACAACTTTTCCAGAAACTGGAGCATAAATATCAGAAGCTGCTTTAACACTTTCAATTGATAATAATACATCGCCTTTTTTAACTTCTTTTCCAACTTCAGGTAAATCAACATAAACAATATCTCCAAGTTCTTCTTGGGCATGATTTGTTATTCCAACATAACCAGTATCTGTATCAATCCACTCATGACTTTTAGTATATTTTTTCATTTTTTCCCCTCCTTGTCAATTTCTTAGGTCTACAAAGAATATTTTATCATAAAAATACTTTATTTCAAGAGAATTAATATGGTTAAAAGATTAAATTACCTAAAATAACTACCAATAATGAAAAAATATACGCTATTGTGAAACTATATAATACGGAAAATAATACCCATTTCCAGCTTCCAGTTTCTGATTTTATTGATGCTAAAGTGGCAAAACAAGGGATGTACAAAAGAATAAAAACAAGCAATGCATAAGCAGAAATATTAGAAATGGATTGGGACAAAAGTGATTGAGCAGAAATTAGGTCGCTTTCTGCAAAACCATATAGCATTGATAGAGACGAAACAATAACTTCTTTTGCAACACCACCAAAAAGTAAAGCAGTTGCTATCTGCCAATTAAAACCAAGAGGTTTGAGTAAATGTACAAAAATTTTACCTAAATATGCAGCATAACTTGTTTCAATATGGCCTTTAGAAGGGAAATATGATAGAAACCAAATTACAATACTAGCAGCAAAAATAATTGTACCAGCTTTTTGGATAAAATGGCTACCTTTATTCCACATATATATAAAAATATTTCTTAGTGTTGGAATTCTGTATCTAGGAAGTTCCATAACTAAAGGAACATCTTCACCTTTAAAAAACAGTTTGTTGATAATATATGCTGATAATGCAGTAATGAGAATACTTAAAGCATAGATGGAAAATAAAACTTCACCTTTATATTTATTAAAAAAGATACTAGTTATCATTAAATAAACTGGTAATCTTGCACTACATGAAATAAAAGGTGAGACAAGAATAGTACCAATTCGTTCCTTTTCATCAGGTAGCCCTCTTGTGCTCATGATTGATGAAACATTACAGCCAAAACCAAGAAGCAACGAAATAAAAGATCTTCCAGATAATTTCATTTTATACATTATTCTATCTACTACAAATGCAGCACGTGGTAAATATCCAGATTCTTCCAAAATACCTAAAGCAAAAAATAATGCAAAAATGTTAGGAATAAAAACTAGAACACCACCAACACCATTTATAACTCCATCTGAAATTAAAGAGATGAATGTATTATTCCCGAATGATTTAATATATGAGCTTAATAACGAAAGTAAGCTTTCTAAATAATCTGAAATAGGTTGAATAACATCGAAAGTAAATTTAAAAACTAGATACATAATTACAAGTAAAATAGGTATTCCAAAGAATTTGTGAGTTAGAATATGATCAATTTTGTCGTTAATTGTTCTTTGATAATTTAATGATTTACCTGAATAGGCTTCTTTAATAATATTTTCAACGTGAGAATATCTGATTGAAGGTATTAAAGTGGAAGTTTCTTTTACAATTGAATAATCAATTTTGATATACGGTGATAGTATTTTTTGAATTTCTTTGTCTTCTTCTAAGAATTTTATTGCTGCAAACCTTTTATTAGTTAAAATAGAATCAGGAATTTCTTTTTCAATTTTTAAAATTATGCTTTCTAGATCTCCATAATCAAAAACAACTTTTTTAATATGCTTCCCTCTTGCAACCTCAACAATTAAATTCTTTAATTCATCTATTCCCTCACCTGTTTTAGCAGAAGTAAAAACAACAGGTACACCAAAATGCTTTTGGAGCTCAAATTTGTTTATTTTAATTCCTAATTTTTTAGCTTCATCAATAGAGTTCATTACAAGAATAACATTGGAATTAAGTTCTAATAATTCAATAAGAAGGTAGAAGCTTTGTTGAGGATTTACAGAATCAGCAATTAAAACAGTCACATTGGGAGGAGTATAAAAAAGAAAATCTCTTGTTACCTTTTCATCAGCACTCTGTGAAGATAATGTATAAGTACCGGGAAGATCAATAATATGAAGGGTATCATTTAACCATGTTGTTGCACCTTCAATTTTTGAAACAGTTACACCAGGCCAGTTAGCAACATATTGGCGAGCACCAACTAATCTATTAAAAAGACTGGTTTTTCCAACATTAGGATTTCCAACTAGTCCGACAGTTATAACCATTTCATAACCTCCTGAGGAAGATTTTTTCTTTCATACCATGACCTAAATTAATTTTTTTGCCTTTAAAATAAATTTCACCATTTTTGATAGAAATATTTGAATTGACATTTAGGCCAAGTAATGAGATTTTTTTAAGAAATTGTTGACCAGCCGAAAAAGCAGAAATGATATATTCACCATCTGAAGCCAAAGAAAGCGGAATATAGTCGTTTAAAAATTCAACTTCAATACTTGAAGCTTCAGAATTACGGAGAGAAATCAACTTATTAAAAACACGATATACTCTGGGATCACCCAAAGGCGAACCTCGAACAACTTCAATTAATGAATTAGGAACAATACCTATACCTAATAATCTATGTTTTATTGGAGAGTTATTAATATTAATTACTTTAACTTTTGCTCCAACAGGAACTTTATCTAATGTCATAACAACCTCCTTTTGAAAATTATTCTCAATAAGATTATAACATTAAAGTGTTAAAAATCAAGAAATTGACTTGTAAAATAAACATGATAAAATAAAGAAAATTAAAATCATAAAAAATAAAAGCAAAGGAGGTTTAAGATGAAAATACTATATTTCAAAAATGATAAGTGTAGTGTTTGTGGCGCAGTCCATCCAAAAGTTAAAAGAATTGCTGAAGAATATGAAATTGGTTTTGAAGTAATTGATGTTGTAGAAAATCCTGAAATTGCTGGACAATATTTAGTTCTTACTGTTCCTACAGTTTTAATTCTTGATGATAATGAACAAGAATTAGCAAGATTTGCTAGGAATTTTAGTATATCAGATATTACAAGATTTATTGATAGATATTTAGAATTAACTAAAAACTAATTTAACGATAATTTAAAAAGCTGGCGGACTTGCCAGCTTTTATTTTATCTATTAACGCAATATAATAACTATTATATTGTATATAATAAAATGAGGAGTTTTTAAGATTTTTTATAAAAATTATAAGATTTTAAAATTAAAATTGGTTTATAAAAGCATAATTAAATCAAAAATTAAAAAAGCCACCCTATAAAAGATAATGTTGGCCCTTTTTTGTTATTTTTTGACTACTTTAATATGTATCCTATTTTATATTCGTTTTTGTAAACTTTATTATCTTTTATACTATAATTATTAGTATTTCCCTCAAAAACCAGATATCCTATTTTATATACAGCATCTAATTTTTTTAAGCCGTGCGGAGAAAGTTTTATTATTTCATAAGTTAATTCTTCACCGGCGTTATGTCTATTCATGTGATTTCCTTCTTTCCATCGTTTTGAATAAGATACATCATATACTATTCCTTCAACAGCAACATAGGCTTTATTACCATTTTTTCCATTATATTTATTTAATTCGTTGTATGATATTATCAATAAGCCAACTTCAAAAACATTATCCCAATTTTTAAAATCTGTAAGTTTATTGTTCTTTATAAAATAAGTTAAATCTTTTCCTGCATCATCAAATCCTATTTTTTCTCGCCAGGTTTTTGAATAAGTCACATCATATATTGTCCCTTCATATGAAATAAAGGCTTTAGAATTATTTTTTCCATTGAATAATTTTAAGTCATCAATAGTAAAACCTAAAATACCTAAAGGTTCATATTTTTCAATTATAGGGCTGCCATGCGGTGATAAAAGATACAATTCAGAAGTATATTCATTCCCGGATTTAAAACGTCCATTTGCATGTTCTCCATTTATCCAGGAGTTTAGATAACTAACATCATACACAAAACCATTTACTGAAACCCAACTATCGCTGCCTTGTATCCCGTTGTTTAAAAGTAGCGATTTATATTGTATAATTAGCATGTTTTCTTTATTCAAAACATTTTCTAAATTTGAAGAAAAACCAAAAATTCCAAACACTAATAAAAGAAAAATAATATATCTTTTCATAATTTGCCTCCTTAAATTAAGATTAAAATAGCCACGGATTTATTAGATGTATTAACAAAAAAACTAATAAAGAAAAACTCAAAATTCTATGAAAATAAATCCATTTGTGTTTAAACAAACTAAATTTTCCGATTATAAAAGATGCAAACATTGAAATTATTAAAACCCATAAAATGGAACCAGTGTGTAAGTAGAAATTATAACCTAACGCTAAATAACCATGAACGAATCCAAAGATAATTAATAAAACACCTGAGATTTTATGATATTTTTTTAAGAATTTAATTATATCCGTTAAAATTTTGCTTTTTATTCTTTTATTGATAACTCTTAATGAATAAGACAAAAAATTAAATATTAACAGTGCAACATTAAACCAACCAAGAAATTTATACATTTTACCACCACCAGTTTAAAATAATTCTATTCTTGGTTGAAAATCTTCATATACTTCTTTAGATTCATTAAGGTAAATAAGTCCTAGTGCTAATTTTTCAGTGTCCATTGCAATTTCAAATGCTGTTTTTCTATCAGTAGGATCGTAATCTTCTGGAAGAATGTAAGTATTTTCTTTATACCATTGATATGTATTATATTTATTAAAAGTAACGCAAGGTTGAAGTATATCAATTAATGAATATCCTCTGTGTTTGATAGCTTTTTTAATTAATTCAATTGTCAAATCAGTATATCCCATGAAAGTTCTAGCAACAAAAGAAGCGTTAAGAGCAACAGCAACTGCTATAGGATTGAATGGATCAACAAAGACACCATCAAATTGCAATGTTGTCTTTACTCCTTTAGGAGTTGTAGGAGAAGCTTGCCCTTTTGTTAAACCGTAAATCATGTTATCATGTACTATATTTACTATATTGGGATTTTTTCTTATTGTATGAATAAAGTGATTTCCACCTTCTCCATATGTACAACCATCACCGCTTTCTGCAATTACTATAAGCGATGGGTTTACAAGTTTAATTGCAGTTGCAACTGGTAAAGTTCTACCATGTAAGCCATTGAACATGTTAACATTTACATATTGCGGCATTTTTGCAGCTTGTCCAATACCAGAAACAATTACAACCTGATTAGGACTTAGTTCTAGCTCAGAAAAAGCAGTTTTCAGTTCGTTTAATATACCAAAATTTCCACATCCTGGGCACCAAGCTATATCAGAATTTGAGATATCATATATTTTAACGCTAAACATTATAACGCCTCCTTAATTTTTTCTTTTAAATTTTCAACTGAAAAAGGAAAGCCGTCATATTTTAATATCCTATTTGAAGTATCTATTCCGAATTCCCTTCTTATTAAATTAGCAAATTGACCATTAACATTTTGTTCAACAAATACAACTTTTTTTGCTTTACTAAGATAATTTTCAGTTTCTTTAGGTAAAGGATAAACTTGTGGGAAGTGAATCATTGCAACTTTTTCAATATCTAATTCTTCAATTGCTTCTTTTAATATCTGTGATGTCGAACCCCATGAAATAAAAAGGTATTCATAATTTTCATCACCAAACAAAACAGGTTGGATTACTTCTTTTAAAATTTCATTTAATTTTCTCATTCTTTTGTTAACCATATCTACTCTTACTTTAGGATTTTCAGTAATATGTCCAAATTCATCATGTTCATCGCTATCTACTCTTACTACGCCTTCACCATATCCAGGAATACCCCTTGGAGATATTCCACTTTCAGTGATTTCGTATCTTTTGTAATCTTTAGTGGTTTTAATAATATATCTTTCTACTTGAATTTGAGGTAAATATTCAACATTATAAAAAGAATCCAAAAGGTATTGATCTGTTAGTACAAAAACAGGGACTTGAAATTTATCTGCAAAATTAAATGCTTTTGCTGATAAATAATAAGCTTCTTCTAAAGATGCTGGAGCAAAAATAATTCTTGGGAAAGTTCCATGTCCTGCATAGAGCACAAGATCTAAATCCCCTTGTTCAGTTCTTGTAGGAAGTCCAGTGGCTGGTCCAGGTCTTTGGCCAAGATGAACAACTATTGGAGTTTCTATCATTCCAGATAAACTGATAGCTTCTTCCATTAAAGCAAAACCTCCACCTGAAGTAGAAACAATCGCTCTTGCACCAGCATACCAAGCTCCTATTGCCATATTTGCAGCGGCTATTTCATCTTCTGCCTGATCAACAATAATATTGTATTTTTTTGAAGCCTTAGCAAGTTCAGTAAAAACTGCAGTTGCAGGAGACATAGGATATGAAGAAATAAAATTACATCCTCCAGAAATTGCACCTTTAGCAACTGCTTGAGATCCATTTAATAACATGTGTTTTTTTACATAACCATTTTTTTCGATTTGGAAATTTATATTTAGTTGCTTACCAATTTCATAACCTTTAATAATTGCTTTTAAATTGTTATCAATAACTTCTTCTCCTTTTTCCTTGAAATATTCGTATATAACTTCATCAATCACTGTTTTTTCCGCATTAATTATGCCAGACAGTATTCCCACTGCGACAGCATTTGCGTAGATAGAACTGCCGAGACTATTAGAAATTTCAAGTAAAGAAATTGGAATAGAGTTTTTTTCTTTAGATACAAAATTTTTTTCTCCAATAATAATTGTATTATCACTTATCCTATCTCTTAATCTTTCAATTGCATTATTATTTAAAACAACTAAAAGATCAATTTTTTTTCTAAAAGATCTTACTGGTTTTGATGAGATTAAAATTTCAGTCGAATTATTGCCACCTCTAACTCTTGACATGTATTCTTTTGTTGCATATACATTGTATCCTGATTCTTTCGCAATTTGTGTAAATAAATTTTCAACTGTTTGAATACCTTGACCAGCAGCACCACTAAGAACAATTGAAAAAATTTTTTTGTCTTTCACTAAAATCACTCCTTTTAATAAGTTATACCTAATTATATCATTAAAAAATCAAAATAAAAAATTTAGTAGTTATGTAGATATATTTATATGTAAAAATTAAATATCATTATTATCAAAAAGTTTCAGTTGGTCTTTTAATGATTTTTCCTTTCTAGATTTAAATCTTTTTATTACTGAAACAAACAATTTAGAATCTTCATCCATTATAAGCGAATCGAATATATCGGATTCATCGGCATCAATAAAAATGAATTCGCCATTAACAAATTTGGGAACATTAATTAGATATTTTTGTCCATAACCTTTTCTGTTTTTCCTTTCAACTGGGACAATTGCATTAATTTGAGTTAGTGCTTTTGCCGCAAGTTCAATAGTACCGTATTTCACCTGAAAATATTCAGCTAATTCCCTGAATGAAACCCATGGAGTTATTTTTCTTCCAACTGCAAGCGACATGCTATATAAATACAGATAAAGTCTTCCAGCATTGGCAGGCCTGGCTTTCATTGCAAATTGCAAAACAGGCATTGGAAAAATAACAAATCTTGATTTTACAACCATGAACTCACCTCACATCTATGTTTGTTCAACACATTTATTGTATCATACTCAAAATTTCAAACAAACGCAAGTTATTAGCTGCCTATACATTTATGTTTGTTCAACAATGTAATTTATCATCCATAAAAAAACACTTAACAAAAACTACTTAAAAATAGTATAATAGACTTAGAATTTAAAAACAATGGAGGTGTCTTTTTTGTTTTACTATATCTTTATAGTATTTTCATACTTTCTTGGATGGTTTTTTTATATTAATTATAAATTTGTTTTTAAATCCTCTTTTACAGATAATAAATACAAAATCTCTGTTATTATTCCCGCTCGAAATGAAGAAAGAAATTTACCTAAATTATTAAATTCTTTATCACTTCAGACTTATCCTATACATGAAATTATTGTTGTAAATGATAATAGCACCGATAATACTTCAAATGTAGTTCAATCTTTCTATAATGCTAAGCTAGTTAATTTAACTGACGATCCTCCCGATGATTGGCTTGGTAAGCCCTGGGCTTGTTGGAATGGTTTTAAAAGTTCTTCAGGAGACCTCCTGATTTTTATAGATGCTGATGTTGAACTTTCTAAATATGCAATTGAATCCTTAATTTCTTTATACGACAAACATAAAGGTTTGGTATCTGTTTGGCCTTATCAGAGAATGGAAAAAAGATATGAACATTTTAATTATTTTTTCAATATTGGTGCTGTTACCTCAGCTACTATTTTAAAGATTTTCGGAAAATCAAAACATATTGGTGCATTTGGGCCATTGGTTATAACTTCTAGAGAAGATTATATTAAAACCGGTGGTCATTCTGCTGTTAACTCTGAAATTGTTGAAGATTTAAAACTTGGCCAGGTATATATGGAAAATGGTATTTCAATAAATAATTATTTAGGTAATAGTTTAATTAAATTTCGAATGTATCCAAATGGTTTTAAGGAGCTATTTGAAGGTATCACAAAAAACATGGCTTCTGGATTAATGAGAAGCAATTTTACTAATACCTTTCTTATACTGATATGGTATTTAGGTATTCTTTATTCTTTTCCAATAAGCCTTTCATTGTTTAAAATTATTCACTACTTGAGCTATGTTATTCAATTTAGATTTTTAACTAAAAAGACTGGTGATTATGATTTATTAGATGCTTTCATATATCCAATATATTTTGTATTTTTCTTCTTTTCGCTTCTTATTTCTGTTTATAAAACTATTTTTCAGAAGAAAGTCACTTGGAAAAATAGAGAAGTAATATTTAATAATTCTAATCAAGCTGATGATTAATATTCTAGACTATTATTTCAAAAACCTGTGCAGCCGTAAAAATACATGTAAAGCATGTCTTTTTTTATAAATGCATTTTCTGGATCTTGAATATCAAAAATCACAATCCCATTATCATAATCAGCTACATATGCATAATTATTATCTACATATACCTCTGCAGCATAATAAGTTGGAATTGTTTTAACAACATCATTTATGTTTAAATTTAAAGGATCAGAGACATCAATTATAATTAATCCTTCTGATAAGAATGAACAATTAATTTTATCATTTTTTTAATAAATTTCAAAATAAAATGAATATGTTGATATAAAATTGATTATTCAAAAGTGTTTTAAACATGAAATGGTATAATGATTATAAATAGTAATTTTTAAATGATCTCTTTATATAGATTGACAATGTATTTAGAAAAATATTAAATAGAAATTTGTATATCATATAGGAGGGATGCTATGCACTTTTTAGCTGCAGTTTTATCATCACTTTCATCATCAGTAACATCAATTTTTGGAAAATTGTCATATGTTTTAGGTGCATCACCAACCCAAATTTTGTTTATTAGATTTTCAATTTCTTTTGTTATATCGTTTTTAGTTTTTTTAGTTTTAAAAAAGCGTTTTAAAATAAAGCATTTTTTCATCTTTGGCTTTTTAGGAATTTTAAATTATGGTATTGCAGCTTATTTATTTTTTTACGGATTAAACTTTTTAAACCCTGCTTTTGCTACAGTAATATTTTTTACAAATCCAATTTTTGTCCTTATCTTTCAAATTGTATTTTATAAATATAGGCTAAATTACTTTAGTTTTATTTCTATAATAATTTCATTTATTGGGGTATTTTTAGCTAACTTAGGTGAAGTAAATCTTGTAGATAATAAGGATGTTATATTAGGGACTTTAATAGTTTTAGGAGCTTCTAGTTTGAATGCTTTGTTTATTACTATAACGGGAAGAAAAATTAAAAAAATTGATTCAGATACAATTGAAAATGTATTTTACACATTTTTTGGTACAGCCATCTATTATTTGTTAATTTCTATAATTACAAAAGAACTGTTTACTATAAAGTATGAGTATTTAAACTACGGTTTTATGCTAGCAATTTTCTCAACATTTATTCCTTTAACATTGAACTTCTTTTCTTTAAAAAAATTAGAATCACACTCTCTAGCAATTATAATGCCTCTTGAAATTGTTTTTGCTAGTTTATTATCTTTTCTTATATTTGGAGAGATGTTTAATATAATAAAGGTATTGGGATTTATTTTTGTAGGTATCGCGCCAATAATTGAAAATATAATGAATATAAAGGGTGAGAAAGATGCATAAAAAGATAGATATTTTTCAACTTGCAAAATTACAAGCTTTATTATTCTTCCCAATAGGTATATTGTCAGGTTTTATTTATTCGATTGGAGGTTTAATTTATGATTTACTTAAAACCGGTTCAGTTAATTTAGGATCATTCCTAGCATTTTTCGCTATTATAGGTATGCCAGTTTTATTTTATGTAATAGGATTTATACTTGGAATTGTAGAAGGATTTATGTTTAATA
>JASKLO010000032.1 GCA_030153605.1 Thermosipho sp. (in: thermotogales)
TTCTTCAGACATATCACACGCAATTACAGTAGCACCCTCTTTTGAAAACAATAATGCAGCTGCTTTTCCTATCCCACTTGCTGCCCCCGTTATTATACATACCTTCCCTTCTAACCTCATCTCTATTTCCCTCCTTTAAGTTAGCTGCATTTAACTTTATTATACTACATTAAATTCATTTTTCAAATATTTTTTTAATCAGGAAAAACTTATAATTTTTAGTTTGTATAAAACATCATTGAGACATTAACCACCTGTATAACTTCTTCTTGAGAATTTTACAAATAATCATTTCTTGTATTAATTATTAATGCTTTACCTTTAATGTTTTTTCTACTACTTTTTTATGAAACTGTTCATTTTTACAGATTGAGTTTAATCAATTATTTTCCTAAGGATAAGAGATTTTTTAAACTTTAAGGTGGAAAACATTTAAAGTAGGGGGAACATCATTAATGGAAGGAAAAATTAAAATCAATTTTATGACTTAAATTCTTTAAAAAGAAACTAGTTTAAAAAGAAAGTTGACAATTTTCTTTTTTAAGATCAAATTCATAAAAAATTTCAAAAAATTTTCAACAGCTATTTGTTTATATGTTGAATTTCTATTTGTTCGAGCAAAGATAATACATCATTTTTCCTACATAATTCAGTACCAGGTGTCATAACAGCTGCATTCCCTGCAGCATTCGCCCATTTAAAAGCTTCAAGAAGATCCTTATTTTCACTTCTTTTTAAAACATACGCTGCCAAAAATGAGTCCCCAGCACCTACAGCACTAATAACTGGTACATTTAAAGGAGGAGAGTATAAGGAATCTTTTTTTGTTATCAATAAAGATCCTTTTGAGCCAAGGGTTAATAATATTTCTTTAATACCAAATTTTTCAATTATTTCTTTACCATAATAAACTAAACTTTCAAAATCGTTTTCATTAATTTCTCTTTCAATTAATCTTGAAAATTCATATTTATTTGGTTTAATAACATCCGGACCTGCTTTAATACCGAATTTTAATTTTTCACCATCTGCATCAAAGTAAACATAACTTTTCTTATTTTTAAGTAATTTAATTATTTCATAATATATCTCAGGTTTTACTCCTAATGGTAAACTCCCTGATATTACAACTATATCCCCTTTCCTAACGAGAGCATCTAACATTTCAAAGACAACATTCAACTTCTTTTTACTAATTCTTGCTCCTGGCATGCTAATTCGATATTGACCTTCTTTTGATTCTAAAATAATATTCATTCTTGTTTCATTTTCCACTCTAATAGAACTGTATATTACCCCTTCTTTATCTAACATTCTTTCAATTTTACTTCCTGTTTCTCCACCTAAAAAAGCAATAGCAATTGAAATTCCATCTAATTCTTTAATCACTCTTGAAACATCAATGCCTTTACCTGCAGGATAGTCTTTGATTTTTTTAGCTCTAATAGTATCATCTAAAGTTAACTTATTTATATAAATATATCTATCCAAACAAGGATTCATTGTTAAAGTAAAAATCATGTATTCACCTCCATATCATTAAAAAAATAGGTAAAAGAGAAAAAATCAAAAATAATGTATCTTTATACCCCCACTTTAATTCATAATAGCTTGTTCGGGGTCCAATTCCATACTTCCTCGCTTGTAATGCTATAGAAATTTCTTCGGCTTTTCTTATTGCAGAAACCAACAAAGGTACAACTATGATTATAAGCCCTTTAATTTTATACTTTAACCCAGGTTGATCAAACTTTGCTCCTCTTGCAATTTGAGCTTTTATAATTCTATCAATTTCATCAAACAAAATAGGGATAAATCTCATAGAAATAGTCATAATCATGCTAAAATCTTCTCTATACTTTTCTTTTATTCCAAACAATTTCATTAAATCTGATAATCCTTTTGCAATTAATAATGGTGGCGTAGTAAAAGTCAAAAAGGTGGCAAAAAGCAAAACAAAAGTAAGTCTCAACGCAATAAAAATTGACATTTCCAATCCACTCACAAAAAATTGAACTACGCTTGCAAATAAAATTAAAAACCACATATTTTTTACTGATCTTAAATAAGTCATGACACTTATTTTTGATAATAATACAAGAAAAACAAAAACCAATAAAGGAACAAGATATCCTAAGATATCTTTAACCAACAAAATTGACGTTATAAAAATAAATGTACTTATTATTTTAACTCTAGGATCTAAGAGATGCAAATATGAATTAACTGGAACGTACTTTCCAATTGTAAAACGCATTTAACCCTCCTATGTATCAATTAAAACAAGTGATACACTAAGAATAAAGGAGCCAAAATTAAAGATATTACAGACATTATCTTTATCAAAATATCTAAGCTAGGACCAACAGTATCTTTGAGTGGATCCCCAACTGTATCTCCAATTACTAAGGCACTGTGCTCAGCTGAACCTTTTGAAAGGCCCGCGATTTTACCTTGTTCTAGATGTTTTTTAGCATTATCCCATGCTCCTCCAGCATTAGCAGTATACAATGCTAACATTATACCACTTAAAGTTGTACCAACAAGTACCCCACCAACAAACTCTGTACCAAACAAAAATCCAGAGATTATAGGAGTTGCCACCGCAATAAAAATTGGTTTACTCATTTCTTTTATTGCTCCTGCAGCACTAATTTTAACACAACTTTCATAATCTGGTTTTTGAACTCCGGATAAAATTCCTGGAATTTCTTTTACCTGTCTTCTTATTTCATCAACCATTAAAGCAGCTGTTTTCACCACTGATTCAATTAATATACCGCTAAACATATATGGTAAAGCTGCACCAATTATTGCCCCTGATAAAGTACGAGCATTTACTATGTTAAGATTCAAAATTTCAAAAACATTTTTAGCTGTTTGTCCAGGCGATGTCTGAGAAAATATAAAAGAAGCAAACAATGAAAGGGCAGCTAACGCTGCAGATCCAATAGCAAAACCTTTTCCTATTGCTGCAGTTGTATTTCCTACCATATCTAGTTGGTCAGTTATTTCTCTTACTTCTGGTTCGAGTTCTGCCATTTCACTTATACCACCAGCATTATCAGCAATTGGACCGTATGAATCTACTGAAACAGAAGTTGCAACAAAAGACAGCATTCCGATCGACGCCATTGCAACGCCATAAAGTCCCGAAAAGTAATCTGCTAATACAATTGCCAAGAATAAAAATAAAGAAGGTAAAAACACACTTTTCATTCCCAAAGCCATTCCCCCACTAATTACAATTGCTGTTCCTTGTTTTGATTTTTCACTAAGAAGTTTAGTGGGTTTAAATTCATCCGATGTATAATATTCAGCTAAAAGCCCAATTACAATACCAGCAAAAACTCCTAGAATTGATGAAAAATATGGTGAAAATGCACCAAATTTAAAGCCAAAATTTTCTAAATTTGGAACGTTTTTAAGATATAAATATGTAAATATAAAATTTCCAGAAATGCTTAAAATTGCAGAAGTAAACAAAGCAGTATTTAAATCCTTATGAGGTTTTCCTGTCCCTTTTTTTAAAATTACAAAATAAATACCAATAATACTAGATAAAAGACCAATCATAGTATATGAAAGGGGATAAAAAATTAATTTTTTAGCAGTTTCATAAAATAAATTTCCTGTTAAAGCATAAATATAAGAAGCTAATACTATAGCTGATAAAATTGAACCTACATAACTTTCTAATAAATCTGCTCCTAACCCAGCTACATCTCCCACATTATCTCCTACGTTATCTGCAATAGTTGCTGGATTTCTTGGATCATCCTCTGGAAGTTTAAGTTCGGTTTTACCAACCAGATCAGCAGCCATATCGGCAGCCTTAGTATAAACACCTCCACCAACCCTATCAAACATTGCAATTATTGAACAACCTAAAGAATAACCTGAAACTGTCATAGCAAAAGGAATAAAATTTATACCCAAAAAATTTTTAACAATTATAAGATTTTCAGGCTTAAGTTGATAATTAAAAACTGCAAAAATTATAACAAGTCCTAAAAGTGCAAAACCTCCTACAGAAAGTCCCATTACTGAACCACCTTGGAAAGCTATTTTTAAAGTATAATCTATATTTCTTGTTTCTCGTGCGGCGTTTGAAACCCTAACATTAGCTCTTGTAGCCATTTTCATTCCAACATAACCAGCTAAAGAGCTCATTACTGCTCCAATTAAAAATGCTATACTTACATACCACGCAGTTAAAATCCCTAAAATTATTGCAATAGGGACGGCCAATTTAAATACTACTTTATATTCATGGTTAATAAAAGCATCAGCACCTTCTCTGATAGCAAAAGAAATTTCCTTCATTTTTTCTGTTCCTTCGGATTTTTTAAACACAAAATAGAAGTTCAAAAACGCTAAAAATATTGATAAAACAGGTGGTATGAAATACAACAACATAGCTTTCAACTCCTTTCATGAAATTTTTCACAATCTATAATTATTTTACAAAAAAATTGTTCCAATTTTATGACTTACTATTTCCATTTTGTTAAAAAATATGATATAATGTTTCAGGAATATATCATTTAACATTTCATATAACGAGAGGAGGCCTTTTTATGGCAAAAAGGAGAATTATGGTTATTGATGATCAGCCTGAAATTCTTGAGCTTATTACTTTTACTTTAGAAAAAGAAGGCTATGAAGTTATCCCAGTTGAAGATGCCGAAAAAGCTTTAGAAGAAATCAAAGATAAAGATGTTGATATGTTTTTAGTAGATATTATGCTTCCTGGAATGGATGGTTTTGATTTTGTTAGAAACTTAAGAAGTCAGGAAAAGTATAAACTAACTCCCGTCATCTTTTTAAGTGCTAAGGGTGAAGAATTTGATAAAGTCTTGGGTCTAGAACTAGGTGCAGATGACTATATAACAAAGCCATTTAGTATTAGAGAACTTCTTGCTAGAATCAAAGCAGTTTTTAGAAGAATGCAGATGTCCTCTCAAATAAAAGAAGAAAAGCCAAAAAGAATTGTTGCTAAAGACCTTGAAATTGATGTAGATAAATATGAAGTTAAAATTAAAGGAAAAAAGGTAAATTTAACTCCATTAGAATTTGATCTTTTAAGATTCTTAGCTGAAAATGAAGGAAAAGTATTTTCCAGGAACGTTTTGCTAGATAAGCTTTGGGGATATGACTACTTTGGAGACACAAGAACTGTTGATGTTCATATTAGAAGATTAAGAACAAAGATTGAAGAAGATCCCTCAAATCCAAAATATATTGTAACAGTACGTGGTAAAGGATATAAATTCAGAGATCCAGGAAAGGAAGACTAATTAATGCTTTTAGCTCTTGTTATAGTTCTTCTAATCATTTCAACTATATTGTTTGTTTTTTTAAGAAAACTGAAAAAGTATAATTTGTTATTAAAAAATTCATTAAAAAGAATTTCAGAAATTATAGAGGAGGATCCTGATGCGCCTCCTCTATATATTTCTGAAAAAGTTAGAAAGAAAATCAATGAACTTCTTGAAAAAAACTATGAATTAGAGCTCTCAATGAGAAATCAATTGACTATTTTGAATAACATTATTGAACCAATTATTATAGCAAAAAATGATGGTACTATAACTTTTGCTAATATTGCTGCTCGTGAAATAACTAGACCTGGAGTTGAAGGAAGAAAAATTTACGAAGTATTTGAAGAATACTATTTAAATCAAATGTTTGAAGAAGCAACAAAAACTAGAAAAATTCATTCTGGTGAAATCGTTATTTTTATAGAAGGTGAAAAAAAATATTACGAAGTAAAAATTGTTCCAGTTACACTTGAAGAAAATAATGAAAGGTATATAATTATTTTGCACGATGTCACAAACGAAAGAAATCTTGAAAAAATGCGCAAAGAATTTATTTCTAACGTTTCACATGAATTAAGAACTCCTCTTACTTCTATTCACGGATATGCAGAAGCACTTTTAGAAGACGATTTATCCAATAAAGAACTTGTGAGAAAATTCCTTAAAATTATTGAAGCTGAAGCTGCTAGAATGACACGTTTAATAAATGACCTTTTAGACCTCGAAAAATTAGAATCAGGAAATTCTCAATTTATATTTGAAAAAATTAATTTTACTGAGGTCCTTGAACATGTTCGACATATTATTGAACCGTTGGCTGAAGATTACGGAGTAGAAGTTGAATTTTCATATCCTGATGAATTACTTATGATTGGTGATAAAGATCGATTAATTCAAATGGCTTTAAATTTCGTTGATAATGCTATAAAATATACTTCATTAAAAGAAAAAGAACCAAAGAAAGTTTTTGTAGAAGCATATAAAGATAAAAATAAAATAATTTTCATTGTTAAAGATACTGGTGTTGGAATTCCCGAAGAGGCTCAAAAAAGATTATTTGAAAGATTTTACAGAGTTGATAAAGCAAGAAGCAGAAAAATGGGGGGCACTGGATTAGGCCTTTCAATTGTAAAAACAATAATCGAAAAACATAATGGCACAATAGAATTTACAAGTAAAGAAGGTGTGGGAACAACTTTTAAAGTGACCTTGCCAGTTAATAAGGAGGAACTAGAAAATGAGACCATATGATATTATTTTAAAAAAACGAAATGGAGGAAAGTTAAATAAAGAAGAAATTAATTATATGGTAATGGGGTATGTTAATGGAGAAATACCAGATTATCAGATGGCTGCACTATTAATGGCAATTTATTTTAAGCACATGGATAAAGAAGAAAGAGCCATCCTTACAGAAGTAATGGCAAATTCTGGAGACAAAATTGACCTTTCTCCAATTAAAGGAATTAAAGTTGACAAACACTCTACTGGAGGCGTTGGCGATAAAACTACACTAGTGGTTGCTCCTATAGTAGCTTCCCTGGGTATACCAGTTGCAAAAATGTCCGGAAGAGCTTTAGGTCATACTGGAGGTACAATTGACAAATTAGAATCAATTCCTGGTTTTAAAACTACTTTATCGTTAAATGAATTTTTTGAAAATGTTAATAGATTTGGGATTGCAATTGTTGGACAAACTGCAAATTTGGCCCCTGCAGACAAAAAAATTTATGCACTCAGAGATGCTACTGCTACAGTTGATGAAATTTCTTTGATAGCTTCAAGTATAATGAGTAAAAAACTTGCTGGTGGAGCTGATGCTTTTGTTCTTGATGTAAAAGTTGGAAGTGGTGCATTTATGAAAACTTTTGATGAAGCTAGAGAACTTGCTGAAGCTATGGTTGGCATTGCAAAATCGCATAATAAAAAAGCTGTTGCTGTTTTAACTGACATGGATGAACCTTTAGGAAAATACGTTGGAAATTCATTAGAAGTTCTTGAAGCAATTAATACTCTCAAAGGACTTGGAGATTCACGATTTACAGAACTTTGTTTAACCTTATCTTCATGGATGTGTTATTTAGCTGGAAAGGGAAATTTAGAAGAATGCAAATCGATGGTAAAAAACTCTCTAGAATCTGGTAAAGCACTAGAAAAATTTAGAGATCTTGTTAGAGCTCAGGGTGGAAATCCAGAAGTAGTAGATAATCCTGATAAGATATTACCGATTTCTAAAAACATTATATATTTTAAAGCTAATATTGATGGTTATATTTCAAAAATTGACACCGAAAAAGTTGGTATAGCTTGTAATTACTTAGGAGCAGGAAGAGCAAAAAAAGAAGATAATATTGATCATTCAGTTGGAATGAAAATTTTAAAAAAACTTGGCGATTCTGTTTCTAAAGGAGAACCAATATTAGAGTTATATGTTAATAATAGCAGCAATATTGAAACATCTTTAAAACTTCTTAATGAAGCTTATCATATTTCATCTGAAAGACCTGTTCTTTCAAATATAATAATAGATGTAGTTGAGTGAGGTGTTCCTTTGAAAAAAATTATTACTTCTATTTTTATTTTTATTTTTATTTTTGCATTTTCCAATACAATTATTTATGAATTTAAAGCCTATATTTTTGAAGATAACTGGGTCGATGAAAAAGTTCTGAAGGACCTTTCTTTTAGTTTTGTTAAAAACGACAAGGTATTTATGGCTCGAGGAAATGATTTATTTATTGGAAAAAATGGAAATATTACAATTAATTTTGATCAAACATTTGAAGACGTTTATAAAATAGAAAATGAAACACTTTTTGTAAAAGTCGATTTTTTAGCTCAATATCTCCACTTAAACAAGTTTGAATCTGAAAACGGAAGACTAATTTATTATGATTTTCTCCCTGAATTGATTCGGATTGACTTTCAAAACAACAATCTCAAACTTTATTTTACTAGCGAAATTACTTCTGATTTTATTGATATAAAAGTTTTAGATAAAGATTTATTAATTTATGTTTTTCCTGTAAAAGGATCTCCTATTGTTTTTGGAAAAATTGATTTTGATAGAATTGCAAATGGTTTTACTTTTTATATTTTAAGCAATAATTTAAAACCTTCTCCTATTTTAACATTTCAAGATAACTTAGCTAATATCGAAATTAATTATTCTGAATCTGAATCCAAAGAAATTAAAGATGGATTAGTCTGGGAACGAAAGATAGAAAAATTTAAAAATCAAAAATTTCTTGTTAATTATCTACATGTTGATCCAAAAAAGGTTGAAATTTCTCCTATTATTTCTTCTAGAGGAATTGGCACTAGAGAAGATCTTAGGACAATGATCAAAAATTCTAATTATATTGCTGGTATAAATGCTAATTATTTTGATCCATCTACAAATCTTCCAATTGATTTAGTAATAAAAAATGGCAAAATTCTCTCAGATAAATTCGGATTAAGACCAGCTTTTATTTTGACTGAAAGTAATGATGTTTTTATTAAAAGAATTTTAGTTGAATTAAACGTATTTTTAGATGATCTTTTATTTCTAGTTAAAGGAGTAAATACTAACGCAAAAGGAGAAGTTTTACTTTATACTGAAGAATATAGTTTATCTATTCCATATGATTCAGAAAAAAATTATTTTTTAATACAAAATAACCAAATTGTAGAGAAAAACTATTATAAGTATGTTCCAAAAAACTCATTCATTTTATCAATTTCAAAAAAGTATGATAAATATTTACAAAACATAAAGAACGGTTCAAATGTTTCTTTTATTATTAATACTGATTTCCCTTATTCAATTAAACACGCAATTGGTGCTGGACCATTATTAATTGAAAACGGAAAACCTATAGAAGACGCAGAAGTTGAAAAGGTTAGCTATGGAAATGGTATTGCTTTTTCTAAGACTTCTAGGACAATAATTGCTATTACGAAAGATAAAAAAGTTGATTTTATTGTTATTGAAGGATATCAAAATTCTCCAGGAATGAATTATGATATGGCAGTCGAATTTTTGTTGCAGAAAGGATACCTTTCGGCAATGATGTTAGATGGTGGAGGTTCAAGTGCTATGGTTATTGGCCAAGATGTTGTTAATCAAGATGGAGAAATTCAAAGAGGTATACCAGTAGGTATTGGAATAAAATAAATTTGGAGGTGTTAAAAGTGAATTTAAGAGATTATATTAGAGATATCCCTGACTTCCCACAAAAAGGTATAATTTTCCGTGACATTACTCCTCTATTAAAAAATCCAGAAGCTTTCAAAAAAGCAATTGATAGTTTATGTGAAAAACTTGAAAAATTAGATTTTGATTTAATTGTTGCTCCTGAAGCCCGAGGATTTATTTTTAGTGGCGCCCTTTCATATAAACTTAATAAAGGTTTTATTCCTGTTAGAAAACCTGGTAAACTACCATTTAAAGTTATTTCCGAAAAATATTCATTGGAATATGGAACCGCAGAGCTTCAAATGCATTCTGATGCAATTGAAAAAGGGCAAAAGGTAATTATATTTGACGATGTTTTAGCAACAGGTGGAACTGCAAAGGCTCTTAAAAATTTGATTGAAAAGTCTGGTGGAGAAGTAGTTGCTATGGCATTCTTAATTGAACTCACATATTTAAACCCACGTAAATTCTTAGAAGGAGAAAACATTATAACTCTCATAGAACTTTAAGGAGGGTCTTGAAATGCTTAAATTTGATTTCACTAATATCTTTAATAGCAATATTCCAAATGGTATAAATAAAGCCGAAATTGAGAAAAACAAAAATGTTCTTAAAGATTCAATACAGAAAATTGAAAATAACAAACCTGGTTTTGTGGAATTAGTTTTAAATCGCAAATGGATAGATTCAGTTTTAGATGTAAAAGATATTTTGAGAAATTTCGAAAATCTTGTAGTTGTTGGAATTGGTGGCTCTGCACTTGGAAATATAGCTCTTCAAAATACGCTTAGACCTTTAAATTGGAATAACCTTTCAAAAGAGGAGAGGAATGGAAACCTTAGAATTTTTGTGATTGATAATGTAGATCCTGATTATGTCTCTTCAATTCTTGATTCTATTGATATCAAAAAAACTTTATTTAATATTATTTCAAAGTCAGGAAGCACTGCAGAAGCCATGGCAAATTATTTGATTGTTAGAGGTTTAATAGAAACAAATGGACTTTCTCCTAAAAAACATTTAATTTTTACAACTGACCCCCAAAAAGGTGTATTAAGAAAAATTGCACAAGAAGAAGAAATTTTAACGTTAGAAATCCCAGAAAATGTTGGAGGTAGGTTTAGTGTACTCTCTCCTGTTGGTTTATTATCTGCTATGGCAGCAGGAATAAATATTGATGAATTATATGAAGGTGCAAAGTATGCTTATAAACGAACAATAAATGAAGATATTTGGAATAACCCTTCAGCACTAATTGCACTAACTCATTATCTTTATTATCTAAAAGGTAGAAACATATCAGTTATGATGGCCTACTCCAACAAATTATATTACCTTGCAGATTGGTATCGTCAACTTTGGGCTGAAAGTCTTGGAAAAGCCTTTTCTAAAGATGGAAAGGAAATTCATGTTGGCCAAACTCCTGTAAAAGCACTCGGTGCAATTGATCAACATTCTCAAATTCAACTATACAATGAAGGGCCTGATGATAAAATAATTACTTTTTTGAAAACTGAAACATTTGAAAGAGAAATTAAAATTCCCTACATACATTTAAATGAAAAATCATTGAACTATTTACATGGTAAATCTTTATCACAACTTTTAAATAATGAATTATTAGGAACTGAGACTGCTTTAGCTCAAAACGGAAAACCTTCCTTAAGAATTACTTTCCCAAAAATCAATGAATTCAGTGTCGGAGAATTTTTTATGTATTATGAACTTGCAACTGCCATTGCTGGAGACCTATTTAACGTAAATCCTTATGATCAACCAGGTGTAGAATTAGGAAAAAAGATCACTTACGCATTAATGGGAAGAGAAGGTTATGAAGATTATAAACCAAATGTTTCAAACGAAAGGATTGAAATATAATGGAAAAAATTACAAACATTTTAAAAGAAATCTTTGATCCTGTTGAAGTTTATAAACAAGCTAATATTATAACCGTTGTTGTAAATTCTGAACAAAATATGGAAGAAAAACTCTCCAAGTTTTCTTCTTTTATTTCTAACATGGATGAAGATTTTAGTTTTAGATTTCTTACAGTGGAAGAAGCAAAAGATTTTAATTTTGATGATTTAGGAGTGAAAGTTCTTTGAAATTTTTTCTCTGCGTTTCTGGGAAAATTGGTACTGGTAAATCTACAGTTTCAAAATTTTTTAGAGACAAAGGGTTTACATATATAAATATGGATGAAATTGGTCATGAAGTTTTTGAAAGAAAACGATATGAGATTAATAAAGTATTCAATACCACAGATAGAAATGAAATTTCATATATTGTTTTTAATGATCTTGAAAAACTTAGAATTCTTGAATCTATACTCCATCCAGAAATGAAAAAAATTCTTTCAGAAAAAACTAATAGAAATCTTAAATATGTCATAGAAGCAGCTATAAAAAAACGATTGAATTTAGATTGTGATATAAATTTAACAGTTATATCAGAAAAAAATGTTATTTTTGATAGATTAATTAAAAGAGGTTTAGAGCTTGAAAAAATTGAAAAAATTTTGAAAGCTCAAGAAGACATAACTCCTGAAGGAATTGTTATTGATAATAGTTATACTTTAGATGTCTTGTATAAAAAATTGGAATTTATATATTCATTTCTTAAAAAATCTTTCAACTTTTAATAATAGTGCCATTAATGGCACTATTCTTTTTTTAATTTATTTAGTTTTTCTTTTACATTAAATAACTCATCTCGTAGTTTCGCAGCATCTTCGTATCTTAATTCTGCAGCAGCTTTATACATTTCCTCCTCAAGAACAGCAATATATTCCTCTAATGATAACGATTCTTTAAGTGATATGACATTTTGAATTTCTTCTTTGTATTCCTCTTCTTCTTCCATAAAAGGTTTAAAAATCTCAACATTTAATGGTTTTATTATTGATTTTGGCTTTATGTTATGTCTTTTGTTGTATTCTAATTGCAATTTTCTTCTTCTATTTGTTTCATCAATTGCTCTTTTCATAGCAGGTGTAATCCTATCAGCATACATTAAAACTTTTCCATTTTCATTTCTAGCTACCCTACCAATTATTTGAATCAAAGTAGTTTCACTTCTTAAAAATCCCTCAGTATCAGAATCCAAAATAGCGACTAAAGAAACCTCAGGTAGATCTAACCCCTCCCTCAGAAGATTGATTCCAACAACTACATCTACATCTCCTCTTCTTAGTTTTTTTAAAACTTCAACTCTTTCAATTGTGTCAAGTTCTGAATGAATATAAAGAGCATTAATGCCTATCTCCACTAAATGTTCAGCAAGTTTTTCGGCCATTTTTTTAGTTAAAACTGTAATAATAGCTCTTTCTCCTCTTTCCTTAATCTTAGTTATTTCATTAACTAAATCGTCTATTTGATTTCTAGTTGGCCTAACTTCGACTTCAGGATCAACTAATCCAGTAGGCCTTATAATTTGTTCAACAACTTGCTGTGAATTTTTAAGTTCAAATTCTCCCGGAGTAGCCGAAACAAAAATAACTTGAGGTACTTTTTCCCAAAATTCTTCAAACTTTAAAGGTCTATTGTCAAAAGCACAAGGTAATCTAAAACCATACTCAACCAAGTTCTTTTTTCTAGAATGATCTCCGTTGTACATCGCCCTTAGTTGGGGAACTGCTATATGTGATTCGTCAATGAAGAGCAAATAGTCATCTTTAAAATAATCAAGTAATGTATATGGTGGATCTCCAGGCTTTCTACCATCAAAATGACGTGAATAATTTTCTATTCCGCTACAATAACCAAGAGCAGTCAGCATTTCTATATCATTTAAAGTTCTTTGTTTTATTCTCTCAGCTTCAATAATTTTACCTGATTTTTTAAAATATTTTACTTGTTCATCTAATTCTTTCAAAATTTCATTTATTGCTCTTCGAATTTTCTCTTCAGTAGTTATAAACTCTTTTGTTGGATATATAACAACTCTATCAAGTTTTTCAATGATGCTTCTATTTAAAGGATCTATACTATAAATCGCTTCAACTTCATCACCAAATAATTCAATTCTTATACCTTCTTCTTGATATGTTGGAAAAATTTCTATAATATCTCCTCTAACTCTAAAACAGCCTGTAATTGATATATCTTCTTTCCTTTCATATCCTATTTTTGCTAATTGGTTAGTTATTTTACTTATTTTTATATTTTCACCAACACTAATAGTAAAGTTCAATTCATCAAAATCCTTAGGATCACCACAGTTATAAATTGCTGAAACACTTGATACAACTATAACATCTTTTCTAGTCATAATTGACTTTATAGCACTCATTCTCATTCTAGCAATTACATCATTAATATCCGCGTTTTTTTCTATATACAGATCTTTCGTAGGAATATATGCTTCAGGTTGATAATAATCATAATAACTTATAAAAAACTCAACTTTATTTTCCGGGAAAAAACTTTTAAATTCTGAATATAATTGAGCAGCGAGCGTCTTGTTTGGTGAAATAATTAAAGTGGGTTTTTGAACTTTTTCAATAACTTTTGCCATTGTAAAAGTTTTTCCACTACCAGTAACACCTAAAAGAGTTTGAACTCTATAATTTTTTCTTATTCCTTCAACTAATTTCTTTATAGCCTGCGGTTGATCTCCAGAAGGCTCATATTCAGAATATACCTTAAACATCATCTAGCCTCCTTGGATTAACATATATTGTTTTATAATTATCATACAAAACCATACCAGGTCTTAAATCCTTTGTTTTCCTAACGTTTTTAATTTTTGTATAGTCGACAGGAACATTTGTAGAATTTCTTCCTTTACTGTAACCAGCAGCTAATTGTGCAGCATATTTTAAAGTTTCCTCATCTATCTCTTTTCCTCCAGATTTAACTATGACATGAGCACCAGGCATTCCATGAGCATGAAGCCACAAATCGTCTTTTGAAGATTTTTTTACAAGTTCATCATTTTGCTTATTGTTTTTTCCTATATATATTATAAAACCATTATATTCTGTTTTTCTAGGAACTGATCTTTCAAAAAATTTCTTTTGTTTTGTCTTTTTTTCTTTCATTAATCCAATTTCTACTAATTCCTTTTTTATTTCTTCAATATCTCTTTCATTTTCTATTTCATTAATAGAATACCAAATCTGATATAAATAATCTAACTCTTTTTCAATAAACTTTTTACGTTCCAGCAAACCTTTCAACTTGTTTTTTTTCTTATTGTATAATTTAAAATAATAATTAGCATTTTCTATAGGTGTTTTAGCATCATCAAGAGGAATTTTTATTTTCTCACCCGTTTCCCAATCTTGAAGTTCTACTTCATTTTGAAAATTATCAATTTTATAAAAATACGCTTTTAATAATTCACCCCATTTTCTAAATTTTTCATATTCAGAATTTTTTCTAATTTCTTCCTCAATTTTAGTTAAAACATTTTCAAGTTTCGAAATTTTGTTGACTACAATATTCTCTAAGCTTTTTTTTAATTGAAATAAATAACTTTTCTGTTCAATCCATTCAAAATATTCAGAAATTGCTAATGAAACATCAACATAAGTTCTATATTTTAAACCTAAATGATTTAATTTAAATGCACTAATTTCAACTGGATTATTTTTTTCATAGTAAATATATATATTATTTTGTTCAAACTCTTCTAGTAATTCTCTTATGACTTTAAAAATTTTCAAAAAGTCGTCCTCCGAAAACATTCTATCTTCTAAATTTGCTCTGAATAACACTTCATTAGCAGTAATCTTTGAAAAACCCTGAATATTTTTATAAATGAATTCAGAAATCTTCCCCTCAAAATTTTTATGTAAATGAATCAATTTATCTAAATCAGTTTTTGGATTAATTTTTGAACTCGTAAATAATTTAAATTTTTCTCCTGGTAAAATATTTCTATACCTTGTAGCTATTCTTTTAAACGCATCTAAGATTTTATTATCCTCAACTATTATAATATTTGAATGTTTTCCCATAATATCAATATAAATTTCATATAAATGCTTAGTTCCAATTTCATCATTTTTTTCCAAAGTTAATTTTGCAGTTCTTTCAAAGCCCAATTGTTCAAAAGATAGTAATTTAGAATTTCTAATTCTACTTCTTAAGAAATCAATAAAAAAATGCCTTTCCATTTCATTTGATAACATTCTTTTTTCAAAGGTCATATAAGAAAAATTAGGATTTATTGAAATTTTTAGATCAGCATTTGTAAAACTAAAATATACTACATTTTTTTTAAAATAAATGTTTTTTAAATAATTATTAGTAATAAATTGACCTTGCTTTATAAATTGGTTCATAACAAAACCATCGTACGGCACAAGTTTCCCTCCTTTACTTACAAATAAGTATAACATAAACAAAGCGGCCCATAAAGGGCCGCTTTGTTTAAAATGAATATTTAAATTATTCTTTTCCTTCAAACCAGTAAGCGTAATAGTCATCGCCTGGTCTCATTGGATTTGGATACCATCCTTTGAGCCATGCTCTGTGTACACGGACACCAACTGGTTGATAAAGTGGTACACTTATTGCATATTTTACTACAAATGCTTGAACTTTCTTATAGAGTTCTTCACGGACTGCTGGATCTGTTTCAGCAGCTGCTTGTTCAATCAATTCATCTAAGCTCTTTCCACCAAGTTCTTCCATTGGAGTACTTACAAATTCTTGGAATTTCTTACCTTGTCTTGTACTATAATCACCTTTTGAATTATAGTATGTGAAGATAAAGTTATCTGGGTCTGGGAAGTCTGCAAGCCATCCAAGAATGAATATTGGAAGTTCCCCACGTTTGGTTGCGTCTAAGAATGTTGGCCATTGTAAACCAACAACATCAATTTTAAATTTTGGATTAAGCATTTCAAGATACGCTTTTACCATTTCTGCAGTTCTTTGTCTTGCTTCATTTCCTAGGTTGTAAGCAACTGCAAATTTAATTCCTTTATTCCATGCTTCTCCATTCCATGCCTGCATTAATTCTTGTCTTGCTTTAAAGAGGTTGAAATCATAAAGTGGAAGTGTTGGATCATAACCTAACAATGAATCTGGTAATGCTGTAGGTACTCTCTTACCAAAACCTTTTAAAATATCATTAATGAGAGCATCATAATTGATTACATGTGCAATTGCTCTTCTTGCATGGACATCGCTAAAGAAGTCTGGTGGAATTCCATTTCCATCAAACTTTCCACTACCAATGTATTTGCTATCTTCTCTAATTGTCCAGTTAAATCCGAGAACTGTAACTGATAATGATGGTAATCCTTCAATGATTTCAATATCAGGATTTCCTCTAATTTGATCAAGATATTGTGCAGGAATAGCCGCTATATCTGCATCGCCTTTTTCAAGCATTACTCTTCTTGTTGAGTATTCCTCAATAGTCCAGATAATTACTTTCTTTATTTTTGCTGGTTCTCTCCAGTAATTTTCATTTGCTTCAAGTGTAACTTTTTGTTGTGCTCTGTCCCATTCGACAAATTTGTATGGCCCTGTACCATTCATTTGTGAATAAAGTGGTGATTCTTCTTTTCTTTGATCATGCCATTTCCACCATGTTGTAGGTTGTCCATCCCAAAGACCTACTTCTATACACCATTCTTTATCAAGAATTGCTCCCCAACTTGAACCTTGAGCAATCACGTTCAAGAATGGCGCATATGGTCTTGAAAGATGGAATACAACATTGTCACCATCTACTTCAATTGCTTTGTCAACTGCATCATAAACTTGTTTGAATACTTCTTCTGCACCTTCAACTGGATTTCCATTTTCATCAAATAATTCATCCCATGATTTTCCTGTTAAATCTTCAACAAACATTGTTACATCCCATGTTCCAAAAATTGCGTACCAGAGCATCCATACTGGTCCACCAGCTGGATTGTAAAGAAGTCCTCTTTCAAAACTGTATTCAACATCTTCTGGAGTTAAATCATTTCCATTGTGGAACTTAACTCCCTTTCTAATTGGGAATATGTATGTTTTCCCGCCATCTGTGATTAAACCGTTTTCAACTGTTGGGACTTCTGTTGCAAGCCTTGGTTCAAATTCACTAACACTAGAACCCTTATATTGAATAAGGTTTTCATATACTTGGAAAATAACTTCTCCACTAGCTGTATCGTATGCAAGATGTGGATCAAGTGTGTCTGGCTCTCCTATAGTTGCGTCAACTAATACGTTTGGATCAGCTGCATACAAAACTACAGCTAGTAAAACTGCCAAAAATACTAACAACTTTTTCACAAAAATCCCCCCCTCTTCTGGAGTAATATAGTAGCACGTTTTTATTATACCATAATTTTTACAAATAAAGCAAGTATATTACCAAAATCAAAACGGAATTATGAAACTGTTACAAAATTCAAAAATTATCAATTATATATTTTACATAATCTCCTTTATAAATTATATCCGGTTTAATATAATCTTCTTTATAATTTTTTAAATACCAAGTTGGAATTAAAAACTTTATATTTGTCCAATGGGTAGCAAATTCTTTCATTGAACCATAAAAATTTGCTGGGAACGATGAATAATCACCAATAATTAATCCTATTTTCCATTTTTTTATAAAAGATAACACTAACATTGGTAAGGGATGTGTTATGTACTCATCAGAAATAAATACTAATCTTTTATTTGAAAAATTATTTTCATTAGGTTGTACATAACCATAATTTTCATATTTCAAAATGCCTTTTCCAAAAGAATAAATTATTTCATCTGAAATGTAATAACTCTTATCAACTAAAAATGATAATAGCATATAAACTCCACTCAAATCATTTATAAACCCATAACTTCCTCTCATATCTATTATAAGTGTTGAAATATTATCGTTTGAAATTGATTCTAATAAGGTTAACATTTCATAAAATTCTTTTCCAGACACTTCAAAATGATTAACTTTTAAAATTCCAAACTTATGATTCAATTTTATATATTCAAATGGTTTTATATGAACTTTTTTCTTATATTCTTCATAAGTTATAACTTCAACAATTGCTTTATACAATCTATCATTATATTGATATTCAACTTCAAATTTTTTTATCCTCTCAAAATCTGGTAAAAGTGGTAAAATAGTTAGAGCAAAATTTTGTCTTTTTACATATATATTATCCCCTGTTACAGCATCTTGATAATCATTAAAAATATTAAATATCTCCTTATTATTTATCTTTAAAATTTTTGAATTTTTTGGAATTTCACAAGCAGTACTTACAACTATAAAAGCTCCATCTAAATACCGGACATCAAAAGGAAGTAAATTAGTTGATTTATTTTGAAAAGGAATTTTAAAATACACTTCTGGAACATTATTAAAAGTTTTCACTAAAAAATTGAAGAATTCATACCTATTCATCATTTTTGGAACTTCTATTTCCTTTAAATCAAAAGAATTCTCTAAAAATCTTCCAATATGAAAAACTTCAATTTTACTCTTAATGTAATCATATTCCTTCTGCAGTGTTCTTTTTGAGAATTTTTGATATTTAAAAATGTATGGTGATATTAGAAAGAAAATTAAAACTGCAATTACAAATATAAAAGTTAAATTTAAAAATTTTTTCACTTTATCCCTCCTCTTCAAAGAAATATTTTTAATTAGCCTCCTGAAATTTGTTTTTTCTTAATTTTTTGAAAATATTATTCTTTCCCTTTTATCTTTAAAAAGAG
>JASKLO010000033.1 GCA_030153605.1 Thermosipho sp. (in: thermotogales)
AATGACCCTTATTACTCTCTCGTTTCCCTTCTCCGTTTCTCACCGTCGCGCGATATCTAATTTACCACGTTTATACACTCCGGTCAAGTTACGAGAAAGAATATTATAATATACAACATTGTTAACATTTCCACTCATTCAGGTGTTTTAATTCTTCGTGCTTTTTTAATTTCAAAAATCTCTACTCTAATATATGGTTCTTGAAAAAATTTTTCCAAATTTTTAGAACTTTTACAAACTATATATAGTATTGTTAAACTTATGAACCACTATATATGGTATAATCTCCTTTGCAAATTGGAATTCATACTAAGGGGGTAAAAGATATGTACGAAGATGTTATAAAAAGATGGATTAATGTTGAACCTTCTAAAAACGCCTACAAAATTCTCTCTGAAAGATACTTCGTTAAAAATATGGAAGGAGATTTTCTTGAAAACAAATGGGAAGATGTTTGTAGAAGAGTAGCAAGAGTTGTTGCTACATCTGAGCTTGTTAATAATCCTGAATTAAAAAATCTGTCCGATTCTGAAAAACTAGATAAAATTAAAGAAACAGAAGAAGAATTTTTTAAACTTTTAAAGTCTAGAATTTTTATTCCTAACAGCCCTACATTATTTAACTCAGGTATGGGAGTAAAATATGAACTTTTATGGAAACCCATTGAAAATATGACGTTATCTGATTATTGGGAAATTTATAAATCAAGAAATCATCTACATATGTTATCCGCTTGTTTTGTAGTACCTGTTGAAGATAGCATTGAAAAAATCTTTGATGCTGTAAAGGAATACGCTTTAATAACAAAAGCAGGAGGAGGAGTTGGATCTAACTTTTCAAATTTGAGACCTCGAGGAAGTTTTGTTGCTGGAACTCATGGGCAGGCTTCTGGACCAGTATCATTTATGCATGTTTTCAACTCTGCAATTGCAGTAGTAGAGCAAGGATATAAAAGACGCGGTGCATTAATGGGAATCCTCAATATTAATCATCCTGATATTGAAGAATTTATAACTGCAAAAGAAAACAATGACGGCGAAAAGGTACTTAGATACTTCAATATATCTGTTGGAATTCCTTTTGAAAAAGAATTAATTCTTAAACTATATCAAGAAGATGGAGAACTTGCTCTTTCTCACCCCAAATGTCATACTGAAAGAAAAATAAAGGTTAGAGAATTGATAAATAAAATTGCAAAAAACGCTTGGAAATCTGGTGATCCCGGACTTGCTTTCCTACATGAAATGAATAAATATTACGCTATGTATCCAGAGATGGAAATAGTATCAACTAATCCTTGTGGTGAAATTGGACTTGCTCCATATGAAGCTTGTAATTTGGGTTCTCTTGATGTTGCAAAATTCATTGATGAAAAAGGAAATTACGATTGGGAAGCATTAGAAAAAGCTTCTAGGATAGCTGTAAGATTCCTTGATGATGTGATTGATGTTAATGTTTTCCCATTAGAAAAAATTACTAAAGCAGTTAGAGATAGCAGAAGATTAGGACTTGGAATAATGGGATTTGCTGATTTATTATACAAACTTGAAATTCCCTATAATTCACAAGAAGGAAGACAGATGGCCGCTGATCTGATGGGCTTTATTGCTGTACATGCTCATGACGAATCAAACAAATTAGGCAGAGAAAAAGGTAGTTTTCCATTATTTGAAAAGAGCAGATATTATCGTGAAGAAAACTTTGTTCCTTTTGCAATGGGAATGAGTAAATATGATGATGAAATAAAAGAAGTTATGAAAGAAGCAAAAAAAGGAAAAAGAAATGTTGCGGTTTTGACAATTGCTCCAACTGGTTCTATCTCTAATATAGCTGATACAAGTAGCGGCCTAGAACCAAATTTCCTACTTGCATATATCAGATATATGAATAAGCATGATGGAACAAAAGAAGCTCTGTTTTATGTAAATAAAGTGTTAGAAGAAAAATTTGGAAGAGAAAATATTGAAAAAATCAAAGACGAACTTATAGAAAAAGGTTCATTACAAAATATTGAAGATATTCCTGAAGAAATTAAAAAGATTTTTGTTACAGCTATGGATATTTCACCTATGGATCATCTTTTAATGCAGGATGCTTTCCAGAGATATGTAGACAATAATATCTCAAAAACAATTAATATGCCTGCTAGCGCCACAGAGGAAGATGTCCTTAATATTTACCTTGAAGCATTTAAATTAAATGTAAGAGGACTTACAATATACAGAGACGGTTCACTTCAAACCCAAGTATTAACAGCTGCAAAACAAGTAAAAACAAAAGACGCTCCAAAAGTTCAATTCTTTGTACTCGACGAAAAACATAAACTTAGACCGAAACCAAGAAAAAGTACCCTTAGAAGCGTAACAAGAAAATATAAATCTCATGAAAGCACCACATATATAACTGTTTCATTTGATGATAATGGAGAAGCAGTAGAAATATTCCTATCAAACGGAACAGAGCTAGCTGAATCAATTGGTAGACTTTCTTCAATTGCTTTAAGAGCTGGTGTTTCTGCTGAAGAAATACTAGAACAACTTAAGAAAGTTAATGGAGAATATACTAAAGGGTTAGCTGAAGAAATAAAAAAAGCAATTGAAGACTTTGTAGAACTTTGGGGAAATAGTGAAATTGAAGAAAATGAAGCTTTTGTTATTGATGGAACTATTAAATCTGCAGAGGAAGTAGAAAAATTTGTAATGGCCAATGGACTTGAATGGAGTGAAGGTTTTTATGTGGATGCAGACGGAAACACATATTGTCCTTCTTGTTTGTCAAAAAATAGTATTATAAAACAAGAAGGATGTATGAGTTGTAAAAAATGTGGATGGAGCAAATGTAGTTAATTAAAAATATAAAACATTAACATTTAAAAAAAAGGCGCATTTTCGCGCCTTTTGTTTTATTATTTATATTCATTGTTAATATTTAGAAATTTTTCAACATCGGACCTTGAAGGAATTGAACTTTGTGCACCTTTTTTTGTTACTGATAACGCAGCTGCTGCTGAAGCAAAATTTAAAGAAAATTCAATATCAAAATTCTCATGTAAAGCCACTGAAAATGCACCATTAAACACATCTCCTGCTGCTGTAGTGTCAATTGCTTGAACTCTGAAGGCTGGAATTTCTATCGTGGTATTTTCATCAAAATAAAGAACTCCTTTTTCCCCAAGCTTTACAATAAGCTTTTTGAGACCTAATTTTTTGAACTTATTATAACTATCTTCATACGAAACAAAATTTCCAAAAAATTTCTCAGTTAAAAGTTTTATTTCTTCCTCATTTGGAGTTAAAAAATCAATAAATTGAAAAATTTCTTTCTTAATCCCTTTTACTGGAGCGGGATCGAAAATAACAGTTTTTCCATGTTCAAAAAAGAGCTTTGCAGAATACAAAGTTGATTCAAATGGTATTTCATTTTGAAGTAGAAGATAGTCAGCTTTTAAAAGTTTTCCAGCATGTTCTTTGACTAAGTTTTCAGTTAGATAATTATTTGCGCCAGAGTAAATAATAATTCTATTTTCTCCTTTCTCTGTTACTTCAATAAAAGCTAGACCATTGCTATCATTAACTATCTTATAACCATTTATGTTTGAATTATCGTACTGTTCTTTTAAAATTTTGCCATAAGAATCATTCCCTATACATGTTAAAAAGTATATTTCAGAATCAATATTAGAAAGTTTTGCTACAGTCATAGCCTGATTTGAACCTTTTCCACCAGGAAAAAATTCTAATTTTGTTGCTTTTTGAGTTTCGCCTGGTAATGTAAACCTTTCAACTGTCAATACCACATCCATATTTGAACTTCCAACTACTGCAATCATTTTACCATCTCCTTAGTAGAATTTCTTATGATCAATTCGGGTTCAAGTACCATTCCTTTATTTAAAAATTTATTTTCTTCAATTATTTTCAAAAGCAACTCTGCAGCTTTTTCCCCCATTTTATACATTGGTTGCCTAACTGTTGTTAAAGGTGGTTTAAAATGTTTGCTAAATGGTATGTCATCAAATCCTGTTACACTCACATCATCAGGCACTTTATATCCCATTTCTTCAATTGCATCAATAACACCATATGCAATCAGGTCATTCCCGCAAACTATAACATCTGGCATTATTTTCATTTTTCTTGCAAATTTATATCCAGCTTCATAAGAAAAATTTGTAAAATAATGCTTATATTTTAAGTTTTCTTTTTTCATTTTTTCTATAAATGCTTCATACCTTATTTTTGCACTAAATGTTTCTTTATTTCCATTAATAAATACGAAATTTCTATGTCCACTTTTTACTAAAAAATCCAATAGTAAATTCATTCCTTTCATATTATCTATAACAACATATGATGAATTAATTCCTTCAATAATCCTATCTAAAAAAACTACTTTTAAACCTTTTTTAATTTTTTCTACAAGCAAAGAATTAAAACTGCCAGTTCCTGTAAAAAGTAATCCATCTATATGCTTAGATATCAACGTTTCAAGAAGTTGTATTTCTTGTTCTTTATCCTGGTCAGAATTACATAAAATAAGAGCATATCCCTTTCTTCTTAGATAATCTTCAGCTCCTCTAACTATATTTGCAAAGAAGGGATTTGTAATATCAGGCAAAATAAAACCTATAGTTTTGGTTTTACCTTTTCTCAGACTTTTTGCAATATTACTTGGAAGATACCCCAATTCTTTAACTGCTGTTTCGACTTTTTTTCTTAAACTTTCAGAAACTGGGGCAGAATTATTCAAAACCCTTGAAACTGTCGAAATTGATACTCCGGCTTTTTTTGCAACTTCTTTTATGCTTGGTCTGTACATGGTTACCTCCAATGAATTAATGGGAGGGAACACCTCCCTCCCGTTTTTAATTATTTCATTGAGTTACTAACTGTAATTCAACTGGTATGTAAATCGTATGAGTTTCAAGATATTCATAAGCTTTTTGAACAGCCAATTGTCCCATAAGGAATGGTTGTTGTGCAATTGTAGCAGCCATTTCACCTTTTTTAACAGCTTCAATTGCATCAGGAATTGCATCAAATCCAACAACAATAATTTTTCCTAATTTACCTGCGGCTTTAATAGCTTCAATTGCTCCTAAAGCCATTTCATCGTTTTGTGCAAAAACAGCGTCTATATCTGGATATGCTTCTAGTAAATTTTCCATAACAGTTAAACCTTCTGCCCTATTAAAGTTTGCAGTTTGTTTTGCGACCAATTCAAGACCAGGATATTTTTGAAGCTCTGTTTCAAATCCTTTTCCCCTGTCTCTAGCAGCTGAAGTTCCTGGTATGCCAACAAGTTCTACTACTTTTCCTTTTCCATTTAATTTTTCGGCTATAAATTTTGCAGCCATAGCGCCACCTAAAACATTATCAGATGCAATATGAGCTACTACTTTTCCTCCATTTGAACCCCTATCAACGGTAATTACAGGTATTCCAGCTTTATTTGCTTCTTCTACTGCTGCAACAATAGCATCACTATCGGTTGGATTAACAATTATTAAATCAACTTTTTGCTGAATCAAATCTTCAATATCATTTAGTTGTTTAGATGGTTTGTCTTGAGCATCAACAACTATCAAGTCTATCCCCAGTTCTTTTGCCTTATCAATAGCACCATCTCTAAGTGTTACAAAAAATGGATTGTTAAGTGTTGACAATGATAAACCAATAGTATAACTAAAAGCTGTAAATGCAAATCCCAACAAAACCAACATTACAAAAATAAATCTTTTCATACTACCCACCTCCTAGTTTTCTCTTTCAATCAAAACAGCAATAAGAATCACAATGCCTTTTACTGCTTGCTGATAAAAGGGTGAAACATTTAGTAAATTAAGCCCGTTATTTAAAATTCCCATAATTAAAGCTCCAAAAAGTGTTCCAATTACTGTACCCTTTCCACCCGCTAAACTAGCGCCACCTAAAACAACTGCCGCAATTGCATCAAGTTCATATCCTGTACCAAAGGTAGGCTGAGCACTATTTAACCTTGCTGTAAGAATTATGGCTGCAATTGCCGATAGAAGCCCACTTAACATGTAAATAATTATTTTGTATTTATCCACTTTTACTCCACTTAATTTAGCAGCTGTTTCATTACCACCTATAGCATATGTATAAAGCCCTAACTTCGTAAACATTGAAATATAAAAAATTATCGCAAAAATACCAAACATTATAATTACTGGAACTGGAATTCCTAAAATATCTCCTCTTCCAATGTATCTAAAAGAAGATGGAAAACCAGTTATTGGCATACCTTGAGTGAAAACCAAAGTTAAACTTCTTGCAATTGCCATTGTAGCAAGTGTAACAATAAATGGTTGTATTTTACCTTTTGCAACTATAACTCCATTAATTGAACCCAAAAGAGCCCCAACTAATAAAGCAACAAGAACTCCCAACAAAACAGATCCACCTTTTAAAACTGAAGCCATAACAACTGCTGAAAGAGCAAATACAGAACCTACAGATAAATCAATTCCACCAGAGATTATTACTAAAGTCATTCCAAATGCTATAATTGCTTGTATAGAAACTTGCCTAAAAACATTAATAAAGTTTGATAAAGTAAGAAACCTATCACTTAAAAAAGCAAAGAAAATTACTATACCAACAAAGCCTACTATAGCAGGATACTCTTTAAGTTTCTTCAAAATACCTTTCCAATTCATTTTATATCAACTCCTGTAGCTAATTTTAAAATGTTTTCTTGATTTATTTTATTTTTGTTTAATATTCCCATTGACCTACCCCTATGCATAACTAAAACTCTGTCACATAAACTAACAATTTCTGGCAGTTCAGAAGAAATAAACACCACTCCCACTCCTTCATTTGCAAGTTTATTTACTATGTTATAAACCTCAACTTTTGCACCTACATCTATTCCTCGAGTTGGTTCAACAAGAAAAATTATTTCTGGTCTTTTTCTTAAAACTTTAGAAAGCACCACCTTTTGTTGATTCCCACCAGATAATGTTTTAACTTTTTGTTTGATAGATGATACCTTTATAGCGTATTTCTTAACTTCTTCAGTTGCTATTATCTTTGATTTTTTCCAGGAAATCTTACCAAATCTAGACACTTCATCAGTATTCTGCAATATAATGTTTCTCATTACATCCATTTCCAATACCAAACCCATTTTTTTTCTATCTTCAGGAACCAATGCAATACCATAGTCGAGCATGTTTCGCGAAGGTGTAATTTTTTTACCATTTAAAATTAATTGTTTCCATTTTGAAGGTAAATAGCCATATATACCTAATGCTATTTCTAGTTTTCCAGATCCAACTAAGCCCGCAATTCCAAAAATTTCGCCCTTTTTTACATCGAATGAAACATCTTTAACATATTCACCTACTTCTAAATTTTCTATTTTGAAAATCTCTTCTCCAGAAATTTTATTAAACTTTGGATACATTTCTTCTATTTCTCGCCCAACCATCATTTTAATTAATTCTTCTCTAGAAATATTTTCTATTTCACTTGTTCCAATATAATTTCCGTCCCTTAAAACTGTAACTCTGTCAGCTATTTCAAATACTTCTTCGAGTCTATGTGAAATGAAAATTACAGAAATCTTTTTCCTTTTCAGATCTTTTATAATTTCAAACAACCTTTTTGTCTCATGTTCAGTAATTGTTGCAGTGGGTTCATCCATAATGATAATTTTTGCATTTAATGAAAGTGCTTTTGCTATGGATACCAATTGTTTTTCTGAGGTATTTAAATATTTTACTTTTTCACTAGCTTTAATAGGAAAATTAAATTCTTTTAAAAGTTGATCTGTAATTTTTATCATTTTTGATTTTGAAATGTTAAATTTTTTGATATTACCTACAAAAATATTTTCGGCAACTGTTAATTCTTCGAATAAATTTAGTTCCTGGTGAATAGTAGCAACTCCTTCTTGAATTGCTTCGGTAGGATTTGCAAAAAATGATTTTCTTCCGTTTATATAAATTTCACCAAAATCCGGTTTATAAACACCGCTAATAATTTTTATTAAAGTACTTTTTCCTGCGCCGTTTTCTCCAAGTAATGCGTGCACTTCTCCTTCATAAAGATCAAATCTAACTTTATTTAATGCAAGAACACCAGGAAATTCTTTTACAATATTCCTCATTTCCAAGATTTTTTTCATTTAAAAAATCACCCCAGAAACTAATATTGCGTTGCTGTATGGAATAACTTCTCCTGTTCGTATTACAGCTACCACATCTTTAGTAAGATGTTTTAAGTCTTCATGAGATGTTTTAAAAATACTCACATTAGGAATATTATTTTTCAACATTTTTTCAAATTCTCCTGATGATTCATTTGCTATAATTACTTGTTCCACTTTTAATTCTTTTAAAATTACTTTTAAAACTTCCTCAAAACTAGGTTTTCCAAAATCTAAAACAATATCTATTCTTTCAGTTTCTTTAGGAATAGGAAAACCCAAATCAACAATTGCAATTTTGTCTTTATGTCCTAATTTTGCAATTATTCTTGAAATTTCTGAATTAAAAATCCCAGTTTTTTTCAAATCCTCACCTCCTAGAAAACGTTTTCGAAAACGTTTTCATATTATTTTTATCAAAAATTAACTACAAATGTCAAATGAGTTTTTTTGAGCATTATTTTGATAAATAAAGAATATTCATCACTGTCTTAATTATTTAACCAAAATGAATGAATTTCAGATTAAAAAAATAAAAACCGCCCAGTAATTTGGGCGGCAAATTTAAAAATTATTTAGAATTTAAAAATTTATTTCTCCAAAGATATCAAAATAAATGTTTGAAACTTCGGTTCTTACCTTCAAACCTATGTTGTAATCACTTTCATTATAACTTACACCAAAATATCCTTTATCCAAAAGAGTTGTATGACTATATCCTCCAAAGACTTCAAACATTTCAAATATTGGAATTGAAATTGAAAAATCATAATTAGAATTTAAAAGATTATAACTACCAGCAAAATTCCATGCGTTAATTTCAAAATTTGAAGAAATTACACTTTTAATAAACGAGAAATTTAACTTCCAAATTTCTGAATATGCATCTAAAACAAGAGCAAAATCGCCAGAATCAATATAGTATCCGCCAAAGAGATCCAAATCAATATTATAAATACTAAACTTATACCCAGCTAAAATTGCACTTTCACCATCATAATATTTATTTCCATAGTTGAAAAAAAGTTTATCAAGTTGAATACCAATCAACCATGAAAAAACTTTATTAATCATTCCAATGTCAGTATAGAATTTAGAGTTATAATTTATCATTACACCGCTTTGAATCCCAGTTATTGGTAAATCTATAGGATAGTTATAATGAGCTAAAAAGCTAAATTTATTTAATGAAAAGTCAATTTTTGCATATTCTATATCAGCACCCGCGTATCTTAAAGATAGTTCTATTTCATCAGATGGATTAAAAAGCAGAGTCAAGGAATTTGAAAATCCAGTACCAGTTAAAAATGCTTGAGAATCATATTTATATGTGGCAGTAAAATTATATTTCCCTTTTAAACCAACTGAAGATTCAGATGTGGTTTCTTCAGGAGCAGAAATAATTAATTTTCCGTTTTCTTCTACAATTTCAAACATTCCATTTTTTCCGCCGTATCCATCTGGAACATAACCTGGTGCATTGGGATCTTCTTGCCAGGTTTGATTTCCGTTTATTATAAAAACATATTTATATTGATATTTTCCAGGATTAAGATCTAAAGCAACAACCCAATATCCGTTAACATTTTTCATTTCTAAAGCTTGTGGATCCCAGTTATTAAAAGATCCAGCTAAGAAAGCTTTTGTGGCTTCTTTCTTTTCAACTTTAAAATAAACTTTTCCATTTATTATACTAACTCCCAAAGGAATATCTATAGACGTATCTTCTTCGCTTTTAACCTCTAAAACCTTCTTACCAGGTGCACCAACTTTTAACTTTCCATTATCTTTATATACTTCTAAAACTGAATTTTTTCCACCAAATCCATCATCTACATATGCAAAAGCATTTGGATCTTCCACCCACTCTTCACCGTTTACAACAAATTTATATTCATATATTCCGGGTTCTAATTCTAAAACAGCTTCCCACCAACCGTTGTCAACTTCATACATCTCAAGACTTTCTGGGTCCCAGTCATTAAAATCACCGGCAATCATTACATATTCTGCATCTGGATTATAATACCTAATTACAACATAACCTTCTTCATCAACAAATATTGTATCTTCACGATTTTCATTATACTCATATTCATTATTATTTTCTGTAACATTTACATCTAAAGGTTTAATGACTAATTGACCATTTTCCATAACAAGCTTAAATGCACTATTTTTGCCACCAAATCCATCATCTACATACGAAGGAGAATCTGGATCTTCCATCCAATCTGTTCCATTTACAACAAATTTGTATTGATATTCTCCAGGTTCAAGATTTAAAGAAACTTTCCAAATACCATTCTCGTTAACCATTGGTAGAGACTCGGGAGACCAATTATTGAAATTCCCAGCTAAAAAAACTTGTTCTGCTTCATATTCGAAAGTAAATACAACCATCCCATTTTCAACATAAACAGATGCAAAAGAAAATACAGAAACAATTGCTAAAAATAAAATAAGTTTTTTTATCATAACTTCACACCTCCATTACCACCAAGTATTAAATTCTAAAGAAATAATCTTTTTAAAAGTATTTACGTTATAAAAATCACCATTTCCTACTGAAAGTTTAATCTCTCCATTTTTAAAACCAGGAAGTTTAATTTCAAAATACGCAGTATTTCTTTTCTCATATATCCCTACAATTCTCTGTGCTTTACCAAACAAACTTAACGGCCCTAAATTTTTAGAAAACTCGATGTAGTATACTTCTCCTAAAGTCCCAATGGTATTATGAGCAGGGCTACCAAAAGAATAAGTAATTTTTCCTTTTATTCCAAATAAGTCGTAAGGATAATTTAATGATATATTAAAACTTCCCCAATTGTCTGGAGTTAAACCAATTTGTTCAAATCCAGTCTTTGAAATAGAAAAAGAAAAAAGTGAAAAATCATAATTTAATCCTATTTCACTCAAACCGGCAACATTTTGGCCATCTTCATCACTTTTTAAATTAAGCCATATACTTCCATTTTTAAAGTTGTACCAGAGATTTGCCAAATGCCTATTTGATACATTAACATTTGTAAAATCTGGTAAAGAAACTTCTGAACCTCCAAACGTATATTTTATTCCCCACTTCCAATCTCTCTCTGTTAATCCTAATTGAAAAACACTTTTTTCAAATGAAAATGTATCATAATCTGTATAAATCCCTTCAAAAATTAAATTTACAAAAACGGGGATATTAAATTCAACTAAATAATCTCTTTTATTTCCTCTAATACCAAATATAAACAATTTATTATTACCTTCATATTTTAAATAATTTAAGTTCAAACTATTGTATGCAAAAAAATACAAATTGGAAAATTTCATCATTAAACCATCAGAACCTATATCAAATTTATACAATCCTAAATAATCATTTGTACCGCCAAAAATTCTATTTTTATATATGTTTAATCCAAATTTATCTTTTGAGAAATTTAATTCTACTGAATCTAAATTGGGCCCACTCATCGAAAAGCTACCAGTAAAATCACTACCCATAACCGAAGAATTCATCCAAAAACCTGTAGATGTATAATAACTGGGAATAAGAACGGGATAATCATTTGAAAAATCTGCTGTTATAGAAAACTTAAATGAATATGAAGGTGAAATATATGCAAAAGAAAAAGTAGTAATTAAAAACAAAAAAATCAAGAATAACTTTTTCACTTTATCACCTCACTTATTTAACAAATGCTTTTAAAATACTTAATTTAGGATAGTATTCTACAACTATTGAACTTCCAGATTTGTCAGCTATAAAATAACCATCTTGACCATATCCAGCATTATAATTTTTTCCATCAAATTGTTCTTCATATGGTTTCCAATCAGAGCTTCTAGCTATTTTATAATAAAAACTATCTCCTACAGATACTTCTTTTTCTATTTCATATACAAACTTATCACCATCTTTAGCCATTATTGATAAAGTCCAATTGTTAAATTCACCAGCACAATACCAATCTCCCATTTCTTTTTCACTATCCCCTGCTCCAACAGCATATCCATCGTGCATTAAATTTGGAGAAGCATATATTGTAATTGAAGTAGCTTCACCTAAATTTTCTTTCCATACTGGAACTGAAGACTGGATTTTTGTTTCATTAATTCCAATATATATTACTTTATACCATCCTATCTGTCCTAAACTTCCTTCTGTAAATGTTATTGAAGAAACAGGAAGTTCAAAGGAAAATAAACCATTATCTAAGGACATTTTATCTAGTTCAGTAGGGATCCAATTGTTCCAATCACCTGCAACATATATACCTGGGTCAAGAGACAAATTAAACAAACTCATACATCCAAAAAAAATAAAAGATAAAGCGAAAATTGAAATAAACAAAAAATATTTTTTCACACTTTTCACCTCCGAAACTAAAACAATGGGGGCAACACGCCCCCAAAATTATTCAAAATAAAGTTTTATTATGGTAATTCTGGATAAATATAAAAATTGGTTATTGTAGCTGCAGGTGATGGATTTTGAGAATTAATTAAATCTTGTTCTGGAGCAAGATCTGATAACCATTGAGATGTTCCATCGTATCCTCCGGTTAAAACCGCAGCGTAATAAACTTCTAAATTATCAGTTGAAGTAACACCCAAACTTGTCCAAGGTATTTTAATCTCGGTAATTCTTTCTTCACCATCATTTAAACCACCACTATACGCTAAAACAGCACTTCCAGATATATCTGTAAAGTCGCCGGCACCATCCACAGACCATGCAGCAAGCCCATTTCCCCAAGTTTCTACAACTAAATCTATGTCTCCAGAATTAAACACATAATTTCTATTATTCCAAGGATGATTTATTGTTGTATTACTTCCAGTTAAAGAAGAAATATCAATTAAGAACATAAGGTTATTAGTTCCACCTTTGGAATAATCACCAGCTAAATATAAATAAGATGCATCATACGAAAGCCCAACTTTATAAATTTCATTTCCAGACCAATATGCATCATTTGTTGCATCCTCATGTAAGGTTTGCCAATCATTTAAACTTCCATCGATTAAAATGGCATTTCCTTGTACTATATCATCAACACTTCTTGGGACAACTTTATACCTATCATAATTCCACATTATAACACCTTTAACAGTATATTCAACACCTGTTTGCCAGTCATATCCAACGTAATCTTTAACAGTAATCTCAGTACCATCACTTAGGAAAGTAACATTACTAAACGTATCAGTTGATTGTACAGTACCAGTAAATACAACTAATCTTCCATACAATGGAGAAGCATCATCAATGAATGTTCCGGTTATATCCATTGGAACAGGATCAGGGTTTCCAGTGCTAATAAGTTCTGAAGCATCTGGAGCAATTTCAAAATCATGACCATAAACTGATGCTTCGCCTGAAATTAGCACAAGATCTCCTAGATCAAAATTACTTCCTATTCCTGACTTATAAACTTTTATTGCATCAGTATCATCTTGAATAATTAAATAACTTGAATAATCATACGTCACAACACCACGAACAGTTGTTGTAAATGTAGCACTATCATCAGCAAGAAGTCTTTGTTTAACACTTCCAATTGTTTCTATATTTGTAGCTTTTACAGGTTCAAAACTAATCATGCTATGATGTGCATCAAATACTACTTTAAGTTCTTTAACATCCTCTGTAAAATCATAAGTTCCGTTTCCACCAGTTGCATAATAATGTTCTCCATTGAATGCTAGCGCTTCCATTGTTGCAGGGATAGTCCATTCATTTGCTGGCCAAATCTTATATTCTAGACTTCTCACATAATCATTTGCTGTAATAGTAGCTTCAAACTTTCCATCTCCAACATACTCCATCATTGTATGAGACCAACCAGTAACATCGCCAACAAAATAATATTCGTGATTATCTTTTAAATTATCTCCAAATCCAACAATTGTATCTGTTGAATCTGGAATAATTGCATAAAATTCTACAGTGTCTGTATCTGAAAGAGCATCAAAATCTTCTTTTAAGAATGGAACAGAAGGATCAAATGCCCCAGTACCACCATAAATAATCCAGGTGTTTGTTGCGTCAACATCTATTACTTTTGCAACAGTCCACCAGTACACACCATCTTTGTCTTTCCCCTCAAGTAGCGAAGCAAGTTCAGATTTAGGAACAGAAAGCTTATACTCGTTATTCCCAATTTCTTCCATTTTCAATCCAGGCAATACAGTTATATCTTCTGCTCCATCAGAAGCCTTGTATTGGAAATTAAAAATTACATAATAACCTGGCGTTAAAGTCTCTGGCTTTGGAGCAAGAAAACAACCAAATAAAACAAAGACAAGTAAAATTCCCACTAACCCAAGAAACAATTTACGCATATACACCCCTCCCCATTTTAGTTTTGCAGAAATATTATAACATTTTTAAAGAAAAACCTATCTATCATTTTTTGGAACGAGTTCCAAAAAAATAGGAGGCTTTCGCCTCCTATTGGCGTGCCCGGGGAGATTTGAACTCCCAACCTTCAGATCCGCAGTCTGACGCTCTATCCAATTGAGCTACGGGCACATAAATTTAAAAATGGGGGAAACATCCCCCACCTTCTGGCGGAGAGGGAGGGATTCGAACCCTCGGTGGGGTAACCCCCACACTTGCTTAGCAGGCAAGCGCCTTCGACCACTCGGCCACCTCTCCAAGTATTACGTAAAGATTTTAACTTAAATTTTTTTGTATGTCAAGGAAAATATCAGTTAATAACTATTTCGTTGGGGCTTCTAAGTAAAATCATTGGTTTGTTGTTATCTTCCCATAATTCTCCATAAAATTTTACAGATTTTCCAATTAAACTATTTAAATTGTAATTATTAAAAAAGTAATGATACTCAGGATCTCTAATTTTTATTGTAAACCAACTGGAATTTAAATAATATTCACTATTACTATGACCAACACTTTGTATTGTACCTTTCAAAAAAACTATTTTTCCAATATAACTTTGATAATTATTTGAACTTGTTAAAACAGGAGCAGTATACCATTTTGAAAAAATACCAACCTTATGCTCAAATGCAAAATTATAAGCCTCTACAATTTTTGGTGTTAAATAGCTATCATCATTATCAAAATAAATTAACGGTCTTGCTAATCCTTCCCTCAAAATTGATGACTCATAGAAAATATATCTTCCATCATCTGTTTTCCCAAATACATATGCCAAAATTCTTCCATAGTTATCATAGCCCATTTTTTTAATGTATATATCAAACTTACTTACAAATTCTTCTAGATATTTTGTGGCTTCATTACCATACTCTCCAATAGGTTTACTTCCTTCATGTGTTTCTGGTGTATCAATTCCAATTATTCTTACAGATATATTTGTATTACCGCTATAAATCTTGAATGTATCACCATCTGTAATACTCGAAATATCAACTGATTCCAGAGACTGAATTATAGAAGTAGAATCAATGTAATCATAACTATTGTAAAAATCAACATTAATACAAGAAGAAAGAAATAAACTAAATAAGAAAAAATAAAACAAAAAGTAATTTTTAAAATTCACTTTTAAAACTCCTTTCAAGATTAATTTCTTGTTCTAAGAAATATGCCGCTGAAACAGCGGCATATTTTTATTTAATTTCTATATCTTCTTGCCATCTGGGTAAGATTTCATATTCACCTTGATATGTAGATAAAATGCCAGTTACTTTTACTTTAGTTCCAACTTGAATGCTTGAAAGATCAATATTGGTACCCTTCTTAATGTAAACCTTTATCAAGAAATCCCCGGTGTCTACCATAAAATCATAAGTATTTTTCTCTTTTACAACACCTTCAACATAAACTAAACTCGAAATAAACGTTTTTGAAAGACTGGTTAAAACATCTGCTTTAGGTGTTGCTGTTCCTACTTTTTCTACTTGATCAGCCACAAGTTCAATAATGCCATTCCAAAGCTTGCTCTTTCCTGAAACTATAACTACATCACCTACATTAAGTTCTTCAGTTAAAGCTGGTGCATAAATCATTAAACCTGAAACTTCATCTTGGATATAGAAACTACCTTTCCCCAATAGATCTTTAGGAGAAGTAACAATACCCTTTACAGTGTAAGTTTGGCCTTCTTCACCAAAAATAACATCCATTATAGAATTGTAATTTGTCTCACTTCCTGTCGTTTTAGCTTCTGTTTTAATAGGAGAAGGCTTTTTCACAAATAACTTATCAAATTCTAATGAATAGAAATAATTTAATTCAACAGCAATTTTTTGATCTCCCGAAACGTTGCTTACTAAATCTCCATTTCCGACTTTTAAAGTAAAGTCTTTAAATGAAATCTTTGCACCAATCAATGGCAAATAGTTGTTATTAACCCATACACTATTATGTCTTAAAAACACACCTAATTTATAGTTATTTAACGTATAATCTAAGTCAGCATATAATGCCCATGCATTTGGAAGGAAAGCAATATCATTTGGATCTCCTGTTTGGAAGTCAGCGTCATATTTATTAGAACCTAACTTCAAATATTGTGTATAAAAATCGAAATTTCCAAATTGGACCTTTCCACCTATTAAATATGAGAAAATTACTAAATCTGAGGTTTTAGCAGAAATTGCACCCCAAGTATCAATATTTAAATTTCTTATATTAAATGACTTGTTCAAATCCAATGAAACTTGAGAATATTTTGTCTCGTAGTATCCACCCAATTTAAAACCAAAAAGTTCAGTTTGAAGGTAGACAGCAAAAAGATTTGAAATATCATATGCAACACCCAAATTAAATTTATTGTATCTGGCATATAAACCAAGACCTGTATAATCGAATTTCAAACCTCCGACTCTTAGACCATCTAATTTTTCTGTCTGTGTTTTTTTCATTCTTGCTTTTAAAGCATCGACAGTTAAGTTTATATTTGAAAAATTAAATTTTCCTTCTATATAGTAATATCTAGGTTTAAAAACAGAATAGTTTCCAATTGTCCAGCTATCATGTGAAAGAGCCAAATAATCAGTGGCTTTAAATGATAAGAAATCAAAAGGGCTATAACTAAAATATACAATTGGAAAATAATCTAATGTTCCATCATCAATTCCTATAGTAGTTAAATTAAAAACTGAAAGAGAAAAATTACCTGAAAACATCATTAGAGCTAACAACAGCCCTAGAATAATGGTAAATTTTTTCAAAAAGATCACCTCCAGAAATTAAAAGCATCACATACCTTCTTAATGAAATCTTAAAATTAAAACTCTATATCGTCAGGTGTTCTTGGATAAAGCTGCCAAGCATGCTTGTATCCTGCCAAATACCCGGTTACAGTGGCTGGAGTATCAGTACAAGTTGATATAGCAGTGTAGGTATATACTGCAATTGTAGCAGTATCCGTGTCAGTAGGATATTCAAATTCAAACAATTTTCCAGCAGTATCTAAAGAAGTTAAAGTACCTTTAGCTGTTACGAACCTATAAATCCATAAAGCATGATCTTCCGGAGAAGTTGTATTTCCATTACTATCGAGAAGCCATGAATTATCCAAAGCTTTATTCAAAACTACTGGCTCGGGCATTACAGAAGTTTCTGTTGAAATTATTGTAACATTCCTCATTCTAACTTGGCCGTTATAAGTATCTTTATAAAATTCTCCAGTTAAAGTTACAGCTTCACCATCATTTAATACTACATTTTTCAAATAAATACCGGTTGTTCCATCAAATAAAATAGTGTAATTATAATGATAAATCGCAACTCCAGTTATAGTTGAATTAGCTGTATCATTTTCCAAATAATCCAATTTTGCTTGATAGAGATCTACTGTTTCAATATTTCCTCCATTACCACCATTACCTGTAGGTGGAACTTGCTGTAAACAACCTGAAAAGATAAAAGCTAACAATATCAAACTAACCAAAATGCCAATATACTTTTTCATACTTAACCCCCCTTTTTTAAGATTGCACATATATATTATACAAAATTTCTTCTTTTTTTCAAAAAATATTCCACAATTCTTCCTTACTTGTTGAAATTGCGACGGCACCTGCTTCTAAAGCAGATTTAACTTGTTCTTCTGTTGAAACTAACCCCCCGGCAATAATTGATTGTTTTATTTCTTCTTTTATTCTTTTTATTAAATCTGGTATTAGCCCCGGCATAATTTCAACAAAATTTGCATTATGCTTTTTTATTTGTTGAATACCAGTCTCTACAGCTTTTGAATCAATTAAAAATATTCTTTGAACGGTCATCAAATCAAGTTTATTTGCAATTTCTATAAGATTCGACCTTGTTGTTATAATACCATCTGCTCCTATATATTCTTTTACAAGTTTCACACTTGCTTCATCTCTTCCAAGACCATTTACCAAATCTAAATGTACAAAAACAAATTTTCCACTTTCTTTTAAAATTTTTGTGGAATTTCTCATTAAAAATATGTCTCCCTCTAGCAAAAAAACAGAACTAGCTTCAGTTTCAATTATTTTTTTTAATTTTCGTGAGCTTCTAATTGCAGGAACTATGGGATACGAAAAAGGATGCATTATTTTTCACTCCAATTCATTGACCTTTCAACAGCTTTTTTCCACCTCTTCAAAGAAATATTTTTAATTAGCCTCCTGAAATTTGTTTTTTCTTAATTTTTTGAAAATATTATTCTTTCCCTTTTATCTTTAAAAAGAGTTAA
>JASKLO010000008.1 GCA_030153605.1 Thermosipho sp. (in: thermotogales)
ATAGTTGAAAATTAACTATTTTTAACTATTTAAAATTACATAACACTATTTACTTTTCAATGACCAATTTATACTTTTTTCTAAACTAATTATACGAGGGGGATTAAGAATTGGACAAAAAGTGGCTTGCAATTTTAAACCTATTATTAGTCACAATAATTTGGGGATTAACTTTTCCAATTCAAAAACTCATACTTCCAGAAATATCTCCTTTTGTATACAATGCACTTAGATTTTGGATTGCAACATTTTTTTCATTTTTCTTTTTTGGCAAAGGTAATAAATACGGCTTTTTTCTAGGAATAATTCTAGGTTTTGCTTATGCCACACAAACATGGGGACTTTCAATTACCACGTCCTCCAAAAGCGGGTTTATAACCGCTTTCTATATAGTTTTGATACCGATTTTCTCTTATTTTATTGAAAAAGAAAAACCTAGTGTGTTTCAAATTTCAGGATTTTTCATAGCAATGATTGGTGAATATTTTCTCTCCGGTGGAATAAATAATTTCAACTTTGGTGATTTTTTAACAATAATATGCGCAATTTTATACGCACTTCATGTTGTTTTAATTACTCATTATTCAAAAATCACTGAAGAAAAACATCTTTTAACTTCTCAATTTTTAACTGTTGCAATAATAAATTCACTACTTGGCATAAACTCATCTTGGAAAATTACATTCAACGCCGTTAGCGTTGCAACATTTACTGCTGTTTTTGCTACTATATATGCTCTAATTGCTCAAATCAAGTATCAGAAAATAGTAGGGAGTAATACATCTGCTCTTATTTTTGTTGGGGAACCACTTTTTGCAACAATTTTTTCAATTTTAATTCTTTCAGAACATCTCACAAAATTTCAATTTATTGGCGTTATTTTAACTACATTTGCTTTAATTCTAGCCGTTTTCCAATCAAAAAAGAGGTGATTAAATGTATGAACATCTTGAAAAATGGGGTGTTTCAAAGAAAATAATTGAAGCAATGAATAAAATTGATAGAAAACTATTTGTACCTGAAAATCTTCAAAACTATGCATATGAAGACATTCCTCTTACTATCGGTTTTGGCCAGACAATTACAGCCCCTCACATGGTTGGTATAATGTGTCAGGAATTAGAATTAACTGAAGGGGATAAAGTCCTTGAGATCGGAACAGGAAGCGGGTATAATGCAGCAGTAATGAGTTTACTTGTAGGAAATTCAGGCCATATCTATACAATAGAACGAATTGAAGAACTTCATAAATTAGCAAAAGAAAGGTTTGAAAAACTAAATTTAACAAATATTACGGCAATTCTTGGCGATGGAAAAGATGGGCTAAAAGAATTTGCACCGTTTAATAAAATAGTTTTCACTTGTTATTCAAGAAAAGTACCAGAAAAATTACTTGAACAACTTGCTGATAATGGGGTAATGCTAATTCCCATTGGTAATGAGTATTTGCAAGTGCTCAAGAAAATCAGGAAAATAAATGGAAAAATTAATGAAGAAAATTTATTGAATGTAAGATTTGTTCCTTTAATTTAATTCTTATCACGGAGTTGGTATATTATGCAGGATAAAACAAAAGATAGAAGAATATATGGCGAACATTTAACGCCAGTAGAAGTTTTTAATGATTTTATCTTACCAGAAATCAAAAATAAAAAAAATGACTATATCTGGGTTGATTTATTTGCTGGTGCAGGTAATCTTATTCTTCCAATTTTAAATTTAATTCCCGAAGAAAAAAGAATTGAATTTTTTAAAAAACGTATTTATTTGTTTGATATTCAGAAAGAATTGGTGGAACAAGCTATTAACAACGCAAGCAAATATGGTATCCCAAGAAAAATTGCAGAAAAAAATATTATTCAAAAAGATACAATTAAAGAATATCCAAAATTCTTACTTGATTTAGATTTACCAATATATCATATAACAAATCCTCCTTATTTATATCTGGGTTATATTGTAAAACACAAGGAAACTCAAAAGTATTTAGAATTTTTTAAAGGAGATAACAAAGGATATCAAGATTTATATCAACTTGCGTTAATAAATGATTTAAGAAACGGAATTGAAAAAATGATTTACATTATACCTTCAAATTTTTTATTTGGATTTTCTGTTTCAAATAAAATAAGAGATGATTTCTTTAAATATTATTTAATAGAAAAGGCAATAATATTTGAAAAAGAAATATTTGAACACACAGGTACAAACGTTGTAATATGTTTTTTTAATAGAAAAAAAGCTCCAAAAAAAGAAAGTATTAAATTTCAGGGAATAAAAATAAATAATGAAATCCAAAAAAAGACATATGTACTTAAACCAGAAAATCATTATAGAGCAGGAAGCGATTTTGAGGAATTTGTAAACAACAACAAAGCAAAAAACCCAATAAAAATTACCTATTATCTTACACTCGACGAAGTAATTAAAAACAAGGGAGAATATAAAATAAGTGTTATAGACGCAAATGAAATAAATGGAAAAAAATATACAAAAAAAGTAATATACGTAAACGAAAAATTATACAAAAAAATTAAATCAAATATTTTGTTTGTAAGGACAGTAGATACTGGAACAATTAATGGGAGAGCAGGTCTTTATAATATAAAAGAAGTTTTTGAAGCTGACGGGATATTAGTTACTAAAGCAAAATATAGAACTCACCCAATTCAAATCTTTTTTGACCCTGCTCTTACAGTAGACGAACAGAAGTTATTGATGAACTACTTTAACTTAATTTTAGAGTATTTTAGACAAAAAACAGATAGCGAATTTTTAACCACTTACAAATATTCAAATAGCAAATATACAAGAAAGTATCTAGGATTAAGACAAGTAAAAAATTTAATTCAAACTTTTCCATGGCTAAGTTTAAATGAAGAAGAAAAAAATATGCTAAAAAATCTAATAGAAGCCAAAAACATTAAAAAACTTATTACTTTTATTAGTCACGTTAAATAATTATTCATTCTTTCCTCGTTAAGAAAATCGAATATATTCAGTAGCACCTTTTTGAATATCACTTTCCACTTGATATTTTTCTTAGGTATAATAAAATCCCCTTCTTGGCTTTATTTTCTAACACCAAGAAGGGGATATTTTAATTTATCAAAATTTTTAACTCAAGGTTTTATTGAAAACCTTTATTTATTTCGCGTAAGCGACACTTCTTTTTTCTCTAATAACCACTACTTTTAATACTCCTGGATATTGCAATTCTTCTTCGATCTTCATAGCAATGTCATGCGATAGTTTTTCTGCAAGAGCATCATCAACTTTATCTGGTTGGACTATAACTCTTACTTCTCTTCCAGCTTGAATTGCATATGCATTTTCAACATATTTGAAGCTCTTTGCAATTTCTTCTAGTTTGAATAATCTTTTAATATAATTTTCAACATCTTCTCTTCTTGCTCCTGGACGCGCAGCCGACAAGGCATCAGCAGCTGCTACTATTACCGCTTCAGGAGTCATTGGTTCTTCTTCTCCATGATGAGCCATAACCATATTTATTATTTCATCTTTTTCGCCATATCTCTTTAAAATTTCTGCACCAATTACCGTGTGCGAACCTTCTACTTCATGATCTAAAGCTTTACCAATATCGTGTAGCAATGCTCCTCTCTTAGCTTTTTCAACATTTAAACCTAATTCAGAAGCAATTAAACCTGCTATTAATGCTACTTCTATTGAATGAGAAAGCACATTTTGACCATAACTTGTTCTAAATTTGAGTCTACCTAATAGCTTGATAAGTTCTGGATGTAAGCCACCAACACCTGTAATAAATGTTGCTTCTTGACCAGCTTCTTTAATTATTTTTTCAACTTCTGCTTTGGATTTTTCATACATTTCTTCTATACGTGTAGGATGAATTCTACCATCAGCAACTAATTTTTCTATAGTTCTTCTGGCAATTTCTCTTCTTAAAGGATTAAAACAACTTACCGTTACCATTTCTGGAGTATCATCAATTATCAAATCTACTCCAGTCACTTTTTCAAATGCCCTTATATTTCTTCCTTCTCTTCCAATTAATCTTCCTTTCATGTCATCATTTGGAAGCATTACAGTACTAACAGTTATTTCTCCTGAATATTCTGGTGCATATCTTTGAATTGCATCTGCTATAACTTTTTTGGCATATTTTTCAGAATCTTCTTCATATCTCGCTTTTATCTGTGAATATACCTTTGCTATTTCATATTCATATTTTTCTCTTGCTTCTTGAAGTACCATTTCTTTAGCCTGCTCAGAAGTAATTCCTGCAAGTTTTTGGAATTTTTCTTCTAATTCTTTTTCTTTTTCCACAATTTCTCTTTGTTTATTTTCTATCTCTTGTCTTAATTCTTCTATATAATTTTCTTTTTTGTCAAGAAGCTCCTCACGTTTGGAAACCATTTCTTCTCTTTTAATTAATCTTTCTTCAGCGTGCCTTATTTCTTCTTCACGTGTTCTTCTTTCTTTTTCCCATTCTTCTCTTAACCTGTGAAGTTCCTCTCTTGATTCAATTACTGCTTTCTTTTTTATTTCACTTGCTTCTTTTTCAGCTTCTTTAATTATATGTTCTGCATCTTTTTTAGCTTTTAATAATGATCTTTCAATATTATTTTTTGCAACTACATATCCAAGCAGTAAGCCCAAAAAAAGTGCTACTCCGCCAACAATATATGTCAACATTACTATTCACCTCCAAACCCTTTTCTATATAGTACTTCTCGTGCTTTTTTTTCATTCAATCCTTTTGTTATTTCTTTTTTGATTTCTTCTAAATCAACCTCGCTTAAAACCTTATTAATAGCATCTTCAATAATGTATTCATCTACTCCTAATTTAATTAATTCCATTCTTATCCTAAATGGACCTTTTTTGTGCAAAGTTAATGAATCATAAGCATAAAGATAAGCAAATTTTTCATCGTCTATAAATCCCTTGTTTTTTAGTTCTTTTATTGTGTCTTCTATTTCTTCATCACTATAGCCCTTTTCTTTCAATCTTAAAGCTAGCTCTTTTTCAGATCTTATACGAAATTTTAACAATCTTAAAGCATCACTCTTTGGATTCTTTTTCTTCACTTGGCTTTTCTCCTTTAACTAAACCATGTTTTTCTCGAAGTCTAAATTCGATCTCATCTAGGAGTTCGGGATGATTTACCAAATATTCTATTGAATTATTTTTACCTTGCCCTAAGGAGTGTTCAGTGCCTTTTAAATCAACGTATGAGAACCAACTTCCTCGTCTAGAAATTAAGCTTTCATCAACAGCTAGGTTAAATAATTCATATTCTCTTACAATACCTTTTCCGTAAATTATATCAACTATAGCTTCTTTGAAAGGTGGTGCAACTTTATTTTTTACAAATTTTACCCTAACTTCATTACCAATATGATTTTGACCTTCGGTGAGTTTTCCTATAGTTCTAACTTCAAGTCTCATAGTTGAATAAAATTTCAAAGCTACTCCTCCAGTAGTTGTTTCAGGATTTCCATACATAACTCCAATTTTCATACGAGTTTGATTTATAAAGATAACAACAGCTTTGGATTTATTAATATTGCCAGCTAATTTTCTCAATGCCTGAGACATGAGCCTTGCTTGAAGACCCACCTGAACATCTCCCATTGAACCTTCAATTTCTGCCCTTGGAACAAGTGCTGCTACAGAATCAATTACTACCAAATCGACTGCGTTACTTCTTACAAGTTCATCAACTATTTCCAACGCCTGTTCTCCAAAATCTGGTTGGGCTATAAGCAGATTTGCAACATCTACACCAAGATTTTGAGCATATACTGGATCAAGTGCATGCTCTGCATCAATAAAAGCAGCTACTCCTCCATTTTTTTGAGCTGAAGCTATAGCATGAAGGGCAATAGTAGTTTTACCACTTGATTCCGGCCCATACACTTCTATGATCCTTCCTCTAGGATAACCTCCTACACCTGAAGCAATATCAATTGCTACAGAACCACTTGGAATAGTTTCAATATTAGGTACATGAGTATCCTCACCCAAAAGCATTATTGACCCTTTACCATATGTTTTTTCGATTTTGTTAATTGCTTTTTTAAGAACTTCCATCTTCTCTTTATCGCTCATTTTTAACCAAACCTCCTTCAAATTTTACCCTGTATAACCATTTATAAATGGGACCAGCTGGTGTTAAAGTCGATGAGTAAATAGTTACACTATCTACTGGAACAGTTATTTTAGTGGTGGAAATATCTTCAATCAAACTTTCCCAACGTTCGGGACTATATTTCACTCTTCCTAAAGTAATATGTGGAACAAAATTTCCTTGATCATCAAAAGGAATTCTCAATTTTTTCATTTCAGACCTCATTTCAAGATATAACGTTTGCAAAGCCTTGCTTTGAGGAACTTTTAAGAAAAAAACTCGAGGTCTGTTTTTAAACCTGAAAAATCCAAAACCTGAAACATCAAAAGAAAAAGAAGGAAAACCAGCAAGCCTTTTATGTAAACGTTCTGCTAGATTATCAATCAAATCTTCTTTTACATCTCCAAGAAAAAATAAAGTTAAATGCATATTTTCAGGTTTCACCCACGATGCTTTAAAACCCATTCTCATTAATTTTGAAATAATTTCATTGGCAACTTCTTTAACCTCTGAATTTATATCTAATGCAACAAAAGTTCTCATTTACTCACCCCTTCATAACATGTCGATTTTGAACAATATAAATAAATCCTGAAAGTATGGTTGCAATAGCAACAAAATAACCAACAATTTCATTAAAAAGAGTCAAACTTGAAAAATTTAAAATCTGAAGGAATAAACCCACAATCCAAACAATCTGAGAAACTGTTTTAAGCTTACCAAAATAATTTGCAGCTATAACCAAACCACTACTGGCAGCAACCATTCTAATAGTACTTACCAAAGTATCTCGGAAAACAATAACAATTAAAATCCATACTGGAATTAGATTCATTTGGGCAAAAATAATTAAAACACTGGTTACAAGGATTTTGTCGCTCATTTGATCAAAAATCTTTCCAAAGTTACTTACTTGATTTAATTTTCTAGCAAAATATCCATCAAGATAATCGCTTAAAGACGCAATTATAAAAAGAATAAATGCTGATAAATACCAATTCTCAATTAAAAACCAGACAATAAAAACAGTTAAAATAACCCTAACCCACGTAATCAAATTAGGAACATTTAAAGATTTACTCATCAGTAATCACTCCTTCATAATCATATGTATCTACATCAATAATTTTTACTTTATGAAAGCCTTTTTTGAAATTTCCTTTTACAAATACATTTGCATCAATTTCTGGAGCATCCATATAAGTTCTTCCAATTAAAACCCCATATTCTTCATCATCAAATAGAACTTTAAAAGTTTTACCAATCAATTGATTGTTTTTTTCAAAAGAAATTTCAGATTGAACTTCCATCAAAATATCCAATCGTTCTTGCGCAATATCTTCACTAACTTTACCTTCCAACTTAAAAGAAGGAGCTTCTTCTTCATCAGAATATAAAAATGCACCAAGCCTGTCAAATTTTATATCTTTAACAAATTTTATCAACATCTCAAAATCACTATCTGTTTCTCCTGGAAAGCCTACAATAATGCTGGTTCTAATAATTGCATCATTGTATTTTTCTCTGATTTTTGTAATTAATTGTTTAAGTTGTTTTGCATTTTTAGTTCTATTCATTAGCTTTAAAATTTTATTACTCCCATGCTGAACAGGAATATCGAAATATTTTAAAACTTTATCAAATGAAAATGCGTCAATGATTCTTTCAGTTATATGGTCAGGATGCATATACATTACTCTTATCCAAAAATCACCCGGAATTTCATTTAAACTTTTTAAAAGTTCTGGTAAGGCTTGCTTACCATAAAGATCAATGCCATATCCTGTAGTATCCTGCGCAACTAATATTATCTCTTTTTTCCCTCTTTCTATTAATACTTTTACTTCCTCTACAATATCTTCAATTTTTCTACTTTTAAAACTTCCTTTAAAAAGTGGTATAGTACAAAACGAACACGCTCTGTCACAACCATCAGCAATTTTTACGTAAGCATACTGATAATCATCATCTATCCTGTCTTCAAAATCATATATTGGATCAGGATTTTTCAATATTATTTTCTTCTTTGTAATATTTTTAGCAATTTCTTCTGGATTCACAACTCCAAACCATCCATCAACTTCCGGAATTTCTTTTTCCAATTCTCTTCCATATCGTTGAACTAGACAGCCTTTTACAAAAATTTTAAAATTCTTATCTACTTTTTTTCTTTCAACATTTAGCAATATTTCTTCAATTGATTCCTTTTTAGAATCTAAAATAAAACCACAGGTATCAATAATAATTGCATCTGCTTTTTCTAAATCATCCACTATTTCGTGGCCATATTTTTTCAACTTAGCTTTTAAAATAGCACAATCTGCTACATTTTTTGGACATCCCAATATCTCAAAATAAAATTTCATATTATTCTTTTACCTCACTTTAAATATTTTTTTCTTTTTTCTAGATACATCAACCTAATTTTTTCAAGCTCTCTTTTATACTCATCCTCTTTATAATTTGGATAGGTAAAATCATAATCCTTCCATTTTCCGTTTATATACATTAAAGTTGGTTCGGCATAAATTCCCTTTCCAATATAAATTCTATGTGGCCACATCTTCGTTGTTGCAAGTACAAACTGCATATGATGAATATACCCTGGATCAATATTAAATCTTCTATTCCCATTCACTGCAAATTCTTGTTCAATATTGTTTGTAATGTTTTTAATATCAGCTAATTGATAAGGATGTATAAGCCTTTCAAAGCTAATTAAAATTCCTTTTACACCTTCGCCCATTTCTTTGTTATAATACAACGTATATTTTTCAAAATCTAATACTTCAGAAATATAATCTATTGGTCCAAATTCTTTTATTAATGTTTCTTTTACTTCTTCAAACCAATATTCTACATGGGCGGAGAAAAAAAATACTACCAAATTTACAAGATCAATTCTTCTTATTTTCCCCACTTTATCACCACCAAGTATTCATCCATCAACACTTTTTTTACCTTGTTATTAATTTTCTCAAAAATTGCTGGGCCCTTAATATAATATTCTCCCTCATTTAACTTTCCTTCTTTAACTACCTTTTCATTTAACTCTATTGTTCCGTTCAATGCGCTTACACTAACCAAAGGAGCATTTAGAACTTTTATAAACAAAAATAAAGATATTGAAAATAAAAACACAGATAAAATAATAAATAATAAATAGGGAATTATATATTTCTTACTCTCTTTTTCATCTTCATGGAATTCTTCTTGATTTTTAATTTTTTTACTTTTACCTTCTAAATATAATGCCACCAAATCTTCTTCAATGTTTAAAAAATCTTTTAATTTACTAAGATGATGCTTTACATAAATTTCTGGTCCACTAAAATCGCCGTTTAAATAACGTTGAAGGGTAATTTTATCAATACCCAACTTTATAGAAATTTGCAATAATGAAAATTTAGAGGAGTTTACCTCTTTCTTTAAAATTTCAGATAAAATTTCCCATGTATTTTTTTCCATAATCAATTTATATTATACTCTAATTGTACTACTATGTGCAAGCTTGTTATTTACGATATATAAATTTTATAAGAGTCGGTAAAAAAGTCAAACTTAAGAAAGAACTTGAAAGCATTGAGACCCACATAATTGCAACAAAATACTCATGAATTTTAAAAGGAGAAAGTATCAAAATTGAAAATCCTATTGATAGACCAAGTGCATTAGCTAAAATAGGTTTTGATGTTGTAATAAAAGATTCTTTAATTGCTAAATCTATATTTTTTTTGTTTTTTAAGTTATATCCAAAACTTTCTATAAAATGTATCGCATAATCTATGCCTACTCCTACAACTATACTACCCATTGTAGCAGTTATAATACTAAGTTTTATACCAGCATATCCCATAAAGCCAAACAATACAATTAAAGTTAAACTGATTGGAATTATAGATATAATGGCCTTCTTTAAGTTTTTAAACCTTATAAAGACAATTGTGAATACAAGAAAAACTGCTAAAATTAATGATTTAATCTGCTGAGGTACAATAGTTTCATTCATTTCTTTCATAATATATGGGATTCCAGTTACTTTAATTGGTTCTTCTACTTTCTTTTCTATTTTATTTAAACTTTGTTTTGATATTTCTGCAGGAAAAATTAATATTCTTCCAGCTTTTCTATCTTGATTTAAAAAATTTTTATAAACACTTGGTAATAGGTTCATTAAAATTCTAACCTGACCTATATTTTGTGGATATCCTTCTCTTCTTAATATTTTTTCATTTAAATTTTCAACAAAATCATAGAAAGAAATTACCTTATTTCCTTCGTTTCTAAGTGTTTCTTCAATTTCCAGAACTTTATTTGCAAATGAAGGTTCAATGGGATCAAAATTAGTTTCAAAATAACCATAAACAGGAACAGTTATACCAAAAACATCTTGAATTTTATCCATATTTTTCTTTACCTGGGTGGTGTTTTTATACATATCTATCATATAAAATTCTGTATTCAACCTGAATAATCCAGGGAAAAAAACAATTAATAAAACAAGAGAAACTATCACGGATTTTTTACCTAAAAAGCTTTCAAAGAAGCTAGATATTTTACTTTCTTGCTTTGCTGATTTAAGTTCACTGTTTAATAATATTATTGGCAAAAACAACCATGTAGCAATACCCGCAAAAGAAATTCCAATACTGCTTATCAAAGCCATTTGTGCTAATGATTCCGAATTTATAAAAGAAAGAGATAAAAACCCAACAACAGTTGTCACAGTTGTTAAAATCATTGCTACCCCAGTACTTTTTAATGTCTCAACCAAAGCTTCTTCTTTTTCTCTTTTATCTTTTAAATCAAGAAAATGAGATACAAAATGCAATCCATCAGCACTTCCCATTACGATTGTAAATATTGGAGCCAGTATCGTTAAAACAGAAATTTCTCCTTTGTACCATCCTAAAAAACCCATAGTCCACAATGCACCTATTCCAGCTGGAAAAACAGAAAAAAAGGTAGCTTTTGCACTACCTAGGCGCCATTTAAAAACCAAAAACACTGTTAATATGGCAAGAGGTGGTAGAGTAAAAATCAACATGAACAAATAATCAAATATTTTTTCCTCAAGGTACCTTGTCCCTCCAAAGTAATGTGGTACTTCCTGAAGAACTTCTGCCAATTGTTTTAAAATTTTACTTTCTGAGGGTAAAACATAAAACATTACATAATATTTTCCATCTTTTTTTATTATATTATCAGTCTCAATCTGATTAAGAAAATTTATTACATATTTGTAGTTATCTTGATTAATTTCAGAAACATCAATTTTTCTAAATCCAACTGGAACTTCCTCAGGAATTGGAGATATTACATCTAAAATACCATTTATGTTTTTAATCTTTTTTTCAATACTTCTGATCTTTTTTAAACCATCAATCGAATAAGGATCTTCATCTATCTCAAAAATTACATTTAATTGATCATTTGACTGAAAAACTCCTTCCATTCTCTCTAAAATTTCCATATATTTTGAATTTTTAGCCATAAATAGAGTAAAGTCAGTATTAATTCTTAACTTAAAAAGACCTGCAAAAAAAACTATATTCAAAATAGCAAGTAATATTAGAAAGCGTTTGCCATGTTTTTTAAAAAAGTCAATGTAGGTTTTCATTTTTATCCTCCTCAAAAACAACTTTTATAAAATCTATTATTTCAACCTCGAGTATTCCGCCCAATTTAATTGCTCTATCTATTGTAAATATTTTTTTAATAATCTCTTTTAAAAAATCTGGCGTGTATACTTTCAAATGATTTAATGGCATAAAATCTTGTCCTTTAAATTTAAAGCCTAGAAATCTTGCTACTTTAGAAGTATTTATACCTAATTCCTTAGAAATTTTACTAATCTCAACCCAGTTAAATTTTTCTTTGTATGGAACATTTAAAGTTAAATTAAAAAGCGAAATGAAATGTTTAGACAAAGCACCTATTATCAGAACTGGTTCGTAATCATTTAAAATGTCTTTTAACATGCTAAAAACTTGCTTGTTTCTTTCAGAAATCATAAAACAAAATTCATCTAATTTTGAAACTGCATATTTATGAACATAGTCTTTTATGCCATTAACAGTCAATCGCATATTTAGAATTTTTAATTTTTTTATTTCATTATATAAAGCTAGTTCGTTCGGTCCAACAACATCAAAAAGATATTCAGGAACATTTTCTTCATATTTAATAGAATGATTTTCTAATAAATTTTTAATATAATCAAGCCACTTGAATTTTTCCCAAGGATTAGGTACTGTAAAACTCTGAGATTTTATTTTTTTTGAAAGTTGTTTTTCAGTTCTTACAAAAACTGTTATATTTTCTGGGATTTCTAAACTTAAAATCTGTTTTCTTTCAGAAGATTTCCAATTATCAAAATCAACCAAGTCAATAACACTTTCTGGAGCAAAAAGACTAATATTTATTGTTTTTTCAGTTATTATGTCAAGTTTATCGTTATCATCAGAATAAAGTCTTAAATATTCAACATTATTCTTATTTTTTAAAAATTCTTTTACGTAAAATTCTTTACCCAACTCCGAATTTCCATATAAATTGATAAGAGGCATATCATCACCCCATAATTAATATTATTTAGTCAATAGCTTTATAATTTTAACACAAATTTTTGTTGTATAATTAAAGAAAGAAGAAGAGAAAGGAGAGAAATATGCTTGAAAATTGTGTTCTTTGCCCTAGAAACTGCGGAATAAATAGATACAAAAACAAAGGAGTTTGTGGTGTCAAAGATAAAATACTTGTTTCAAATATTCTTCTTCATAAAGGAGAAGAACCACCAATTTCTGGAAAAAACGGAGCAGGAATTGTATTTTTTTCAGGTTGCCCTATGAAATGTATATATTGTCAAAATATGGGTTTTTCACAAAAGGGAATAGGAATGGAAATATCTATTGAAAAACTTGCTGATTCCTTTTTATTACTTCAAAAAAATGGGGCTTATACTTTAGACCTTGTAACTCCAAGTCCACACGTTATAGGAATAATAGAAGCATTAAAAATCGCAAAAAGCAGGGGCTTTAATCTCCCTGTAGTTTATAATACTTCTAGTTATGAAAAGGTAGAAACATTGAAATTATTAGAAAACTATGTTGATATTTATTTGGCAGATATCAGATATACTAATTCTTATTATGGAGAAATCTACTCTAAAGTCAACAATTATTGGGAAATTGCCCAAGAAGCTATCAAAGAAATGTATAGACAAGTAGGCCCATATAATGATAATAAAAGAAAAGGATTAATTATAAGAATTCTTGTAATGCCTAATAAAGTCTCTGGACATTTTGAAGCATTAAGGTTTGTGGCAAATCTAGATCCAGAAATTCCAGTTTCTTTAATGTCTCAGTATATGCCAGTTTTTGGTGCTAAAAATGATCCACTAATAGGCAGAAAAATAACTTCAGCTGAATATCAAGAAGCTATTGAATATATGGAACTTTTAGGTTTAAAGGGTTGGGTCCAAACTAACGAAAAAGAGAAAATAACTACAAAGGCAGTGGATTGGAAATGATTATTGTTAATCCTTCTGGAACCTTACCTGTTACAGTAACCTCATCGTGTAATATGAATTGTAAACATTGTGGTGGAATTTATATAAAAAGTATGGCCCATATTTCTCAGATGGAAAAATATATCAAAAAATATAAGTCATTTTTGATTAGTGGAGGTATGACAGAGGAAGGAATTATTCCTTTTCATCATTATGTTCCAAAGCTTCAGAACTTAAAAAATCAACATAAATTAACCTACAATTTTCATATAGGATTTCCAAAAAATCCCCCTTTTGAAATCGAAAATTTAGCAGACGTAATCAGTTTTGATTTTTTTGCTGATCCTGAAATTTTAAAAGAAGTTTATGGTATAAAAAGAACCCCGAATGAAATTTTAAATTCTGTTTTACCCTTAAAGACTCACAAGGTTCCTCATATTACAATAGGAATATATTGTGGAAGAATTACACACGAATATAATAGTCTTGAAATATTGAGTAATTATTTTGATACAATTGTATTGAATATTTTTATCCCAACTAGAAATACTATATATGAAAAATGCAAACCTCCTGTCATTGATGAAGTAGCAGAAATTTTTAAAGAAGCAAATAAGAAATTTAAAAATGTTATTTTAGGTTGCATGCATCCTCATGGCAAATATAGAGAAGACCTTCTTGGGAAAATTTCAAATTATTTACACGTATTTGTTAATTCTGCAAGTAAGGAATTTGATTTTAAAGGCTGTTGTTCTTTTTTAAAACTATAAAAAAGAAGGAGGAAATTTCAGTGAAGATAATTGGAGTTGATCTTGGTGGAACATTTGTAAAAATCGGACTTGTTGATTCATTAACAGGAAAAATACTTAAAAAATCCGAAATAGAAACAAAAGTAGACCTAGGCGGAGATACTGTTGTTAAAAGAATATCTGATGAAATCAAAAGATTAACTGAAAACGAAAACTATGAAGCAGTAGGAATAGGGTCCCCTGGCTCTATTGATAAAGAAAATGGAATTGTCAAATTTTCGCCTAATTTTCCAGATTGGAACAATTTTCCACTAGGACCAAAACTCTCAGAATTAATTAATAAGAAAGTATATGTGGAAAACGATGCAAATTCATTTGCATTAGGTGAAAAATGGTTTGGAGCTGGAAAAGGAAAAGAACATATTATTGCTCTTACACTTGGAACGGGTGTTGGAGGAGGAATTATTTCCCATAACTTTCTAATTACAGGTTCCACTGGGATTGGTGGAGAACTTGGCCATGTTATCATTAATCCTAATGGCCCGTTATGTGGTTGTGGAAATTATGGGTGTTTGGAAGCTTACGCTTCCGCAACTGCAATAGTTAGAATGGCAAAGGAAAGAAGGAAAAAATTCCCCAATTCTCTAATTTTTCAAAACGAAAATATTTCTGCAAAAGTTGTATTTGATGCAGCAAAACAAAATGATCGTTTGGCTTTAATAATTAGGGATGAAGTGGTAGAAGCTTTAGCAGTTGCGATAACAGGATTTATTCACACATTTAATCCTGAAGTAATAATTATTGGAGGAGGAGTTTCAAAAGCAGGAAACATTCTTTTTGAACCTTTAAGAAAACGTGTAGATGAACTAGTTATGCCTTCTTTTAAAAACACTTACGAAATTCTCCAAAGTCCTCTTGTTGAAAACGCTGGTATATTGGGGGCGGCATCTATTGTTTTGCAAAGAGAAAACTTATGATGTGTTTTGTATAGGAAAAACAAATTTGGACCTTTTTTATTTTGTTGATCAAATTAAATTGGAAGAAAATCATGTAGCAAATGAGTTTTATTATTTCGTCGGAGGAAAAGCAACAAATGTGGCCATAAATCTTTCAAGACTAGGTTTAAATGTGGCTTTAATCTCAGTAGTTGGAAACGATATTTTCGGACAAATAGCTCTAGACTTTCTAAAAGAAACAAATATTGATTTTTGTGGAAAAAAAGTTGATACATCTACTTCACTTACAAGTATTATAGTAGATAAATTTGGCAAAAATACTATGTTTCATAATATGGGTTCTAATTCAAGTTTTTCTTCCGATTTAATTCCTGATAACCTATCATTTTCATTTGTTCAGTCGGGGATTCCAGTTGAAGCTATAATTAAAACTATAACTAATTCAAAAATTACCTTTCTAGAACTTTCAGAAGTTTCTCAATTTGAATTGATTAAAAAATATCTAAAAAAAGTTAAATTTGTATCTTTAAATGAAAATGAATTAAATAATATTTTTGAAACAGATAACTATAAAGAAAACTTGTATTTACTTTCAAATTACACAAACAATATAATTCTAAAAAGAGGAGAAAAAGGATTAGTTTTTTTAGACGAAAATCAAAACATTTTTATGGTGCCGGCAAAAAAGACAAAAGTTGTAAATACAACTGGAGCAGGTGATGCTATTTCTGCGTCATTCATATTTGGCTTCTTAAAAAATTGGGAAATTTCTGAAATTTTAAATTTTTGTGTTGAATATGCTTCTAAAATTATAAAAAGTAAATATTCAACATAAATGGAGGGTGAAAACTTGAATTTATCCAACCTAATAGTAGAAAAAAAGAAATTGGCTTATGGAATACATATGTTTTGGATTGAAAATGAACTTGTAGCAAAAAACGCTAAAGCAGGACAATTTGTAATTTTTAGAGCATATGAAAACGGAGAAAGAATACCCTTGACTATTGCAGGTATTAGAAATAACACCTTTAGGGTTATTGTAAAGGCTGTTGGTAAAAGCACTTATGAACTTTGCAGATTAAAAGAAGGAGACAAAATACTTGATGTTGTAGGTCCTTTGGGTCAACCTAGTGAAATAAAAAAATACGGTAATGTACTTGTTATTGGAGGAGGAGTTGGAATAGCAACTATAATTCCCATTGTAAAAGAACTTAAAAACCATGGAAACAGTGTAGATGTTATTCTTGCAGCTCGAAATAAAGATTATTTTGTTCTTGAAGAAGAATTTACTGATGTAGATAATCTCTATTATGTAACTGATGATGGGAGCAAGGGAATGAAAGGTTTTGCACATGAAATGATGGAAAAACTTTTAAAAGAGAAAAAATACGATATTTCTTGGGCAATTGGTCCTTCTTTAATGATGAAAGCTTGTTCTGAAGTTGCAACAAAATACAATCTTAAAGTGTGGGTTTCATTAAATGCAATCATGGTCGATGGAACAGGTATGTGTGGGGGTTGTAGAGTTAGAATAGGTAATGAACTAAAATATACATGTGTCGACGGGCCTGAATTTGACGGAAGATTAGTTGACTGGGAAAGTTTTAATACAAGACTAATTCAATATAGAGAAGAAGAAAAACTTGCTTTAGAAAAATATCTTGAAAAGGTAGGCGAACCCACATGGCTGTAAAAGATAGAATTCCACCCATAGAAAGAAATCCACATGAAAGAGCTAAAGACTTTTTTGAAGTCTCCCTTGGTTATGATGAAGAAAGGGCCATACTTGAAGCACAAAGATGTTTACAATGTCCTGTTCCTACATGCGTTAAAGGATGTCCTGTTGGAATAGATATACCTGGATTCATAAAGCAAATTGCAGAGAAAAATTTTGAAAATGCATATAAAATTTTGAAGAATTATAACAGCTTACCAGCTGTTTGTGGAAGGGTTTGTCCCCAAGAAGTTCAATGTGAAGGCGCCTGTGTGCTAAATAAAACTGGGAAACCTATTTCAATAGGTAATCTTGAAAGATTTGCTGCGGATTGGGCATCAAAAAATCAGGTTTCAGACCAAATAAAAATAGAAAAAAAGAAAAACAAAAAAATCGCTGTAATTGGCTCAGGTCCATCAGGCCTCACAACTTCTGCTGAGCTTGCTAAAAAAGGCTACTTAGTAGATTTATATGAAGTTTTTCACACAGCCGGAGGGGTACTAGTATATGGAATCCCAGAATTCAGACTCCCAAAAAATATAGTAAAAAAAGAAGTTGGCTTTCTTGAAAAACTTGGAGTTAATATTATTTTAGACATTCCTGTAGGTTTTGCAATTCAACCTCAAGAAATTTTAGAAAACTATGATGCTGTGTTTATTGGGGTTGGAGCAGGAACACCTAAATTTATGAATATCGAAGGAACTGAATTGAATGGTGTATATTCAGCAAACGAATTTCTTACTAGGATAAATTTAATGAAAGCATATGAATTTCCTAAAACCGATACACCTGTAAAATTTGCAAAAAAAGTAGTTGTAATAGGTGGCGGAAATACAGCAATGGATGCAGCAAGAAGCGCCCTAAGACTTGGTGCAGATGTAACAATAGTTTACAGACGTAGTGAAAACGAAATGCCGGCAAGAAAAGCAGAAATTCATCACGCAAAAGAAGAAGGTGTAAAATTCCTTACTTTAACTCAGCCAGTTAGATACATTGGGAAGAATGGAAAATTAATAGGAGTTGAATGTATAAAAATGAAACTTGGCGAGCCTGACGAAAGTGGAAGAAGAAGACCAATACCTATAGAAGGAAGTAATTTTATTATTGAAACAGAACTTGCTATAGAGGCTATTGGAACTCAATCAAACAAACTTCTTTTGTCTCAATTTAAAGGTTTAGAGTTAAACAAATGGGGATATATTAAAGCAGATGAATTTGGAAGAACAAGTATACCAAAAGTTTTTGCTGGTGGTGACATTGTAACAGGTGCAGCCACTGTTATTTTAGCAATGGGAGCAGGGAAAAAAGCAGCACAAGCTATAGATGAATTTTTAAGTTGAAAAATTTATAAATGATTAAATTTTTGACGATATTATATTTTTTTAAAGAAACATATCTATTATCTACTGAGTCTAAAAAAGTGGCTGAAAAAAACTTTTTCAAAGTTTTATAAATCTAAAAATGAAGGACTCATAGTATTTTCCAATAAAATGGTATAATACAATATAGATCTATAATGCATGTATTTAAATTATAACTAAATTAGAGCTTTAAATGCGGATTTGAATAAAATATTTCGAAAAGGAGGTGAAAAAATGAAAAAAAGTATTTTATGGGTATCATTAACATTATTACTTTTCATTTTATTTGGATGTATTTTTAATAACCCGTTTCAAACTGCTCGCGTTGAAGTTTTATTAACAGATGCTCCTGTCACCGATATCGATAGACTAACAGTTGATATTACTGGATTAACATACCACTATTCATATGAAAATGCATTTGGAGATGAAATAGGAATATGGGCAACTCCAACAAATGTTGCCACAACTGTTGATGTTTTATCACTTGCAGGCACAGAAGTTAATTGGTTAACAATTGATGTACCAGTACCATCGACAATAACACAATTAAGACTTTTTGTTGATGCTGCAACTGTAACGGTAAATGGACAAGATTATACGGTAAATTTGTCAAATCCTGTAGTAAAATTACCAAAAGCAGATATTTTTATTAATGAAGATGGACAGCTTGTTCTTGACTTTGATGTTTTAAGATCTTTAAAATATCAAAATGGAAACTATAGATTAACTCCTGTTATATTGCCTACTTTCAAAAACGCTGATGTTTATCCAATTTATGGAATAGTCACTCAAAATTCTACCCCAGTTAAAAATGCAGTAGTTGCTTTGTTTGATTCCAACGATTCTACAACTTTAAGACTTTCACTAACAAGATCTGATGGAACATTTTATCTTGGAAAATGGCATGAAGGAGATTACTTAATTAAAGTTTATACTGATGTCCAAATCCCAGAAGATGATCAAGAATTTGATATTAGTTCTTACACAGAAGCAGCTTCAAAAACTATAAGCGTTCCTCTTGAAGAGAGCATATCAATACAATTACCTTAATATTTATATTATAAAAAATAATCTCCGAAGTAGCCTTTTAATGGTTACTTCGGAGATTTTATTCTATTAATTCCAACTTTGCATATAATCCCATATGATCTGAAACTCTTCCATATTTATCATCATCTTTAAAAACTACTTTACTTTCTATTGCTTTAAAGTGTTTTGAAGTTAAGATATAATCAATCCTTGAACTACCAGTAAATTTGTCTCCTCTAAAAGTAGCTTCCTTAAAGTTATTTGAATTAGTTTCTAAAAATACATCTATCAATTCTTGACCTTTTACTTTCATAGATATAAATTCTTTATATTCTTCAGTTCCTGCTTCAACATTAAAGTCTCCAGCAATTATAAATCTATCATTCGAACTTTCATTGACCCAATCTACAAGCTCTTTATATTCTTTCTTAAATCCCTTTTCTATCCAATTAAAATGAACAATATAAACATCAATAATTTGACTATTAAAATTTACTGAAGCTTTCAAAAGTTTCCTAGAATAAAATGATGATACATCTTTAATTTCAGAAACATACCTATTTTCAAAATCAGTAATTGGATATCTATTTAAAATCCCCAATCCTTCTTCCCAGATATTCCAACCATAATGAGACCAATCCCAGGCATATTCATAAAATTTACCATCTTTCAAAAGAAGTTCTCGCAGTGTCTTGATATAATTTTTTTCTTTTATATATACTCTAAATTTTTCTTCAATAATTTTCATATCTTTGTGTTGGGCTGCTTCTTGAAAAACCGCAATATCAATATCTTCATCTAGAATAAATTGAGTAATTTTGTTCTGAATTTTCTCACATTCCCTAAAAAAATGTTTTAAATTTTTTGCATCATTTAAATCAACTTCTTGAAATGTATGAAGATTCAAAGTTAATATTTTAAGCATAAAATTACCTCCCTATCCTATTTTATCACTTTAAAATAAAAAATTGACAAAATAATACTGTCATATTATAATATTACAGTAGGGAGGTTGAAAAATGTGGTTTACAATTGATTTTTCATCACATATTCCTGTTTATAAACAAATTGCAGAAAAAATTAAAATGGAGATTGTTCAAGGAAATATTAAAAAAGGAGAATTTCTTCCCTCAATTAGAAAATTAGCTGATTCTCTAGGAGTTAATTTGAATACTGTTGCAAGAGCATACCGTGAACTGTCTAATGAAGGTATTATAAAACCAATTCGTGGGGAAGGTTATATTGTAAAAATTGAGAATATGGAAAAATTTAATGAAACACTTATAATCCAACTTGAAGAAATTGTTGATAAATGTATAAAAGCGGGTATCCCAAATGAAAAAATATGCAAAATTATTGAAGAAAAAACCAGGAGGGAAGTAAAATGATTTTAAAAATTGAAAATCTTAAAAAGTATTATGGCGAAAATAAAGCTGTTGATGGTATTAGTTTTGAAGTTAATTCGGGTGAAATATTTGCTATTTTAGGCCCTAATGGTGCCGGAAAAACTACAACACTAAAATGCATATTGGGTTTGAGGAGACCTGATTCTGGAAATATAACTTTAAAAGGAACATATTCCTATTTGCCAGAAAAAAAAGAACTTTATAATTATTTAACTGTTTCAAAAATGTTAGAAATTACTGAAGAACTTTCAAAAAATTTTTCAAAAGAAAATGCAATTAATCTTTTAAAAGAGTTTAAAATTCCACTAAATGAAAAAATTGCCAATCTTTCTCATGGAATGTTAACTCAGGTGTACATATCAATAGTATTTTCTGAAAATGTCGATGTATATTTTCTAGATGAACCAACTTGGGGGTTAGATCCACTGGTTAGAACACAAGTTTTAGAACTTATAAGAAATAAAGCAAATAATGGAAAGACAATAATATACACAAGTCATATACTTTCAGAAGTTGAAAAAATCGCTGATAAAGTTGCAATAATGGCAAACGGAAAAATACTTGAAAATGATTATTTAGATACCATAAAAGAAAAGTACTTAACTTGTATTGTAAGCAAAAATGAAGAAGTTGACGGTTATTTATATAAAACTACTGAAGATGAAAAAATATATGTAACAACTAAAGATAAAGCAAAAGGAAAGGTAGAACCAGCAACATTTGATATGATTTTTGAAGCTATAGTTAAAGGGGTGAAAAAATGAAAAAAGAATGGTATGACATGAAAGTCAGATCTTTAGTAATTTTTATAGTATTAGTCGGAATATTCTTTTCATTAGCACCTCTTCAAAATTGGACAGTTAACCTCCTTGAAGAAAATTCTCAAGTAATACAAAAATATGTAAATCCAACTATGATTGCAAAATTAAAAGAATGGGATTTTTACATATATTCTCAATGGTTTGGAAAGAATTTCGGACAATTTGTACCAATTATAGCTTTAATAATTGCATTTCCGCTGTTTTCCAGAGAATATGAAAATGGAACCATTGAATTCTTGCTTACAAGGGCATCAAGAAAGAAAATTTTTATAAATAAATTATTTTTAAGTCTTTTAGTTTTAATTGCCCAAATAACAATTTTGTCTTTATTACCTCTGATTTATTCAATAATTTTTTCCAAAGAGTTTACAGCTATTTATACTTTTAAGTTTCTAGTTCATTGCTTAATAGGTGGTATATTCTGGTATTCATTAACCTTTCTTTTTACAACATTTTTTAATGATCAAGTAAAACCAATATTATCATCAATTTCTGTACTCGGAGTTTCAACTGTTTTAGGACTTTTAAAACCTTTGAAATTTTTAAATACATTTTCATATATACTTGGCACTTCAATTTTTAATCACAATACTATAGACTGGACTTATTCAGTTGTACTATTAATATTAAGTACATTCTTAATTCTAACTTCTTATCTTGTTTTTATTAAAAAGGAGATTTAATATACGAAAAAAGTGCTATGTTTTTACTTTTTTTATTCATTACCTCCAGATTATTTATAAATACTAGCGCATATGAAAATAAAGTGATCCAATATAATTATTTAATGAAAAAGTAGCAAAGTAATAAAAACATCAACAAAATGGATAAAGGAGGTTGAAAATCATGATAGTAACAACAATCGAGCATGTTCCTGGATATGAGGTTAAAGAAGTATTAGGAATTGTAATCGGAAATATTGTTCATTCAAAGCACTTAGGTAAAGATATAGCTGCTGCTTTTAAAACTTTAGCTGGTGGGGAAATAAAATCATATACCGAGATGATGACCGAAGCAAGAAATAAAGCACTTGAGAGAATGATAGATGAAGCAGAAAAATTAGGAGCCGATGCTGTTATCGGAGTTAGATTTGGTAGTTCTTCTGTAATGTCAGGAGCCGCAGAAATGCTAGCATATGGTACAGCTGTAAAATTAAGAGAGAAAGAGTAATTTCAGTCAAAAGTTAATATTGCTATAATTTTTAGTAAAATTTATATTAACTAAACGGATAGCGTTGTAATTACTTGCTGTCCGTTTTTTCTCAATTTAATATTATCACTCTTGACAATAGAGTGCTAATATCATATAATATAATCGGGAGGTGAAAGAAATGGCAGAAAGAAAAGAATATGTTGTAGGTATAGACCTGGGTACAACAAACAGTGTTATTGCTTGGATGAAACCCGATTCAAGTGTTGAAGTTATACCAAACGCCGAAGGTTCAAGAACTACACCATCTATTGTTGCATTTACAAAAACAGGAGAAATTCTTGTTGGTGAACCTGCAAAAAGACAATTGATTTTAAACTCTGACAGAACCATAAAATCTATTAAAAGAAAAATGGGTTCTAATTATAAAGTAAAAATTGATGACAAAGAATACACCCCACAAGAAATCAGTGCGTTTATACTTAAAAAACTTAAAAGAGACGCAGAAGAATATCTTGGTGGTGAAGTCAAAAAGGCAGTAATTACTTGTCCTGCTTACTTCAACGACGCACAAAGACAGGCAACCAAAGAAGCCGGAATTATTGCTGGATTTGAAGTCTTAAGAATTATTAACGAACCAACTGCAGCAGCACTTGCATATGGACTTGATAAAAAAGGCAAAGAAGAAAAAGTACTTGTATATGACCTTGGTGGTGGAACCTTCGACGTTTCAATACTTGAAATTGGCGATGGAGTTATTCAAGTTGTAGCAACCTCTGGTAATAATCATCTCGGTGGCGATGACTTCGATCAAAGAATAATCGATTGGATGGCTGAAGAATTTAAAAAACAACACGGTATTGATTTGAGAGAAGACAAGCAAGCATTACAAAGGCTCCGAGATGCAGCAGAAAAAGCTAAAATTGAGCTCTCAAGTAAACTTGAAACAGATATAAGTCTTCCATACATAACTGCAACAGCTGAAGGACCATTACATCTTGAAATGAGACTTACAAGAGCGATGTTTGAATCATTAACAAAAGATCTCGTAGAAATGACAAGGAAACCAATTGAACAGGCACTTTCAGATGCAAAACTTAAACCTGAAGACATTGATGAAATCATACTTGTTGGTGGAATGACCAGAGTTCCAATGATTCAGAAATTTATCAAGGAAATATTCGGAAAAGATCCTAATAAAGGAGTTAATCCAGACGAAGCAGTAGCAATGGGTGCAGCAATTCAGGCAGCTATACTTGCAGGTGAAGAAGGCGCACAAGGAAAAGACATAGTATTGGTAGATGTAACTCCTCTAACCTTGGGAATTGAAGTCAAAGGTGGATTATTTGAACCAATAATCCCAAGAAATTCAACAATACCAATTAAAAAGAGCAAAGTGTTCACTACTGCAGAAGACGGACAAACTGAAGTAGAAGTTAGAGTATACCAAGGTGAAAGACCAATTGCAGCAGATAACATACTATTAGGAAGCTTTAGACTAGTAGGAATTCCACCTGCTCCAAGAGGCGTACCACAAATTGAAGTAACATTTGACATCGATAGTGATGGTATTGTACATGTTTCAGCAAAAGATCTTGGAACTGGAAAAGAACAATCAATGGTGGTATCTGGAAGACATCAACTTAGTGAAGATGAAATCAACAAGATAATTGAAGATGCCAAAAAATTTGAGGAACAAGATAAAAGAAGAAAAGAAGAAGTTGAACTTAAAAACAAAGCTGATGATCTTGCATACTACATTGAAAAGTCATTAAAAGAATACGGAGATAAAATTCCTGAAGATGAAAAGAACAAATTGCAAACTCTTGTAAATGATTTAAGAGATGCAATTAACAAAAACGATATTGCAAAAATCAAAATGTTATTTGATGAGTTAGATAGAGAAAAAACAAAAATAGGTGAATACATTTACAAACAACAACAAAATCCTGGTGATCAACAAGCAAGTAATCAATAAAAAATCTTGAATCGGGGAGGTGAGATTATGTTAGCAAGAAGAAACTTCTTTGATCCATTTGTAGAATTACAAAGAGAAATTGACAAACTATTTGAAGATTTCATTTCTCCATCAAGAAGAGATTACGATTTTGTACCAAGAGTTGATGCATACGAAACAGACAAAGAACTTGTCATAGAAGTAGAACTTCCAGGTCTTAAGAAAGAAGACGTTAAAATAACCGTAGAAGACGGTATACTAACAATAAAAGGAGAAAGAAAATTCGACAGAGAAGACAAGAAAAAGAACTATAGATTGATAGAAAGAGTCGAAGGAAGATTTGAAAGATCATTCACATTACCAGAATACGTAGATCTTGAAAAAATCAAAGCAAAATTCGAAGATGGAATCCTTAAAATTGAAATACCCAAAAAAGAAGAAAAAGCAAGAAAAGTAATAGACATTAAAGTTGAGTAAAACAAAAGCGGCCTTTCGGCCGCTTTTTATTTTATCTTAAAATTGAGTTTTTAAGTCGAATATTATTTCAAAATTAAAAAATAATAATCAATATACTTCTATGCTTTCTAATGCTACTTTATCCTTTGCTATGAAAATCCCCCTTTCATTGTTAAAATACTATTGCAAGAAAGGGGGATTTTTTAATGGCAACCAAAGAATTTTTTAGTATTTCTGAAATTTCAAAAACAAATTCATTGTTCTCAAAAATTAGAGTTACTATAGAAACAGCTTTTTATAGAAACAATGTTGAAATAGTTTCTTCACCTAGAGAAGCCTATAAACTTGCCAAAAATTCACCAGGAACAATTGTTACGGACTGGGAAGTTTATAAACCCGAGCTTTTAGGTTTAGATAAAGGAACAAAAGTTCTTTTATTTAACGATGGAGCGGTAACCGGAAGATATGCCGCAGGAAGACGAATAATTGGCACACCAGGAATTGACGAAAATATGTATGCCGAAATAATTAGAGAAGCAATTTACAATAGTAGATATAGAAAAATGTATCATGCAATTTCATTCACAGGACTTTCAAAAGAATTTATGGTAAAAAATCACATTTTAATTCCTGAAAAGCACGAAAATTTACTTTATAATTGGCTACTAAACTTTCAATATCCTTCACCAGAGTATGAAAAGATGTATCAAAATTCATATCAATACAACGAAGGAGACATTTACATTTTCACAGATCCAGATTGGAAACATCCAGATTATCCACTAGGTGTTGCTGTTTTCGACCCGGAGCATAACTGTGCTGCAATTCTTGGGATGAGATATTTTGGAGAGTTAAAAAAAGGAACTCTTACACTTGGTTGGGGAATAGCAAATAGAAATAATTATGTCTCTTGTCATGGAGGGCTTAAAAAATTCAAAAAAGAAGATAATACAACATTTGTAGCTGCATTTTTTGGTCTTTCAGGTTCTGGAAAATCCACCCTAACTCACGCAAAACATGCTGGTAAATATGATATTACAGTTTTACACGACGATGCATTTATCATTTCTTTAAAAGATCTTTCTTCAATAGCACTTGAACCCTCATATTTTGATAAAACTGCAGATTATCCTTCTGATTCACCTGATAACCAATATCTCTTAACTATTCAAAATTGTGGTGCTACAAAAGATAAAAATGGGAAAATTGTTCCAGTAATGGAAGATATAAGAAACGGAAATGGAAGAGCAATAAAATCGAGACTTTGGTCCCCCAATAGAGTTGATAAAATCGAAGAGCCAATTAACGTAATATTCTGGTTGATGAAAGATCCAGTTTTGCCTCCAATTGTTAAGATAGAAGACCCAACACTTGCATCTACTCTTGGAGCCGCACTAACAACTAAAAGAACTTCTGCAGAAAAATTGGACAATAATGTTGACCCCAATGCTCTTGTTTTTGAACCATATGCAAATCCTTTTAGAACATATCCTTTGTCTGATGACTTTTTTAAATTTAAATCTCTCTTTGAAAAAGGTGTAGATTGCTACATTTTAAATACAGGTTATTTTTTAAACAAAAAAGTTCATAAAGAATTAACAATTTCGCTTGTTGAAAAAGTAATAGAAAACGATCTTGAATGGGAATATTGGTATGAAAATTTAAAATACGCAAAAATTGATGGATTTACTCCTCCAAATGATGATAATTATTTACATCTCTTAAAAGAATCAATACTTAAAAGATTGAAGTTTATCGTTTTGAAAAAATCAGAAAACGGTGGAAGAGATAAATTACCAGAAGAAGCCGAAGCTTCACTTGAAAGTTTAATAAATAGTATAAGAATTTAGACTATTCCTTATAAAAGAAATATACTTGTCTTGGTTTTATAGTAAACGTCTGATTGTTTGATGTAATAAAAATATTCCTGTCTGCAAAAAATACTAATTTATAACCCTCGGGGACAACATATTGTGCATCGGAAAATGGATCAGGATTTGTTATCATCAAAACTTGATAGTTTCCATAATATCTTTCAATTGAATTTAAATTTTTAAAATAGGTTCTTAAAACCATATCTCCCCTAGAAAGGGGGAGATTTTTTTAAGTTAATTACCTTCTTTAAATAATTATAAAGTGAATTTGGAATCTCTTTTTGTTCTTCTACTGATATACCATCATTAGAATCATCATACATTGCTCCATCTATATTAGCATTTCCAAAGCTAATATTAGCATATTTCTCTTTAGTCCAGAATGTTTGCCCAATACCATCTCCACTCTTATACCATTGCATTGGTTCTCTAACAGGAATACTTGATGGATAATCATTCTACTTATAGCCTCTCAATCCAAATTCATCTCAATAATAAACTGTTGGAATTTCTTTTAAAGAAATTAAATCAGCATTCAATTTGAAAATGTGCTTCTACATAAAATCTTGTGCATCAAATAACTCGTTTCAAATGGAAAATTAGAATACTTAACTAACAATAATTGTATTTTAAACGTTTTTATCTAATCCTTCTTTCAAGCTTTTTATTATATTAAAACTTTTAATATGATATAATTTGTATGTAAAACAAGGAGGCGAAAGAATGAAAAAAATAATTTTAATTTTATTACTGATTTTTAATATCATTATTTTTTCTGAAATAGTTTATGTTCACGATGTTTCAGCAAATATCCCGCAAAACCTTTTCGAATATACCGGCAATCGAAGCAGCATGATTTATTATTTGGAACTTTTTAATGACGAAAAAGAAAAAGGATATTTAATAACAGGATGGTTTTTTACTCCTGTTAAGCCTATTGAAAAAACCACGATACTTATCGAGTATGACAATTTTAAGTTCGAATATAATGTAGACAACAAAATTTCAAAAATTTACTCAGATATTCCTCTTCATTTAATTATTTGTCCAGCAAATTCAAAAATTAAAATCGGAAGCATTTATTTACCAAATGATGATAGTAATAAAAGTAATAATGCCACAATTGAAAATATACCCAAAATCCAAGAAATGGGAATTTATACTTTTTCTATTGAAAATGGAAATATATTAATAAAAGATTATTTTTTTGAAAACGAAGAAATTTACGTATTAATAAATGCAGGATTAAGAAAAACTGGTGGATTTTCTATAGAAATAAAATCCTATGAAATTAGAGGAAATGAAATTGTTATTGATGGCGAATTTTTAGAACCTTCAAAAAAAGATATTGTCACTCAAGCATTTACATTTCCTTCTGTACAAGTTAAAATAGGTAAATTAAAAACTGGAAATTATGTAATAACCGCAAATATTAAAAATCTTGGAAATTTTACTAAAACAATTGAAGTAAAATAAGGAGTGTGAATCGTGATAATTTCTGACAAAGTTAAAGACGCAATAAATAAAAAATTACCAGTTGTTGCTTTAGAAAGTACCGTATTAGCCCACGGTCTTCCTTACCCTGAGAATATTAAAGTATTTGAAAAACTTGAAAAAATAGTGTACGATAACAATTGCATTCCTGCAACAATAGGTATTTTAAAAGGAAAAGTAAAAATAGGCTTAGAAAAAGAAGAGGTTATCGAATTAATAAACAACAACCCTATAAAAGTAGGAACAAGAGAAATTCCTTTTGCTGTTGCTAAAAATTTATACGCTGCTACAACTGTTAGTTCTACCGCTTATCTTTCTTCTTTAGCTGGGATAAAAGTTTTTGCAACTGGTGGTATAGGAGGAGTACATAGAGGAGATTGGGATGTTTCTCAAGATATAATTGAACTTTCAAAAACTAATATCATTGTTGTTTCGGCAGGATGCAAATCAATTTTGGATATTGATAAAACTTTAGAATTTTTAGAAACATTCCAGGTACTCGTAGTAGGCTATAAAACTAATCTTTTCCCCATTTTTTACAACGGACTTTCTGATAAACCAATTTATTCTGTTAATTCACCAAAAGAAATTGCTGAAATTTTTAACAGCAAAAACAACCTTAATATCAAAAGCTCTATTTTAGTAGCAAATAAAATTCCAGAAGAATTCATTATCCCAAATAACGAAATTGAAAACTACATAAATATCATTGAAAATGAAATAAAATTAAAAAATATAAAGGGAAAGGAAGTTACACCTTACATGCTTAGTAGACTCGTTGAACTTTCCAAAGGAAAAACTCTTATCTCAAATATTGCTTTGCTTGAAAATAATGTCAAACTTGCTTGTGAGATAGCCAAAAATATTTAAAAGTTGAGGTGAAACTGTGAAAGTTTTGGTTATATCAGACACTCATGGCTCTTTGTTTTTTTGGAATAAAATAAAACATATTTTACCGACTGTAAACGAGATTTTCCACTTGGGAGATATTTTATACCATGGCCCTAGAAACCCTTTACCTAAAGGCTATGACCCAAAAAATCTTTCTGAAGAATTGAAAAAGCATAAAATAAAATATATTAGAGGAAACTGTGACGCAGATGTAGACTTGAAAGTTCTTGGTGTAGAAGAAATGCCTAAACAAATGTATGAATTTTTCGGCGATTATTCAATATTTATGCTCCATGGAGAAATTGTAGAAGACGACAATGTGAATCTACTTGAATTTGCAAAAAGTCACAACGCAAAAGTTCTTTTACATGGTCATACTCATATACCCAAAATTGAAGAAAAAGAAGGAATTGTTATAGCAAATCCAGGTAGCCTTTCTCTTCCAAAAAATAACAATAAACCAACTTATATGATTTTAGATTTTGAAAATAAATTAAAAATTACCATTTATTCAGTTGATGGGGATGAGGTGGCTTCAATAGAAATATGAAAAGCTATAAAACTATTTTTGGAATTCATGAAGATAAAATCAATATTAATAGATCAATTTTTATTACCACGTTATCACATGTTGAAAGTATAGAAGAAGCAAAGGATTTTTTTAAGCAAATTTCAAAAAAATATAACGATGCAACCCATAACTGTCCTGCATATAGAGTACTTGAAAATGAGAAAATTTTAGAATTTTCTTCTGATGCCGGAGAACCATCTGGCACTGCAGGAAGACCAATACTTGGAGTGCTAAGAAAATATGATTTAGTTAATGTCGCAGTCGTAGTTACAAGGTACTTTGGAGGAATTAAACTTGGTGTACGAGGGCTAATCGATGCTTATTCAGAAAGTGTTGAAAATTTAGTTAAAAAACTTAAAATTGTGAAAATGATCCCAAAACCATTTTATAAGATTAAATTAGATTATACTGAATATGGAAAAGCAATGCAAGATTTACATTATCGAGGATTTACAATTTTAAATTCTACTTTTGACGAAAAGTATGCATACATAGAACTAATGGGAGATGGTGAGTTGGAAGGTTATAAAATTATTGATAGTACAATAAAATACATTGAGGAGGCGACATAAATGGTTTCTAAAAGGGCGTTAAATATGCCTGCAAGTCCAATAAGAAGACTTGTCCCTTATGCTGACGAAGCCAAAAGGAAAGGAATTCACGTTTATCATTTAAACATTGGTCAACCTGATCTTGAAACTCCAAAAGAATGGTATGAATATATTGAAAAATTTAAAACCAAAGTAGTTGCTTACACTCATTCTCAAGGTATTTTACCCTTGAGAGAAAAATTTTCTGAATACTATAAAAAGTGGAATATAAATGTTTCTCCTGATGAAATTATGGTTACCAACGGCGGAAGTGAGGCAATAATGTTTGCATTAGGTGTTGTATGTGATCCTGGTGACGAGGTAATAGTTGTTGAACCATTCTACGCTAATTATGCTGGTTTTGCTGCATATTTAAACATAAAGCTTGTTCCTGTTTCAACTACTCCTGAAAATGGTTATAGAATGCCTGAAAAAGAAGCATTTGAAAAAGTTATATCTTCAAAAACAAAAGCAATTTTATTTTCAAATCCTTCGAATCCAACAGGAGTAGTTTACTCAAAAGATGAGCTTCAAACAATTGTTGAAGTTGCAAAAGAAAATAACTTAGTAATTATATCTGATGAAGTATATAGAGAATTTGCATTTGATAATAAAAAATCAATTTCTGCATTTGAATTTGAAGAAATTCATAATAATTTGATAATTGTGGATAGTATTTCTAAAAGATACAGTGCTTGTGGTGCAAGAATCGGGACATTTATTACAAAAAACAAAGATTTTTACAACGCTGCAATGAAATTTGCTCAGGCAAGGTTATCCCCAGCAGAAATCACACAATATGGTGCTATAGGTCTTCTGAATTCTTCTGAAGAGTATATGAAAAATGCAATAGCTGAATATGAAAAAAGAAGAGACGTTGCTTATGAAGAAATTAAAAAGATTCCTGGAGTTGTGGCTCATAAGCCAGAAGGCGCCTTTTATCTTTCTGCAAAATTACCAGTAGATAATGCAGAAGAATTTATTAAGTGGATGCTTTTAAATTTCAACGTAGATGGAAAAACAACGATGGTTGCTCCTCTTTCAGGTTTTTACGCAACTCCAAATGCAGGACTTAGCGAAATAAGAATTGCTTATGTCCTAAGTGCAGAAAAAATAAAAGACGCAATAAATATACTAGCTAAAGGAATTAAAGAATTTAAATAATTCATCTGTTATTAAGGGGGATAAAAATGAAACTTTCTAGTAAATTTCTTTTTATTGAATCATTAGTCATATTATTCATATTAGTAATCGCGTTTTTCTTATTTAATAACATAGAAAAGAATACAAACTTATTAATCAAACATGATCAAGAGATCTTTCAAAATGCAGCGGAAAAAATTTTTTTTGAAGAAATTGAGCCAATAGTTGATTTCTGTTCAGATTACTCTTTGTGGGATGATACAGTAAATTTTGTAAATTCTTTAGATATGGATTGGGCTGCTGATTATTTAGATGCTGAATACTTTAAGCAATTCAATATTGATTTTGTTGCAGTTTATTCAAAAGAAGGATCTAACATTTTTGTAGATTCAACTTTTGAAAATATAATCCCACTTTTAGAAAAAATTAACGCAAAAGAATTCTTTTCTAGAGTTGATATTGGAAACCCTATTTTCAAATACTTATCTAGCAATAATTTATTAATAGCTTTAACCTATGCTACTATACATCCTACAAACGATGTAGAAAGATTAACTCCTCCATCTGGATATCTAGTTATGGGAAGAATTTTATCTCAAGAAAGTTTTACGCACATTAAAGATATATTATTGGCTAACGTACAATTTTATCCTTATGAAACTTTAACTGAAGTTCCAAATCATGATAAATTCACCCTTTTGTTTCGCAAAAATCTTAAAGATGAAAAAGGAAATGAAATTGGTATGTTAGAAATTTCTAGAAAATCTATAGAAATTTCAAAATTATATAATTCTCTATTAAATACAGTAATAGCTATAATATTTTTTGGATTATTATTTACTATATTTGTTTCTATTTCATTAATGAAAACAATTATAAATCCTCTTAAAAAAGTTACAAATGGTATTTCAGAACACAATATAAGTGCGTTTGAAGATTTACTTAAAAGAAATGATGAAATAGGAGAACTAGCTAAAGCTACTAAAGAATACTTATTACAATCAGATAAAATAAAACAGTATGTAAATGAACTTGAAGTTAAAGCCAACGAGTTAAGAAATGCAAACGCTAAGATCAGAAAATTGCTTGAAACCGACCCTTTAACTAACTTATTGAGTAGACATGTCCTAGTTGAACAATTTGATAGACTTATAAAACAGTCAAAAGAAAATTTCACTCCTTTATCTGTTATATTTATGGATCTCGATAACTTTAAAAAAGTAAATGATATTCATGGACATTTAACCGGAGATAATCTTCTCAAAAAAATCGGAGAAATTGTTACTTCTTCATTAAGAGAATCTGATTTTCCAATAAGATACGGTGGAGACGAGATAATTATACTTCTTCCTAATACTACAAAAGAAAATGCAACCATTATAGCTGAAAGAATTAGAAAAAGGATAGAGAATGAATTATATGATAAATATGGGGTTACTGCTTCTATTGGAGTTACTGAATTACTCCCTTCTGATGATTTTGATTCTTTAATTACCAGAGTTGATAATTTAGCTTATAATTCAAAAAATAATAAGAAAAACAAAGTAACTAGTGGTTAAATAAATTTTTCAATAATAAGAAAAAGGGTGCCTTTTGGCACTCTTTTTTTTTTTTGGAATTTTTGACAATTTAAAAATATATTGTATACTATATATGAACAATTAAACATATGTGGGGTGTATTCAATGGATAAAATATCATATTTTAAACTTGCAGAATTTTTTAAAATATTAAGTGACCCAACTAGATTAAAAATATTGATGTTATTATCAAAAAAAGAATGTAATGTTTCTGAAATCCAAAAAAATGTTGGAACTAGTCAATCTACAGTTTCACATCAATTAAGAATTTTGAGACAAACAAATCTTGTAAAATATTCTAAATATGGTAAGCATGTATTTTACAAATTGTATGATGATCATGTTAAAACAATTATTGACTTTGCCGTAGAACATATTCTAGAAGGAGAAGAAAAAAATGCATAATCATTCGCATGAAACAAAAGATATTATTGAAGCTAAATTAATTTTTTCTGTGATATTTAACTTGATAATTACTTTATCAGAAGTAATTGGCGGCATACTTTCAGGAAGTTTAGCGCTTATTTCAGACGCTCTTCACAATCTTAGTGATACTGGTGCTCTTTTAACTAGTTTTTTTGCAAGAAAAATTTCAAAAAAGCCAAAAAATCTAAAATATACATATGGATATAAAAGGGCAGAAATTATAGCTGCAATTATAAATACAACAATTTTACTTGCAATTTCTGCAACTCTCTTGATTGAAGGGGTTAAAAAAATCATAAGTCCCGCTGAAATAAAAACCAACTTAATGCTCATAATTGCATATATTGGTTTATTTGGAAATGGTCTTACAGCAATTCTTTTATTTTCTCATAGCAAAGAAAATTTAAACCTAAAATCATCTTTCTTACATATTTTAAGCGATTTGTTTTCATCAATTGCAATAATTATTACAGGACATTTAATTTCAAAATATAACATATTGATATTAGATCCAATTATAACTTTTTTAATCGCTTCTTATATTATCATTGAATCAATAAAAATACTTAAAGAAAGTTTAAAAATAGTAATGCAAGCTACTCCAGAAAATATTGATATCAATTATTTAAAGCAAGAACTGGAAAATTTGAATTTTGTAAAAGATGTACATCATGTCCATGCTTGGACACTAGATGGACAAGATGTATATTTAGAATGCCATGTTAAGATAAATTCAAATGATTATGACAAATGCTTGGAAATAATAAACAAAAAACTAAAGGATTTGGGATTTAATCACAACACTATACAATTAGAACTCGAAAAGTGCACTGACAATTGTATTGCCTAAAAAATTAAGCTATGCTAAAATATTAAAGCAGTCTGGGCGTAGTTCAGATGGCTAGAACGCCAGAATCGGGATCTGGAGGTCGTGGGTTCAAATCCCACCGCCCAGACCAATTTTTTCTACATTGTACAAATATTGTTTTTGTAACAAAAAATGGTCTCGATGTTCTCGAGACCATTTTTTTAACTAAAAATACTTTCATTTTTTTGGTGCAGGCCTAGTTGTAACAATATCTGCATCTGTTCCAGCTACATTTTTAATAATTATTTGACCAATTTCAACTGGAGCTTCTAAAGTAATATTAGAAATTTCTTTCATAACATCAAAAATCTTGGATTTTAAAACTGGTTTATTTGTTTTGACCGAAACAGTTGGAAAAATGCTACCTTTTACATAAACAACACTCATAACAACTCTCTTTGGAGCAGTTACCTCTTGGATAGCATAATCTTTTCCTTTAGGACATGTGTTTCCAGTTACTGCAACAACATTTCCATTCTCGTCAATTTCAACTTCTAATTCACAACCTAAAGGACAAACAATACATGTCATTAATCTTTTTTCATTATTACTCATTAGAAAGCACCTCCATAGTGATCCTGTCAACTGCTCTTTGGATTTCTTCTTTTTTGAGCTTAATTGAAATCATTTCAGCTGGTTTAACAACTGGTAATCTAACTTCTTTATTGATTTCAGGGAATCTAACTTTTACTTTATTCATAGGTCTACTGACTCTTGCATAAATTATAACATCATTTTCCCCACTAACGTAATGAGGCACAAGTAAACGGACATTTCTACCACGAAATACCCTTTTCCACTTTCTTGTTGGGATACCTTCATTTTTTACAAACTCTGAAGCACCAAAAGCAGCTAGTTCCCCCTGTTCAACAACATGGTCAACTAAATCATTTATAACAAGAGCATTTCCGGCTGTGAAAACACCAGGTATGAGTGTTTCTAAATATTCATTAACAATTGGACCTCTAGTTGCTTGATCTTTCACTACACCAATTTTTTCTAATATCTTTATGTAAGGAACAAGACCTGCAGCTACAACTACAGTATCACATTTTATTTCTTTTTCAGTGCCTTCTTTTATTTCCAATCTTTCATTAACCTCAGATATAATTACTTTTTCAACAGTACTGTCGCCTTCGACTCTTGTCACAGCATGACTTAAATAAAGAGGTATTCCAAAATCATCTAGACATTGCACTACATTTCTAGTTAAACCTCCAGGGAATGGCATTAATTCTATAACAGCTTTAACAGTTGCTCCTTCCAACGCAAAACGTCTTGCCATTATCAAACCAACATCACCTGAACCAACAATTACTATTTCTTTTCCAGGCATTATTCCGTATACATCCATCATTGTTTGAGCTTCTCCAGCGGTGAATATTCCAGGCAATCTTTTTCCAGTAACTCCTATTTCGTATAAATGTCTTTCTCTAGCTCCAGTAGCATAAATAATTGTTTTAGCAGTGAAAGTTTGTAAACCTTTAGAAGTTATAACCTTTATTCTTTTTTCAGTATCTGAAATATTTTCTATTTCAGTAAGATGAGCATTTGTGAAATATTCAATACCCATTTTTTGAAATTTATCTATAAATCTATAAATAAATTCTGTTCCTGTTAAATCTTCTTTAAAATAATGCAAACCAAAGCCTGGATGTAGACACTGTAAAGGAATTCCACCTAAAACATCCCTATTTTCAAGTAATAAAACATTCAAACCGAGTTCTTTAGCCTTTATTGCAGCAGCTAACCCTGCAGGACCTCCACCAATAATTATTGAGTCATATTTTGTAGTCATCATACCTCACCATCTCCTTGACTAGTTTTAAAGAATGTTTTAACGTATCCAACACCGTAAGAACTCTTGTTATCTTTAACAAAAATTTTCCATTCAGGCATACCTAGGTAATTAGCAGCTACTCTAGCAATACGTACTCTACAAAATGAACCTTGACACCAACCAAACATTGATGTTGTTCTAAATTTAATACCATCTAAGGATATTGTTTTAATTCCAATTTTTTTCATTCTTTCTATAGCTTCAATAATCTCAGCCTCTGTTACTTCTTTACACATACACAAAACATTACCAAATTTTGGATTTTCCTTAATTAATTCTTCTTTTTTTCTATCATCAAGTAATTTGAATTTTTTGATTCCTTTTCTATATGGATTCCAATCTTTCTTTTCAACAAGTTTTACTCCTAATTTGTTTTTTATTAACTCATTAACTATATATTCAGCTATTGCTGGTGAAGAAGTCAAAGCGGGAGATCTCATTCCTGCAGCATTAATAAATCCCTTAGGATTGTCATAAGCTTCTATAATCCATCTACCTGAAGGTGGTTCCGCCCTTAATCCAGCAAAAGTTTTAATAACACTGCTTTTTGGCGGCATTTTAGCCAGCAGCCTCTTCGCGGATTCCCAAATGTAATCTAAATACTTTTTCGTTGTAGAAACATCATCTTTAGCATCTAAAGGTAAATTTTCTGCAGAAGGACCAATTAAAATATTACCTTCCACAGTTTCAGAAATAAAGACTCCCTTTGTAATTTCAGTAGGTACTTGGTGTACTATCCTTTTGACGCGAGGTTGTACATCCTCCTCAAGCAAATAATACTCTCCTCTTCTAGGAGTTATATCGAAATCAATTCCTGCTTTTTTAGAAATTATATCTGCATATAACCCAGCAGCATTTATTACTATATCTGCTTCAAAAAATCCTCTATTTGTTTGAACACCTTTCACTATTCCATTTTCAATAACAATATCTTCTACTTCTGTTTCAGTAAAGAGTTTTACACCATTATCTACAGCATTTTCTACCAAGCCAAGTACTGCATCCCAAGGAGCTATAAGACCTGCTGTAGGAGCCCATAAACCTGCAATTGCATCAGGACTAGCATTTGGTTCTAATTCCCTAAGTTCATCAGAATAAACAATTTTCACATCAGGAACACCATTTTTTTCAGCTAAATCTAAGTAATATTGAAATTTTTCAACATCACGTTCACTAAAAGCTAACATCAATTCACCTGGCCATTTTACAGGGACATCAAGTTCTTCTGCCCAAGAATGCCACAAACGATTTCCTCTCACACAAAGCTTCGATCGAAGTGGATATTTGCTAGGATCATCTTCATGCCCAGGATGGATTACTGCGCTATTTGCCTTACTCGAACCCCATCCTACGTCGATGTTTTTTTCCAATAAAAACACTTCTAAATTTTGATATTTACTAAGAACACGAGCAATAGCTGAACCAACTACGCCGGCTCCTATAACAACTACTTTTTTCGTTTCCATTGATACATACCTCCTTATATAGTAGATTCTAACTAGCTTTTATACTAAAAATAATTCTTAAAACGTTAAATTTAACAGGATTTCACTAACTAGAATTGAAAAGTAAAAACTATAATGTAAAATTTGAAATTAACAACCAACAATAATAATATCAAAAAACTTTAAAAACTCCAAAAAACCAATTAATGTATGAGATTTTTTTCACCAATTGAAAAAATGCTTTATATTCAAATCATTGAAATTAATACTCAAAAATAGTCTAGTCTAATTTTCCTTAAGGTCATCACATAATTAACATAATTTTAACCATTATAGTAACCATTATAGATTCACAAATTACAATTTTTTGAAATAAATTCTCTTACCTGACTTGCATTCTCTAACTCCAGAACTTTTAAAGCCAATTTTTGAAGTTGACTATATTCTAATGTTCTAATTAACCCCTTTGCATATGGAATCATTCTTGGATTCATACTTAATTCATCCACGCCCAAACCAACTAAAATAGGAATAGCTTCTTTTTCACTAGCTACTTCTCCACATACACTTACTAAACGCCCATATTTATGTGCATTATCAACAGTAAGTTTAACAAGCCTTAAAATAGATGGTTCTAAAGAATCAAAAAGATATTTTAAATTCTTATTTCCACGATCAACTGCAAGGGTATATTGTGTAAGATCATTTGTTCCTATACTAAAAAAATCAACTTCTTTTGCTAAAATTTCACTCATAATTGCTGCAGAAGGAATTTCAATCATAATTCCAACTTCAATTTTTTGGTTGAATTTAATTCCTTTGCTTGATAGTTCAGATTTACATTCATTGATTATTTCTTTTGCCCATCTTACCTCATCAATTGATGCTATCATCGGGAGCATTAACTTAATATTACCTTGATTGGCTCTTAATATTGCTTTTACCTGCGTTTTAAACAACTCTGGATATTTTTTATACAATCTTATTGCTCTTACTCCAAGAAAAGGGTTTGCTTCTTTATCCAAAGATACATACTCTAATGGTTTATCTCCACCTATATCTAAAGTCCTAATAACTACTGGTTTTTTCCCCATAGTTTGTGATACAGATAAATAATTATTATATTGTTCTTCTTCTGTGGGGGCTTCTTTTTTACCCACATATAAGAATTCTGTTCTCAACAGTCCTATTCCTTCTGCTCCATATTTATGAATTTCTTCCACTTCTTCAACTTTTCCAACATTAGCAAAAACTTCAATCCGGTAACCATCTTTAGTTTTTGATGGTTCTTCGGCTTTGTTAATTAATTCTTTTTCTTTTAACTTCAATAATTTGTCCTTTTTTTCAAATTCATCCTTAATTTTCACATTAGGATTAACAAGTAGAACACCGTCAACACTGTTAAGAGCAACAATAGTACCATTAGGAATTTTAAGTATCTTGGGGCCTAAACCAACAATTGAAGGTATTCCTAACATTCTCGCAATAATAGCAGCATGGGATGTTGTACCTCCATAAGCTGTGGCTATTCCAATTATATTCTCTTTATCAAGTAATGCTGTTTCCGAAGGTAAAAGTTCATCAATCAAAAGAATAGATTTTACATTTGGAGAAATTATCTTTTTTCCTTCTTTAAACAAAGCTGTTAATACTCTGTTTTTAATATCTTCTAAATCTTTAGTTCTTTCTTTCATTAAATCAAAACTCTGTTTTTCGAGTTTATCAATCCAAGAATCCACTACTTTTGCAAAAGCTTTATCTGCAGACATACCATTCTCTACTAAATTTTTTACATCATCTTTTATCTTTTGATCATTTAAAATCATCTCATGAAAATCAAAAATAGCAGCAACCTTAGAATTACTTTCTTTTTCTAACTTTTCCTTAATAATTCTTGTTTCATCAGAAACTTCTTTAATAGCTTCTAATAATTCTTCAAAAGTTATAAACTTTTCTTTTTTCTTTTCAAGTATTTTAGAAGGCCGCCTTTCATAAACCCAAACAGGTGCAACAACATATCCAGGATATATAGGTGTACCGCGAAAACTTCCTTTCATAGTTGTTTCACGAATATCGTTTTTCACCAGTTTATTTGAGTGTTCTTCAGTTAATATTTCATTCCTTTCAAGGTTCACATTCTCCCCTTTTTCAAGCTCTCCAAATCCCGATTCTACAAGTTCCTTAAGTTCTTTTAAAGCTTCTTCGGCATCTTCGCCTTCAGCTATTATACGAATTACATCGCCTTTCTCCCCAGTACCGTTCACCGCCATATCCATTATACTTTTTGCATCTGCTGGAGCTTTTTTCGCTGTAATGTTTTGTACTTTTATTTCAGATTTAAATTTTGATGCAACCTGAACAAACAATGAAGCAGGTCTGGCATGTAAACCTGTAGGATTGATTAACTTGACATCAATTGCGATTGCATTTTCGGAGTATTTAATAGTTTCTTCAGGAAAATCTTGTTGAACTTTTGAAGTATTAACTTTTTCAGCAATTTCTTTGACTTTCTCTATTGAAAAACCTTGAGCTGCAGCAGAAGCAGCAGCTATAGAACCCTCAACTAATGGCGCGTTGCAAAGTAAAACCTTACTTTGAATTTCGGGTGGTAAAAACTCAAGACACGTTTGGGTAGTCATTACTGCGCTCCCAAGGTCCATTAATACTAATACTCCATCTTCAGAATACACCTTATTAATTGCATCCATAATTTTATCAAAGCTTGTTCCTATTTCTCCGTTCTCTAAACCACCCGCTGGAATAATAGGAACATTTTCACCCAATGTCATCTGCTTAGCTAATTCAACAACACCTTCTGCCAATTTCTGACTATGTGATACTATAACCAATCCAACCATCATTTAATCCTCACTTTTTTCTTGAAATTAAATCTAATGCAATCCAAAAACCAAACCATGCGATGGGAAAAAGCACCATACTAATCCAACGCCCAGCTACTGAAAACATATACTCACTCCAAATCAATGGAACAATAAACAAAATTATTTTCAACCATAAGGGTATTTTTTTTTCGTTCATAGGTACCTCCTTTTACTTTTTTTAGAAAAGGTCGTCTCTTCAAAAAAAGAGACGACCAAACAATTAATTCATCAAAAAAACTTTAAAGATTTTCTAAACTTTCTCTTTTAATGTTTCTAACATAGCTTCGAAAATTAAATAAGAGGACGTTGCGCCAGGATCCTGATGACCGATACTTCTATCTCCCAAATAGCTCGCTCTTCCCTTGGTTGCTTTCATTGGGACAGTATTTTCAACACCTTTTTTAGCCGCAGCAACAGTTGCCTCTAATATTTCAACAGGCGTTCCACCAGACTTTAGCTTTTCTTCAAATGCTCTTAAAGCAGGAGCTATGGCATCTATCATTGTTTTTTCTCCTTCAGTTGCTTTTCCGCGCATTTGGATACCTTCTAAAGCAGCTTTCAAAGCTTCTAAAAGTTCATTCATATCAATCTCAAATTTACCATTAAGGGATTTTGAAGCATATAAAAAGGCTGTACCATAAAGTGGCCCACTGGCACCTCCAACTGTTGAAATTAAAGCCATAGAACAAGTTCTGAGAATAGTTCCTATATCTTTGTCTCTTAGAGTGTCTATAGAAGACATAATTTTACTGAACCCTCTATCCATATTTATACCATGATCTCCATCACCTATAGCAGAATCAAGCTGAGTTAAAAATTCTTTATTCTCTTTAATCTTACCAGCAGCTTTTTCTAAAAATTTAATTACATCTTGATTATTAATCATCATAATTATCCCTCACTATTTCATTTTCTTATTTAAATTCCCCATCGTAACGCAGGAGTTTTTACAGGTGCATCCCATAATTCTTTTAACTCATCATCAAGTTTTAATAATGTTATTGAAACTCCTTGCATTTCCAAGGATGTTATATATCTTCCTACTAACTTTCTAGCAATTTTAATGCCTTTGCTTTCAAGAATTTTATAAAGTTTCCTATAAACAATATACAATTCGATTTCTGGTGTACCACCCATGCTATTTACAAAGGCCAATACTTCATCGCCTTCTTTAAAAGGTAAATCTTCAATTATAGCTTCTGCAAGCATTTCAGTTATTTCATCAGCTGATTTAATTTTCATTCTTTCTCTTCCAGGTTCACCATGGATTCCTATACCTATTTCCATTTCATCTTCAGCAAGTTCAAAAGTTGGTTTTCCTGCAGCAGGCACAGTACAAGGTGTAAGAGCCATTCCCATACTTCTGCCCCAACCATTAACCTTTTTACAAAGTTCTGCTAGTTTCTTTAAATCATAACCTTTTTCAGCAGCTGCACCACATATTTTTTCTGCTAAAACAGTTGTCCCAACTCCACGTCTTCCTTGAGTATAAAGACTATCTTTAACAGCAACATCATCATCAATTATTACATTTTCAACATCAATACCTTCAGCTTTTAACATATCTGCTGCCATTTCAAAATTCATAACATCACCACTGTAATTTTTAACAATAAATAATATACCAGCACCGCCATGAACTTTTTTTGCTGCCTCATACATTTGATCCGGTGTAGGAGATGTAAAAACTTCTCCAGGACATGCTGCATCTAACATTCCGTATCCGACAAATCCTGCATGCATTGGTTCGTGTCCACTTCCTCCACCTGAAATAATTGCAACTTTGTTATTAACAGGAGCATCCGCACGATATACAAACATTGGTTCATAATTAACTTTGACAATTTCACTCCAAGCAAGTCCTAATCCTTCCACTGATTCTTTCACAACATCTTCTGGTTTATTAATTATTTTTTTCATAATAATCCCCCCTATGTTTAAAATTATAAAATTCTAAAAATGCTTTTTAAATAAAGGGGGGGCTAATAACATAAATTATTTCCCCCCCAGAAAAAATTTCCTATATTGTATGGACTATTTGTTGAAATTATTCGTTGTTATCTGGTAAATGCTTTGAAACAAAAATTGCATAAAATGCAACAGCAATAGCAGCACCGACAAGAGGACCTAAAATAGGTGCTATAAACCAGTAGGAACCATCAAAAAGACCAGGGGTACCTGCAACTGCACCAAAGAGTCTTGGACCTAAATCACGAGCGGGGTTAATTGCATAACCGCTTGGCCCACCAAGAGTTAAACCAATAGCAGTCACAAGCATACCTACCATAAATGGACCGATATTTGATTTAACTGCTAAATTCTTTGAATCACCCATTGCAAGAACACCTAAAACAAGAACCATTGTTCCAATAACCTCTGCAATGAAAGCATTTCCTAGTGAATAAGTACCCATTGCTGCAGCGCTTGTTGCTCCGCCCCAGAATGCTTCCCCAAAAATGGAACCTGGACCTGTAGCCCAAACATTAGGCATGCCAGCAGCAACTAAGCCATCATGATATGCAAGCCAAACACCAAAAGCGCCAACAAAAGCACCAAATGTCTGAGCAATCCAGTAAGGAATTACTTTGGCCCAAGATAAGCTTTTCTTAATTGCAAGAGCAAAAGTTACTGCAGGATTAATATGGGCTCCTGAAACTCCACCGGTTACATAAACTGCTGTCATAACAGCCAAACCCCAACCAAAGGCAATAGTATTCCAGTTATAGGCACCACTTGCCAACCTTGGAGCTAAACCTACATTTGCTACAACTCCATCACCCATTAAAATTAGTATCATTGTTCCAAAAAATTCTGCCAGTAATTCACCCATAAGTGTCGGTTTTTTACTCATATTTACCTCCCCCTATATAATAGTGTGTTAAAAAATCATAGTATTTAAACTTCATTTATTAAACTTCCCAACCTAAGTCTCTTAGAACGCGGTTCCAACCTAATGAACGTTTTACAGCTTCTTTCCATGTTTTGTATAATCTATCTCTTTTCGCATCATCGATTGTAGAATCAAATTCTTTATCAACTTTCCACATTTTTGCAATTTCTTCAGTGTTAGACCAGTATCCTACTGCAAGACCAGCAAGATAAGCAGCGCCCAATGCGGTTGTTTCTTGAATTACTGGTCTTATAACCTTTGTACCTAATATATCTGCTTGGAATTGCATAAGGAAGTTATTAGCAACTGCTCCTCCATCTACTCTTAATTCTTTAACTTTTATTCCACTATCTTTTTCCATTTCAACAAGAACATCTTTAGTCAAGTATGCCATAGATTCAAGAACAGCTCTTGCAAAATGTGCTCTTCTAGTTCCTCTAGTAATACCAATTACTAACCCTCTAGCATCTTGATCCCAATATGGTGCTCCTAAACCAACAAATGCTGGGACAAAATAAACTCCATCGTTAGAACCTAAAGATTTTGCTAATGGTTCAACTTCTGGAGATACTTCGATTATTTTCAAAGAATCTCTGAGCCATTGAACAGCTGCACCAGTGATGAAAACGCTACCTTCAAGAGCATATTCTACTTTTCCATTTAATCCCCAAGCAATTGTAGTAAGCAAACCTTCAGATTTGTATGGTTTTTCTCCTGTATTCATAAGCATAAAATTACCAGTTCCATATGTATTCTTAACCATTCCTGGTTCATAACAAGCCTGACCAAACAATGCTGCTTGTTGATCTCCTGCATCTCCAGCGATAGGAACTTCTGCACCAAATACCTCTTTATCAGTATAACCATAAACTTCACTTGATGGTCTTGGTTCAGGTAAAATTGCTTTTGGAATGTTTAAGATTTTTAAAAGTTCTTCGTCCCATTGAAGCGTGTGAATATTAAAAATCATTGTTCTTGAAGCATTAGAATAATCAATGACGTGGACCTTTCCTCCACTTAATCTCCAAATTAAGAAAGTATCGATTGTTCCAAAAAGAATATCTCCTTTTTCAGCTTTTTCTCTTAATCCTGGAACATTGTCAAGCAACCATTTAATCTTAGATCCAGAAAAATATGCATCTGGAACTAGTCCTGTTTTTTCTTTGATTAAGTCATAATAATCCTTTTTTAGTTCATCAACCATTTCTGAAGTTCTTCTACATTGCCAAACAATTGCATGGTAAACAGGTTTCCCGGTGTGTTTATCCCATAAAACTGTAGTTTCTCTTTGATTTGTAATACCTATAGCAGCAATATCTTCTGGTTTTGCACCAGCTTTTTCTAGAGCAGTTCGAACGGCTTTCATTTGGGCATCCCAAATTTCATCGGCATTATGTTCGACCCAACCTGGTTTTGGATAGTATTGTGGAAATTCATACTGTCCAACCCCAACAATGTTTGAAAGCTTATCAAAAACTATAGCTCTTGCACTAGTTGTACCTTCATCCAAAGACAAAATATACTTACTCATAAGATACCCCCTCCTTAAAAATTTCGCAGTTTAAAATGCGGTAAAAATAATTAACGCCAAATAACAATTAAAAACTTTTAATAATAAACATAAAAATAAAGTAAGAAGTTTTAATATAAGGTAAAGAATCTAAAATCAAATTATATTCTACTACATATTATAATAATTTGTGAAATCCAAAATAAACCAAAAATAGACGAAATATTTAAATATTTTCCGTTAAAGGCCATTTAAACCAATTATTCAGTAAATGTTACTAAAAATAACGACAACTATATAATTATTTTACAAATATTTTGTTTTATTACGAATTCATTAACAAAAACCACAAACAAATTGTGAAAAAACGCAAACAAAGAAAGCAATCGAAATATTTTTGTAACTAAAAACTAACTTGATGTATTCTGTTTGTAAAAATTTTGCAACTTTTAATTTAACGTATGAAGTTTATTTATAAAAGTAAAATCTAAAAAAACTAAATTTAATACCCATAATTCTTTTAATTTTTTCAAAATTAGATATTGAGGAATAGTTCATTATTTGTTTCAAAAGAATTTACTTTTGATGTTTTTCAATCTAGTAAAAATATCATGGAATTGCAAAAAACAAGATTGACACATTATTAAACTTTGCAACAATAATCGGTAGGATAGATCATTTGGAAAATCAACAATGGGTAAGGAATTGTAAAATTTACAGGTATAGATCAACTATGTATTTTTAAATTGAATTATCCACTCTGTCTAATGTTATTTAATAAATCAAAATTCCTACTATTAAAAACGGGAGACCTGAAACTGACATTGCTAACAAAACATTTTGCCCAGCAGTAACTCCAGCAAAAATTATAAAGATAATTGCTGTAAATATAACAATTAAAGCTCCTACTTTTCTATACTTCCAACTAAGCACAAAACCAAAGATTTCAGTCAAAACTATTATCATAAGTATAATACCTTCAATTTTAGCACTTTCTGTAAGATATTCTTCTCCACCTCCACCCAAAATTTCTCCAAAAAAAATAATTAACCATATTGAGATTACAATAATGCCCAATATTCTCCCAATTTTTGTTCTCATTACTTAAACACACCACCTCACTATTCAATCGAGAATATATAAAATGAATAGATCACCAAAAGAATCCTAACATTATCCCAAATACCATTCTACTATCAAAATACATGTTAACATCATAATTTAAATATCTTGTTCCAAGTTCTCCAGAAATTAACAAATCTTTGTTTATCTCTATTCTTCCTTTTAAAAGAAGATCTTTATTAATTTTATGTGTCATTCCTATGCCAAGCCCAAATTCCAAATTATCTATCAAATATTTCCCATCCATACCTCCTAAATTAGAAATACCAATTGGAAAACTTCCAAATAATTCAACAAAAATTGGTTCAAAAAAATATTTATCTTTAGCTGTTAAAATCAAATTCGTGGCTTGATCTAGTTGAATCATTGCCCCAAGATAAAAATCATCAACTAGCTTCAAATTAAATCCTGCAAAATAATTACTGTCTTTCAAAACAAACACACCAAAATTCTTATCAGACAAACTTATTTTGAAATCATTTGAAGAATAATATACAAAACTAAATGATTTAGTTGGTATATAATCAATTTTTGATTTTTCTTCTTCAACTATACTTTTTAGTTCACTTACTTTTATTAAGACAATGAATTTTCCAAAACTTCCATTTAAAACTGATCTATGAATTCCCATCGAAATCTCAGATTCATAGTTTACGAAATCACCTTGGGATTTAACACTGAAAACCATTTTATTTGATTTAACATCAGCATTTAAAGTTATATCACCTACTGTACTAAATTTAATATCATTTCCAACAAAAAAACCACTAGTATTTGTAACAAATTGAGCTTTTTCTAATACCGGAATTAAATCAAGTAATTTTTGATGATCTAAATTGTATTTTTTAATATCAGTATTTTTTATATAATATACAACATAGGAAATAATTATATTCTTTTCTTCAGCATCAATATCTTGAAGTTTTTTTAGATATTCCGGCCATAATTCATTAGGGCAATAAACCACAACATTATCTCCCACTACATAAGAATGAATAGCTCCTAAACTTTCAACAATCGATTGAGCCGAACGATTTACTGGTTTATAAACATGTGGGACAAAATATGAAAATGATGATTCAGAAAAAACAATGTAAACATCATCAATTTTTTCATACGAATAACCAAGAGGAGATAAAATAACTTTTAATACAGTTTCAAGAGAAACATCGTATAAAGTTACATTTACCTCGCCTGTTAAATCATTAGAAAAAATTATTGTTGAGTTATAAAGTTGTCCAAGTTCCATTAGAACATCCTTGATATCAGTGTTTTGAAAACTGACATCATTAGTTTTAGAAAATAAAGTTAACATCAAAAAAGACAGAATAAATATCACAAGTATTTTTTTCATTTAGCATCACCTACCAATTTAGCTTGAATTACTATTATTACATTTTTTTATGCATTTCATATCTGGTATTTTTAAACAATTTTCCAAGAATTGGTACATCTTTTAATCCGGGGATCCCTCCATCAATTTTTGAAAATGTTTCAAAAGATATCCCGGCTATGTAATATGGTTTATCATATTGAACATCTACATTAGTTTCAAGCAATGAACCTATAGGATTATCATTATAACCATCACTCATAGCGGATTCAACAACTGTTTTTATATACATATTTATATGATCTAGAAATACATTTCCTGAAATTGTCACTTCTGTTGTTAGTCTTCTCTCAACATAAGTATTATTAGTCTCATTAGTAATTCTCAAACCAATAGTTGTATATCCAGAAATTTTTGAGGTTGAACCAGACTTTAATAATAAGGTTCCTTCGCCTAAAACTTTTGCATTCCCTGATTCAACAAGTGAATCAAGAAGGAAAACAATTTCATAAGACAAAGGATTTAAAACAGCAGAAATACCATTTGAAGAATAATTAATATCAAATCCTTCAGATCCTTCAGAATTCCATGACCAATTAATTCCAAATTTCTCAAAATCCTTTTCATCGACCTCAAATATTTTTACGTTGACTTCTGCTGTATTTACTTGCTTATCAACAAATGTTATGGTTTCAGCAATTTGTGAAGCAATTTTGGGAGGAGCATAAATTAAAATTTGATTTTCATTAGGGGTTCTGTAAATATAATTTTGCATAATTTTTGGTAAAGCGTTAGCTATATCCTCAAAAGTTGTATAGTACAAATTTATTAAATATCTACTAGAAATTAAACCAAATCCAGGACTGTCAGGGTTAGCAGTTCCTACAAAATACACATTATCAATTTTAGTCCAATAATACCCCAATGGAAGAAGCATCAAATCCAGAGCTTTTTCTAAAGAAACATCATAAACTTCCACTGTAATAAAACCTGAAACTAGTGGATCATATAAAATTGAAACTCCTTCTTGCATAGAAATCTGACTCAAAGCATCCCTTATATCTGTTTGATAAAAGTACACATCAACACCAAAAAAAGTTACAAGCAAAAATAAAAAACTCATTAAAACCAATATTTTTTTCATTATTTCACATCCCCTACGATTTTCTTTTTATCGAATGTTTCATCTCCATACAGTCTATACAGTATAAATGTACTATTCTTTGCAATTTCGTTGTATCCTGATGGAATAACAAACTTTTTAGTCTCTTTTGGAAAAAGTACAAAAACTTTTGTTAAATCTGAACTTTGAAGCGGATCCTGTTTAATAATTTTTCCTTCTAAAATAGTATTTCCAGTATTTTCAACATTAACTATAAAAGTGTCTGTTGAAACATCAGATACAAAAGTATTACATTCAGTAATTAAATTCCCATTTCTTAAAACAACTACAGGTTCTTTAAAGAGTAAAATATCCTTATCAGAAGTTATGTTTATTTTATAAATATTATCCCCATCTTCTAAAGTAGTATTTCTCGAATCAAATTTAACAAAGCCATTTATTTTAGTGTATGGGAACAAACGAATCTTGGAGGGAAAAATTTCTAAAGCATCATTTTCAGTTTTCAGGCTAAATTCTAATGATTCTGGAGAAAGGTTTTGAATATTTACTTTAAAATTCTCTATTGTTCTTTGAACATCAATCAGAACTATATACGGATCTATCAAAACTGCTACTTCCTTTGGTTGTTCACCCACTATAGTAATTTTTTTAAAGTTTGTAACCCGAATACCTTGAGAAACCCCATCTAACTGAATTTCAAACTCTCCTCGTGGAAAAACAAAAGGAACAAAATACTCAAAAGTAGCTGTCTGTTCTGGAAAAACAACAAAAGTAGTATTATCAAGTGGTAAAGAAGTAATTATTCTGTTTATTTCTCTTGATATGAGTCTAATTTCCCCATTGACTGCTAAAACTGCATTCCCATTATTTCTAACTTCCAAGTCTAAAACTGTTCCAAAATTTCCATATTTTTCTAAAAAAGTTTCAGAAGCATTTGAAGTTAAATCAAAAATTTTTACATCTAGAATTTCTGGCCTAATAACTTTTTGAAATGGAAAATCAAGAATAATTACAGAAACGTAGTCAAAAACTGTTTCAAAAACATCAGTTTTACCACCTTTTTGTTTAAAGTGAACAGCACCAAAAGCTTGAGCCCCACGGAAATCCCTGGGAATATTTATTGTGATTTCATAATCCTTTGATTCGCCCGGTTGAAGAATCAGTTTTGTACCTTCAACACTTATCCAATTTTTTATACTGTATTTATAATTTTCCACTTCATATAAATATGTAGTTCCTTCAATTATAAAATCAGTAAATTCAACATCCACCTCGGCTATTCCTGCATTTGGATTTGAAACATTTATGCTCAATTTTAATTCATCTTTATTTGGTTCTACCTCAATTCTATTTACAAGAGGATAAATAGTCACAGTAAAAGAAATAATACCAACAAAAATTATTAATAAAGAAAAAAACTTTTTCATATTTTCACCCCATATATTCAATTCATCTATTTTTATTATATCACAGATATTCCAATAATGATTAAATTTTATAAACCTCAAATTATATTTACCTAATTATTACAAAAAAGTTGGCCCCATTAGGGGCCAACAACTAATTTTTCATTTTTTAAAATGTTACTGTTGGTTGAAAAGTAATTCTTAACGTTACTGTATAATCACCTGCTGGTGTATCTGGATCGATACTTGTAATTGAAACTCCAATTAAATATTCACCGTCTTCAATTGGATTAGTTGGGACAAATGGTACTCCATCTTTTGTGACATATATCGTTCCAGTTATATAAGTAGCAAGTCCACCCCAGTCTGCCCATGCTGATACTGTCACTGGTGCATTTGAATCAAGTGTAAATGATAAAAGATCTACATTCTCTGGGGCTTGTTCATAGTCACAAATATTGTATGACGGACCTATTATCCATTGATAATCTAAATCCATCCATTGGTGGACATATATTGTGATTGTTGAATTTAAAGTATAGCTCTCAAATTCACAACCAGGAACATGTACCACATCAGCAAAAATAATAAATGCAAATAAAACCAAAATTCCAATTAATATTTTCCTCATAAATAAACCCCTCCTTTTAATTAATTTTTGTTTTACTCATAATTTTTTACCAAATTTTACCAACTAACTGTTGGATTAAATGTAAATACAACAGGCAAATGATATACTCCAGCGACTGCATCTTTGTCAACTGTCAATGTATCCATCGATATT
>JASKLO010000034.1 GCA_030153605.1 Thermosipho sp. (in: thermotogales)
CACACACATTTTTTACATAAGATATTGCGGTTTAAAATTAATTAAAAATACAATCAAATTGTATTAATGCAAAAAGGAGAAGTTAAATGGTATGAAAATTTCACCACAATCAATATTTGATTTTAGTGACGTAGTAGATATAATACAAAAAACTCCATTTGATAAAATAGTAGATAATATAAAAACCATGTTTAATATAATAGAATTGGATTTACAAGAAGGCGTAGATTGGGAAAAAGCTTTATCTTCTGTAGCTATCGATAAAAAGGTAAAGGATGATGAAAAAGAGGGAATAAACATAGTATATTTTGTTCATTTACTAGATAGTAGTGAAGTAGTAATTGAAAAGGTTGAAGAATATGTTATATATGATGAAGCAGGACAAATAAAGATGGAACAAGAAAAGCTATTAAAAGTATATAGGATAGAAAGGGTTTATAAAAAATAGAAAAAATGAATATTGAAATTTAAAATTACGATTTATATGTAAAAGATGTAAGATAGGAGATTTTTAAAATTTATACTTTGTATTGTCAAAATGTAAGGAAGATCATTTTTAATGATAAGGTAAAAGTTAAGAGGAATTTTTTAAATATTTAGAAAACCCCATCCGTAATGCTATAGGATGGGGTTTTTAAAGTAATTTAAATAAATGTAAATTAAATTTCTCCTTTTAAAAACTTTTGTCTTTCTTCTTCAGGGTATTTTTCTATTGCATATCTAAGCATAGTTCTTGGCATAAATTTATAGTATTTCTTTAAGAAAGAATCTTTAATCTCTTTATTTCTTTTTCCAATTTCCCTTAACATCCAACCAACAGCTTTATGAATAAGGTCATGTTTGTGATTCAAAAGTATTTCTGAAATCCTTAAAGTATCCTCAAAATCGTTTTGTTTAATAAAATAGAATGTAGATAAAATAGCAATTCGTTGTTTCCATAAATCTCCACTTTTAGCTAAATCATATAATAAGGTTCTATCCTTATCATATAAATATTGCCCCAATAAATATGGTGCTGATGAGTCCACCAAATCCCAATTATTAACATATTCTAAATTATTTAAATAAACTTTAATTACTTCATCAGGACATTTTTTATATTTTTCTCTCAAAATAAATAAAGCACACAACCTTACTTCATGATAATCTGACTTTAGTAATGATTCAACATCTTTTAAAGAAATATTTTTAAATTTTTTTGCAATTTTTCTAGTTTCAGGGACTGTTAATCCAAAAAATTTGTCGTTTTCATATCCATATCCATTTGGTGATGCTCTAAAGAAACTTTTCAGTTTATCAACTCTATGTGGTCTTTCTAGTTTTTTAAATTCATTTAATATTTCTAACATTAGAAACCTCCAGGGTATAAAGGATTTCTTAATTTATAGATAACAGATTCTTTGAACAATATACCAATTATTTTTGAGCAAATTCCTTTTTTACTACAAAGAACATCAAAAGAAAAGTTATAAGAGAGATTATAGCCAAATAATTTAGTTCATTTATTATACTTGCACCATTTAATTGATAATTTCTAAGGGCATAAGTAAGTTTGTAAACCGGAGTATAAGTAGCTAACTTGAACATAAATTTTGGCAAAGTTGAAACTGGTGTAATGCTTCCACTTGTAAAGAAGAAAAACATTGCAATTGAAATACTTAAAATATTTGCTACTGTTTTGTTTGGTGACAGGCTAGATAAAATTAGTGAAAGAGAAGAATGGAAAATAACCCCCAAAGCAGCAAGTGGAAAAAATATATTAAAAGGAATTTTTATTCCAAAAAAGTAGCCTGCAAAGTAGACGACAAACGAAACAATAGTTCCTAGAATAAACAACACTAAAAACTTTATAAAAGTATATTTGTACCATTTTTCATTATTTACTTTGAAAAAGGATATCAATCCAAGTTCTCTATCGTTTACAATACTTAAAATACCGACCGATAACAATAGAAAAACTGTTGATAAAAATAAAATAGCAGGTGAAAATAAATCTCCAAAATTTGTGCTAAAATTCTTAGTTTTAGGTACAAACTGTGGGGCTGGGGATCCTTCCCCAACGAAAAAATATCTCAAAACTTTTGGATCAAAAAATGGACTACCACTTAAATCATTAAAGATAGAATTAAGAACATTAAATATTCCAACCGAAAGTTGTAGATCAACAGGACTAGGTATAAAATCGATATTTACTTTTTGACCTTTGTATAAAGCGTCTGTGAAATTAGAAGGGATTATTAAAACTGCGTTAAACTTACCTTCTTCAAGTAATTTATGATAATTTTCATCGACATAAGTTAATGTTCCGCCCTTAAAAAAGGACATAACAAGTTTAATTGTAAATTGTGAAAGAGGAGAGTTATCTTTGTTGTATACTCCAAGTTTTACGTCAGTGACACCAAAACCATTAAAGAAGATTATACTTGCAATAGTTATTATTAAAGGAAGAAGAATTATTAAAACTATATTGATGGGTTTGTTTAATAGTCTTTTTAATTCAAGAAAAAGCTGCATGTTATACTCCTTTCTATTTCAATATTACAACGGAATTTTTACCATATATTTTTGTTGCATCTTCAATAAATTCAGGATTGTGTTTTGAGGAAAGAACAAATAAAACTCTTCTTTTAACAATTGGAACGTTTACATGTCCATCTGTAAATATAATAATTCCTTCTACTCTTGTCTTGCTTTGTGCAAGATCAACGGCAGGTTGAAGGTTTGTTTCCCCACCCCCGTATATTTCAAGGTCTTTCCATTTTCCAGATTTATATTCTGTAATTAGTGTAACAGATTCATCCACCTGAATCAAAGTTATTTCAGTATCGTATTTTGATATTTTTTCAATTTCAGAAATGAATTGGTTTAATTCTTCTTCAATAATACTTGCACTAGTATCCATAATTACAGCAAGTTTGGATTTGTATTCATACTTCCAACCAGGTTGATTTTCATATCTTCTGTTTGGTTTTAAAGGTGTGAGATATTTTTCTCCTTTTATAGTTGCACCAGCAAATCTTCTAATTAATGTTTGCCAGTCTATTGTAGATCTTTGAAGAGATAAAGAAACCATCTGTTTTATACCGCTTTCAAGATTTTTACCAAACATATTAAATGCTTTTCCAACTCTGTTCTGTGTTAATTCTATAATCATTTCAACAGGAAGATCTGAATCAAACATATTAGAATGATCGTCAATACTATCTGGAAGAGATTCTACATCAAAATCTCCTTTTTTTTCAAATTCTTTCATCATCCATTCAAAATATTCTTCAGCGGTTGCATTAATCATAAAAGGCGGAGGACCTGCAAACATAACTTCGTTATCTACTCCATGACCTTCTTCTATTAAAAGATTTAATGGAATACTTCTTGCATCAAGTTCAGGGATAAATTGATTAATTGCTGCGTCCATTGCTAAATCCCAGATCTTTTTTTCTCTACTGTTTTTAGGCTTAATTCTAAAGTGTTGATTTATGATATGCATTAATTCGTGCAAAACAAGAGATTTTAAGAACCAAATTGGTTTTCTGTTTATTTTTTCATTATAAAGAAATAATATTTCACCGTTTTTGGTGAATTTAATAGAGATATTTCTAATATTATTATCTCTCTTTAATTGAACCCCAAGTAATAAATAAGCATAAAATGGATTTTCTTTAGTTAATATTTCCAACGCTTTCTCGATCATTTTTTCACCTTTTTGTAGTATTTTAAAGCTCCAGATATATCGCTTAATTTCAAATTAATATTTGCTGGGTAGCCGTAAAACCCATAATCTTGACAAAGTTCTATAAAGTTTAAAATTTTCTCTTCGTCAGGATTTCTAGGGTTGTAAATGTAATCTGTTACTAATACAAACTTTCCTGAATTCTTAATTTTCAGTATATGTTTCAACCTTTCATTAACAATTTTATCATCTATTTTTTCTCCCACAAAGTAGAATAAACTTTCTATACCAATACCTGAAATGGAATTTATGTAAATATTATTATTGTCATATTCAATTATATCTTCTCCGTTTTGTGGAACAATTAGAAAATTGCTTTTTTGATTTTTTGCATGTAAAAATATTTCGTGAATAAATTCAATCATTTTTTTGGATGTAAATGAAATTTCATAACCATTTTCATTCCAGTACTTATAGCTATCAATTCTATCAAGGTAAACACCGTCAAACCCTTGTTCTATAATTTTATCTAAATATTCAAATATAATTTGCTTCCATTCATTTTCCCAATATTTAACTTTATAATTTTCTGGCCACATTGGATTTTCTTTTCCGAGCCATTTAGGGGGATAAGAATGATAGCTATCTTTCCAATACCATCTATAACTTTCTGCTTCTCCAATGCTTAAATATGCTAGAACTATTGCACCAGTATTTTTCAAAGCTTTAACTTCCAAAGGACTAAATTTATTTTTTTCAGTTCCATCTTTTGAATAAACAATAACTAAAAATTTAGGTTTATAGTGATTGACTAAATTTAAAATATGAATATTTGTGAGCTGATAAATTAAAGGAACTTCTAATTTTTCGTATGTGAAAATGTTAAATGAAAAAAATATAAAGGGTATTGATAATAAGATAACTATAATTTTTTTAATCATTAAATCCTCCTAAAGTAATTTCTAATAAAGGTTTATCCATTTGTATAATATAAATGTTGTTATCCACATATTTATATACAATTTTTCCACCAACGATCGAATTAATATTTACTTTGCTTTTTATATAGAAAAACCTTGGAAAATAAGTTGCATCTGGTAAATTAATATATATCTTTCCATCTTTTTGATAATAATTTACTTTTGTTGAGAAGTAATCATAGTAAACTCTATAGGCTTCTGAGACAGATTGGTTTCTAAGCCAAGGAAATTTATTTTTGATTGAATCGTAGAAAGTTTCTAAAAGTTTGTATAACTCATTCCAAGATAAGTTATCTGGGTTTCTTCCTTTGTCAAATACATCGTCTGGGTGGATATAATGTTGAAAAGCCCCAAAATTTGCAAGTGTATTTATAGTGGTAAAATACATTTTTTTGGTAGGATAGTATCCATAAGTTGATCTAGGAAATAAAATGGTGTTACCAATAATACGATATTCCGTAAAATACTCGCTACCTTCATATCTTGTGCCAATAATTTTAAGTTCAGGTAAAGCTTGTAAAAGATAATTTACTCCAAATTCATCGATGATGTTATTTGGAGCAACATATGAAGTTATTGAAATTGGATGGCCCAATATTTTTTCCAAGAAATTTTTAGTTGTATCAATTGATTTAACTATGTTATTGGGGTTTTTCCAATTTTCTTTTGTAAGCGAAATATGATTATATCCATGAAGTCCAAGTTCAATATTTGGAGATTCTACAATTTCTTTTAAAGCTTTGATAGTTAATTTGAAGTTTATCAAAAATTCTGAAAATTCAAATGGAGGTTCTGTTGAAGCGTTGTAATTAAATGGTACATATGTGGAAAGTTTTAAATTGTATTTTTCTGCAAAGTTTTTAATTGCAGGCCACCAAATATCATAATAAAATTCGCTGTCAGTGATTTCTTTTCCACCAATTTTGAGCCGAGGGATATTATATGAAGGAAGAGGAAAGTCATCAAGCATAAAAACAAAAGAATTTATTATGCCAGATATTGAAACATCCTGCATTTCTAAAATTGATTGAAGAATTAAGCCTCTTGTTTCTTTTAATATAACCTGAGGGTTTATATATCCAATATATCCATTCTTTTCCTTATGAAACCATATCGCGGGTGTAGTATTTCCATTTTCGTTTTGAAAATAAGCAATAATATTTTCGTTTTCCAAATTAACTTCATAATTTACATTGAAATATTTGTTTAATTCAAAATTGTTGTTTGAATCATTAAATAAGGGAAAGATTTTCTTTGAAAAAATAACTTTAGAAAAAGATTCGGTTTTGTTTTTTTCAGAATTTGCCCAAGGAGTATTAAAAACGGAGGTTACAAAAATAAGCGTACCACCATTTTCAATATATTTTTTAATAGATGTATTTTCAATAAAAAATGTAGAAGAATTCCAAATAATATATTTATAAGGTAGAATGTCAAAATACGAAAGATGATAAAAATCATCTTGATTTATTATTTCATATTCTAATAGTGAATAATCAAATATTTTTTGCATATGAAAAAGTACATTTAAATAAGGATTTTCATCATAATTATTTTTTACAATTAAAATTTTATTTTCAAAACCAGCTTTTTTATTCAATAAATTATAGAGTATTTTTTCAATGTTTAAAATTACGTTCCCTTTTTCATCTATAAAACTATTAAAAATAGCTGCTCCACCATTTTTAGATAGGAAAATCATAGGATATATTTCATTTGAATAAATTGTTAAAAGTACTTTTGTGTCATCTCCAAAAGAAATATATTTTTCAACAGGTATTTTTTGGTAAGTGGGCTTTTGAACAAAATATTCATCTTCGTATTCGATAGAAAAGTTTTCTAATTCTTTAAAACCCCCAAAATAATGAATACCTATTTTGTTGAGAACATTGTTAATTTCTTTTAAGTCTATAGAAACACCTATATTATTGAAAAAAAAGAAAAAGCCACCTTTGCTTAATAAATCAGAAATTTGTCTTAAATATAATTTTGGGTTTTGAATGTTATTTGTTGAATAATACCAAGAAATAACCCCATAATAATTATTTGGGGCTATATTGTATAAATTATATGTTTCTACATTTTCAAGGTCATAGTTTATTTCCCATCTTTCAAGAATAGGAATTATGTAATTTTTAATCATATTTAGGCCATATTGTTCAGAATCTTTATAAAGAAGTAGAAGCTTTTTTTGTGAAAATATATTTAACGAAATAAGAATTATTAATAATACAAAAATAACTTTTCTCATTTTAACTCCTCCATTTTTCTTTTAATTTGGTTATAGTTTACAAAATAACCTTTTTTTAAATTTAACTTTTGTCTTAAATATTCTATTTTTATAATCTCATTGAGTTTTGAGATTAATAATTTATATCCAACAAAAGTTCCAATTGTAAATGCAATCAGATAACTAGCTCCAAGTGAAAAAAAGCCAAAAAATTTTAGAAAAGTGATACTTAAGAATAAATTGATTGAAAAAATAACCATATTTAAAGTTAAAGCTAGATTTTTAAAATCAAAATAAAGTATTAAAAGCATAATCATAAGATAAAAAGAATTCATCATCGCGCCAAAGAGCCCAAGTCTTAAAATTGGTTTAAAAACACTTGATACAAAAGGAAGAAATCCTAATTCATTTAAAATCATTAAAATAGACGTAATTATAACCTGAGTACTGATGATTATTTTCATATTTGATTTCAATTGAAATATCATCTGGTTTTTTATCTCAACAATATTATTAAGAGTTGTTCCTTTTGAAAGGCTGTGATAAAAGATTTTATATTTTTCATAGAATTTTGTTTCAAGCAGTAAGATAAACATTGTTGCGGTTGGAATAATTGTTAGATAAGCAATAAACATTGGTCTGTCATAAATATATGAAAATTTAAAGCCTTTTATAAGTTCTTCGCCATAATCTTTTGAAAACCAAACAATAAAATCATCTATCCATAAGGCTAAATAATAAAAAAGTCCAATAAAAATATTTTGCCAGTAATTTTTTAATTCTTTAAACCATTCAAAGGAAACAGAATTTAAACCACTTCCAAATTTTTCGACAATGATTAGAAAATGTAATATTAAACTAATATTGACACCTAAAGCATATCCAAAAATATAACCATTAGGATTTTCTTTAGAACCAATTAAAATAGAAAAAAGTATAGATAAAATTGCCATGGATAGGTAGGAAAGGATGTACCAATTGATAGAGTTTGTTGCTAAAGATGCGATAGAAACTATCCATAAAATGAAAAGATTTAAAGTTAGGTAAGTAAATGATGCCATAAAAGTTAATTCATGAGTATTCAATGAAAAAAAGATAGTAATGCTAACGAAAACAAAAAATGAGCCAAATAAAATAATTCCAAGAGTTTCAGGAAGTATTTTTTTATATTGCTTACTAAAAATTAAGTCAGAAATTCTTCTAGATTGGTACATTGAAAATAAGCCAGAGAGAATGATAGAAAAGACAAAAGAATAAACAATTGCTGCAGTAAAAGTAGTATCAGTGATTTTCAATATAGAAATTACAAATCCCAGAGTAAGAGTTGTAACAATCCATGGCCCAGAGGAAACAAGGACAGAATATGCCATGGCAAGTAAGTCAGTTGAAATTTTTCCTATTTTGAACATTTTGTTTATCTTAAAACCAATTCCTGCCAAGTTATTTCACCACCGAAAAATAAAGTTGCCTATATTTTTCAACTACATCTTTAAGATTATATTTTTTTTGAACCCTTTTTTTTGCGATATTAGATGCTTCTAATCTGAAATTATCATTTGAATAAAGCTCATATATTGCATCTGCTAATCCGAAGTAGTCTTTTGGTTTAACTACTATGCCAGCTTTTCCTTTAATATCATCTTCAGAGTTTGTTCCATTAATCAATTCATAGCAAGCTCCAACATCTGTTGCAACCACCGGAATTCCTGAAGCAAATGCTTCTAAGATTACCAAAGGTAGGCCTTCACTTATACTTGATAATAGTAATAAATTTAATTTCGGATAATAATCTAACATATTCACAGGACCAGTAAAGTCAACAATATCTTCTAGTCCAAATATTTCAACCATTTCTTTGCATTGTTGGTAATATTCTGGTTCTTCATCTGTAGGGCCAATTATTAAAAATTTCAAGTTTTTTATTTTGTTTTTTACAACAGAAATGGCTTTAATTGCAGTTTTTATATCCTTGATTTCAACAACTCTACCAACTAAACCAACAACAAAAGGTTCTTTTTCTTTTCTGTAATTAATTTTGGAAAATTTTTCTATATTAATTCCATTGGGGATAATCATAAATTTTGAAGTATCAGAGCATAATTCTTTTTCGAAAAGTTGATTTTTTTCAAATAGTGTTGTTATTTTTGAGGAATATTTATAAGTTAAAGAACTAAAGATATAGAATAATTTTATCCATACTGATTTATACTCTTCTCTTATCCAATGAGCTTTAATTATTTCTCTTCTTCTTTCTCTGTGATATATTCCATGTTCAGTAAGAATAACAGGAACGTTGTTTCTTATCCCATTAATTACAGCATTAATTCCAGCGTATCCAGTTGTAATAGTATGGTAAACATCACATTTTGGAAGATCAATACTCAATGAATTTAAAAAAGGAATAAGTAGTGATCTTAAAAACCAATAAAAGTCAGTAAAGTTACTATCTGAAAGGAATTTTTCATAAAAATAAACTATTTCATCCCAAAAAATTTCAGAATTTAACAGACTTAAAAAGTCGTAATCGTGATATTTTTTTAATATTTCTATTAGTTTTTCAGCAATAAATTTTTCATCAAAAGGATAAACAATAATTTTTCTTAATTCTCTTAACATTTCTTTTGGTAATTTTTTCTTTTTAATTTTATAATCAGCAAAAAGAAAAAATTCAAAGTAGTCGGTAACATTTTCTGGGAAAACATACCTTGGGATCTTTTCTTTTGGGACATCTCCCAAATGTATAATACAAAATTCTATATCTTTTAAAGATTTAATAAGTTCATGTCCCCAAGAGGAGACGCCTCCAGTAACATACGGATATGTGCCTTCAAAAATCAAGCCAACTTTCAATTTATCACCTGTTTTCATCTTGATTAATTAGTTCTAATATATGATTAAATTTTTCTAATTCTTCAGGGGTAAAAGTTTCAATTATTTTTTGATTTTCTGTTAGAAAGAAAAGTCCCACTTTAGATTTAAAATCAAGCGATTTTAAAATAATATTTATGTATTTTGAATCTGACAAGAGGATTAATTGATCTATTAAAAATCTATATTTAAGATTTAGAGAAAATCTTAAAGTTCTAAAATCTTTAATTTTTTCAGAGATTGAAATTAATTCGTCTAAAAGTGGTAGATCATTGTCGTCTAAATAAGGTTTATTTGAGAGTTTAGAATAAAGTTCAAATTGTTTTAAATATGAACTTCTTTCCTCCCAGGGATAACTTTTAATTAATTGGATATCAATATTCTCGTTTTGATATGTTTTATAGTTTGCTATTAAGATTAAAACAATCAAAAAAATAGTTAAGAAAAATAAAAAATAGTAAGAATTTAGATTTTTATTCATTATTTCCCTCCAGCAAATATTTTGTTGTTTCGCTGAAGTAAGATAAATCAAAATCTTTGATTTTTTCAAGAGCTTTCTTTAATTTACTGAAACTTCTAAGTTTAATATAGAATAAGACTGCAAAATCAAGTAATTTGTGATTAGTAGTATCATAAATCAAATTGTCAAGAATTTTTTCGATTTCGGAAAATTGATTGGTTTCTAAAAGTAAAGTTAAATAAGCATTTAATAAAATAGAATTCTTAGGATATTTTTTAAGCGCATCTTTTATCATGTTTAATGTTTTCTTTATAAATTCTTCTTTTTGTTCTCCAAATAAAAAACCAGATTTAATATATTTCAAGGAATAAATTGTAAAATTTACAATGTTTTCAAGTGCATTAGAAGATTGAAGTGATTCTTCTAATTTCTCAATGATATAGGTTTCAATTAATGTTAATGCATCAGTTGCAGCAAGAAGAATATCAGGATGAGGATTTTCTCTCATTAATGAATTAAGCATATAAAATACTACATTTTCTTCAACAAAATTGTTGATATAAAGTTTGTAGAGCAAATAAGGCAAATTTCTTTTTTGCTCAAGTGTTCCATATGATAGAGTAGCAAAAAATGGAGCAGCGTTTACTGTATCTTCTTTCAACTGAAAAGAATATAATTCAAGAGAATTTTCAAAATCTTCTTCTATATAACTACCCAAAATCTTTTTTTTCCTGCATAAAGGAAATTATGGGGTAAAAAGGAAATAAAATTATTGATAAAAAGATATGAAATAGCTTTTTATAAGCTATAAAATTAAAAATTAGATAAGCTATAGCAAAAACAAAAGCTGTTTGCAAATTTACAAAGATTAGTATTAAAAATAAAATACCGCTTGTAAAACTTAATATGTAAAAAAGGTTTTTTGATTTCATTCCTTTGAATATGCCTCCAAGATTTCAATATTCTTGTTTTCTTTCAACCTATTTAGAAAAACTGCTAAGCCGTTTGAATCAGATGCTGTTAAGATTAATTTTAAATTTTTACCATCGTAGAATAAAAAGTCAGTTTCACGGATGAATTTTCTAAGTTCGTTTATTGGAATTTTTTCGAGGGTTTTTGCAATAACAACTGAATATGGTATATTGAAACGTTTTCTTCTGTTTTCTAACTCATTTAAAATTTCATTAAATTTTTCTATGTCTTCAAAAACCAAATCATATTCATTTGATAGGTTTAAAGCATTTTGAATTAATGTTCCAAGCCAGTCTGATAGCATTTTTAAATAAATTTCAGTATTTTTGTTAATCTTTGCTTCTTCAATATCTTCAATTATTAGAAAACCATATAGGTTTTCTTCTTTGCCAGAAAAATATATTGCAGAAACCATTAGAGGCTCATGAAAATTTTTATTTAATAATTCTTCTTCAAAAATTAATGATTTAATATCTGCAAACCCAAAATTCATTGCTTTTGAAATAAGGTAAGAATTTTCAATGGGGAATGAATTTGGTAATTTTGATTCACCTTTTCTTAGCTTTAATCTGAGGAAGTTATTTTTACTTAAAGAATATATGGAAAAGGATTTTGGTGCTAATAATCTATCAATAGTATCAAATGCTTCATTTAAAATATTTTCTAAGTTATCAAATCTTAAGGTTTTAAGTTTTCTAATAAGCAATGGACTAAATTCTCTACTTAATAACAACTTGTTTTCTAAATCTTTAATTAAGATATTTTGTTTTTGTAAGGTTTGATATAATTCATTGTTTTTCTTTTTAAGGTACTTTATTTCATTTTCTTTATCGTATATTTCATGGACATATAAGTCTCTAAAAAAGCCAACAATAAATCCAAATGATAAAATAAAGATTGGGATTTTCAAAATTTCCCACGAAAAAACAACTGAAATAAAGTTTTCTTTGGTAAAAATATAAAGTGAAAATAAAGTATAAAAAGTACTTAAAGCTGTTGAAAAAAGTACAAGCCTAATTCCATATCTTATTGCAATAAAAATTGTGAATATAAGATACGGATTAGGTTCAACATTAACATAACCAAAATATTTTAGCTTTAAATCTAGTAAGAATAAAATTGTAAAAATCACTGTAATTTCAAATATACCAAAAATACCTTTCTGTCTTTGCATTTCAAAACCTCTGAGTAATTTATATTTTAATAAAATTATAGCATATTTAAATATATTTTTTCCAAATTATCTTAGATGTAAATGATGCTTTAATATATTTTGAAAAGTAGTTTGTTAACTAATAAATGCAACCAGAAAAATATTAGATGAATAGATTATATGAAAAGCATGATATGATACAAAAAAGTTATAAGAGGAAAGAATATGCTGCTCCTTTGTGGAATTGGAAAGTTAGAAAGTTAAAAGCAGGAAAATATATGAAGTTGAGTTAAAAATAAAAAAAGAAGCTTTCTACTAAAAAGATGGCAATTGTGCTCGAAGAATTAAAAGGTAAAAAAGCTTGGTTTTTCAGAACCATCACTATATAAATTTTGACTAAATATTTTGAGTGAAAATTTAATTAAGAAATTTCATCAATGCTAATAATTAAAATTCAAGGTTTTTTACAATCTCTAGAATTCCACATTATAAAAAGAAACTGCAAAAGAAAGATTAAAATGATACATTTGAAAAAAACGGAAGTTTTTATTAAAATAAAAAAATGGAGCTTCTTAGCTCCATTTTGTTTTTTTAAAGTTTTTATTTACTGGCTCCGGCGGAGGGACTCGAACCCCCAACCTAGTGGTTAACAGCCACCCGCTCTGCCTATTGAGCTACGCCGGAACTTATCAATTTCAGTATATATTATACCATATTTTACGTTTTTTGTCAATAATCCTTTTATTTAAAGGATATTAGTTTATTTTTACTATCTTAAAATATATCACAAACTAAAAAAATGTCAACATTAAATTTTCTCCTTATGAAGCATTTTCATTATTTGGAACTTTTTGATTTTTCTTCATTTCATACATTTTTATGTCAACTTTTTTAATGTTTTCGTCAAGGCTTAAAGAGGGATCTAAATCAATTAATCCATATGAGAATTCAATTGGAGGATTAGCTTCTATAAGAGCTTTTTTAAGCCTTTGAATAACTTTTTCAGAATTTTTTATATCTGACTTTGGAAGGATAATTAAAAATTCATCACCACCATATCTAACAATTGCATCCATCTTTCTAAGAGTTTGTTGGGTAATTTCAACAAATTTTTTCAAAATTTCGTCACCAAAATAATGTCCAAATTTATCGTTAATTTCTTTGAAATTATACAAATCAATAAATACTAAAGTGTTTTTCTGGTTTGTTCTTTTAGCCTGTTCAATTATTTTTTCAAGAAAATGCATTAAAAAGTTTCTGTTATAAGCCTTAGTTAAAGGGTCACTAAGCGAGTTTCTGTAATTTATTTCTTTTTCAATGTGTAAATTTTCAAATGTTTCCTTGAATTTATAGTTAATAGATAAAAGATTAGCTAGTAAGTCAAAGATTTGCATATCTTTAAATGTAAATTTATCAACTCCTCTTTTTTCAAACAATACTGCTCCAAAAACTTTGTTATCAAACATTAGAGGAACTCCATAAATAGAATTAGATTCTTTTTCGCCTACTTGAATTTTTTTGTACCCGTTAGGTAGTTCAAATTTATTTGAATCTTTTATATATTTCTTAGTTTCAAAATCTATAATATAAGAAATTAGTGATTTTTCCTGTGAAGGTATAACAAAATTTTGCAGCTCTTTACCATCAATGTTTGCATAATGAATTTTTATTGCCCCGTCTTTTTGTTTTATTCCCAAAGCGATTGAATCAATAATTTTTAGTTTACTCAAAGAGTTATAGAGCTTTTTAGCTATTTCAGATAGAGGTTTTCTATTTAAAATGTCTTTAAAAATCTCACCAGGTATTTTATGAAATGGTTCAAATAAGGATTCACTATATTTTTGAATGTTTTCTGAAATGTTTACTAAAAAAAGAATAGAATACTTCTTTTTGTTTAAAATTGTCCTGTAGAATTTTAATAGATAGAAATCATTAGCTATAGGTATTTCAACTTCAATGTTTAATTCATCGTCATGATATCTTGTGGTTAAGTTCTCTAAAAAATTTTTTAGTTCGGGAAATTTGTCCTTGTACATACTTAGTTTTTCTAATGATGCATTATGAAAATCTTTAAAGTCAATATTGTATGACTTAAGGAAAACAGGAAAATTTGGTGAATAAAAAATTAATTTTTCGTGTTCCCAAATAGCCATACCAATTGAAGAAAAACTACTTCCCGATGTAATGATTTTAATTAACTTTTGATATTTTCTTATTAGCAAAACTAACGAAAGAATGATAAGGATTAAAATTGAGAAAATGAATATAAAAAATAAAGGCATAGAATCACCGCCCTGTAAAACACATTATAAAAAATCTTGAATCTTTTATCTTTTATATATATTTTATATCAGAGAAATAAAACAAGTATTTCCGTAACACAAAAAAATTACATAAAATTAACATAAAATTAACACACATGTTGAACCTTAATGATATTTATCAGTCTAAATATGTGAGTGATAAAATGATAAAAATTTATATGGAGGTGGTATATATGAGATACTTAGATGAAAAAATGAATGAACTTGTACAACAAGCAGCTGAACGTTTGACCCAAAGAAGGCAAAACCTTTTAAAGCCTGAACATGTACTTTACGAAGCTATTCAAGACGAAATAATTCAAAAAGTATTTGAAAATTTGAAAGTAAATCCAGAAGAAATTTTAGATAGGATTGAAGAATTAATTGAAAGTCAATATGGGGTATATTACGGTTCTAGTTCTCAAGTTTACATGTCAAACGAACTTTCTAGAATTTTTGAATTATCTAGAAAAGAAGCTAAATTACTAGGTTCATCTAAAGTTTCTCCAATTCACTTTATTTTAGCTATACTAAAAGATGGATCAACTCAAAGTGCAGCAATTTTAAGCAAATATGGAATCACATACGATTCTGTTTTAAAAGTGGTTAAAGAATTATCTGAATCTGGAGAATTAGATGGTGAAGAAAATATATTAGCTAAGTACACCACAGATTTGACAAAATTAGCAAAAGAAGGAAAACTTTCACCAGTTATTGGAAGAGAAAAAGAAATAGAAAGAGTAATTGAAATTCTCTCTAGAAAGACTAAAAACAATCCTGTATTAATAGGTGATCCTGGTGTTGGTAAGACAGCAATTGTAGAAGGTCTAGCTCAAAGAATTGTCGAAGGAAAAGTTCCAGAAAAACTTAAAAACAAAAGAATATTAATGCTTGATTTAGGAAAGATGCTTGCTGGAAGTAAATACAGGGGCGAATTTGAAGAACGTCTAAAGAAAGTAATGGAAGAAATTAAGAAGATGAAAGATAACGTTATACTCTTTATTGACGAACTTCATACTATAGTTGGAGCTGGCGCAGCAGAAGGAGCAATGGATGCTTCTAACATGTTGAAACCAGCCCTTGCAAGAGGAGAGCTTCATGCTATAGGTGCAACTACGCTTGAAGAATATAGAAAGCATATTGAAAAAGACAAAGCTCTTGCAAGAAGATTCCAGCCAGTATTAGTAGAAGAACCAACTGTAGAAGAAACTATAGAAATTTTGAAGGGTTTACGTAAAACATATGAAAAACATCACAACATAAAAATAACTGATGAAGCAATTGAAGCAGCAGCAAAGCTTTCAGAGAAATATATTCAAGACAGATTTATGCCAGACAAAGCAATAGATTTAATAGATGAAGCCGCAGCAAAAGTAAGTTTGAAATCAGCTGATCCAAAGATTGCTGAATTAAAGGATAAAATTAAATCCTTAAGTGAAAAGATTGATGAATTAACTATAAATTCGCAATACAAAGAAGCAGCGGAAATGAAGCAACAAATGTATCAACTTCAAAAGCAATATGAGGAACTTGAAAAGAAATACGGTGCAGATGAAGTTACTGCTGAAACTGTTGCGAAAGTTGTAGAATCTTGGACTGGCATTCCTGCGACAAAAATGATGGAATCTGAAAAAGAAAAATTACTTAAATTTGAAGAATTAGTCCATCAAAGAATGGTAGATCAGGAAGAAGCAGTGAGAGTAGTAGCAGATGCAATTAGAAAAGCAAGAGCAGGAATAAAAGATCCAAATAGACCAATTGGTACATTCTTGTTCTTAGGTCCAAGTGGTGTTGGTAAAACAGAATTGGCTAAAACAATTGCAGAGTTGTTGTTTGGTTCCGAAAATGCACTCATAAGAATTGATATGAGTGAATATATGGAAAAACATTCAGTTGCTAGGTTAATTGGTGCTCCTCCTGGATATGTTGGATATGACCAAGGAGGTCAATTAACTGAAGCTGTTAGAAGAAAACCATATAGTGTAATACTTCTTGACGAAGTTGAAAAAGCACATCCAGAGGTATTTAACGTACTCTTACAAGTATTTGATGATGGTAGACTTACTGATGGAAAAGGTAATACAGTTGACTTTAGAAATACAATAATCATAATGACAAGTAACCTTGCAAGTGATAAAATCTTAAGAAAAGTAGAAGCAGGAATTGATTTTGAAAAAATTGAAGAATCTGTAAGGGAAGATTTGAAACATTACTTCAGACCTGAATTCATTAATAGAATCGACCATGTTGTAATATTCAAGCCACTTACAAAAGAACACATGAAAGAAATTGTTGAAAAATTGGTTGCAAGGCTTGAAAAGAGATTGAAAGAAAAGAATTTAAAGATAAAACTTACAGAAAAAGCAAAAGAATATCTTGCAGAAAAAGGTTATGATCCTGCATTTGGAGCAAGACCACTTAGAAGATTAATTGAAAGAGAAATTGAAACACCACTTTCAGTAAAATTAATTGCAGGTGAGATAGCCGAAGGAGACGTAGTACTAGTCGACGAAGAAAATGGTAAGTTAATTGTAGAAAAGGAAAAAGAATTAGTAAAATAATCAAAAACAGCCTCTCCAATTGGACTGAACCCAAGAAAAGGAACGAAATAAAAAACACCCCCGGAAGTGATAAAATATAACTATCTAGGGGGTGTTTTTCATTGGCAAAGAAAGGGC
>JASKLO010000004.1 GCA_030153605.1 Thermosipho sp. (in: thermotogales)
ATGTGAATATGAATATTTAATCCTCAAAAGCCATATTATATGACTAAATATTTTTGTTTTTCTCTCTATCTCTTACTTGACTAATTACCGGAAATCTTAAGAATGATTTATCGAGCAAAATTTCACAATGAAATTAGTAATGATTTTCAATTATATAATAGCATACTAAAGAATAATTTCAATAATCAAAAATATTTTGTAAAATTTTTTACTTATTATTATTTTTCAGTTTTTTATATAAACATTCTATTAAATCCTTTGTATCTATATTAAATTTTTTGGCTAACCTTTCATTTGTAAAGGCATTAAAATCTTTAACTTCAAAATTTTCTAAACCATATTCTTTTTCTATTTCTTCAAAATCAAATTGAGATTCAACTTCCAATAAATAATTGATATCAAATTTTACACCACAATTATTTAAAAATTCATCTAAAACAATTTCAGGATCAGAATGTGGTTTTGTTATAAAATACCTTATTTTAGCTGTTAATCTAAAATTTTTCAACTCTTTTAATTTTATTATTGAATCATCAATTCCGAATTCTATTTCTTCTCTTTCAAATTTTCTTAAATCCTTTTTGATAGCAATAACCCAATTTTTATTTAATTTATCATCAAATGTTAATCTTAATCTAAATTTTTTAAAACCCAATAATCTTTCATCAGTTATAAAACCTGGTTTATCAATATACCATTGAATTACACCGATTTTTAGAATACTACTTCTTATTAATTTTTCAACTAAATCTTTGGGGATTAAATATTTCTTTTCTCTTTCAATTTTCATTTTTCACCTTTTTTGTTAAGATAAATTTTTTAAATTCTTGTGTTAAAGAATAAAAAAAGTATAATGAATATATTCCCAATGTAATCAATGAAAAAAAGATCATTCTTAAAATTGATTTTTTAGAACCAATTATTATCAACAACAACTTCAAATAAAATAAGGTTAAAATAAAAGAAAAAATCTGAGCTAATATCCATGTTAAGTAAGAATTTGTCAAATATAAAGGAAGAAGAGAAAACAAATCAATTGCTAATATTCCAAAGAATATTGGAAACAAATTAGCTATTTTTGATTGTTTTAAATAAAAAGAAAATAAAAAGAGTAATAGGTTGAAAAATATCACTGAAAGACCTATAAAAATATCAGAAATTGTTAAATTTACAAAATATAAAACGTTGCCTAATACAGAAAACAAAATAAAAATTATTACCGTAAAATCGAGTATTTTTATAATATCACCTTCCATAAATACTTTATTCATCTATCTTATACCATAAATTTTAGATTTTTTCAAAAAAAAAACCACCCCTGAATTTTTAAAGGGTGGTATAATCAATCAAGATAAAATAAAATTTAAACTATTTAACACTTTCAAATTCCAAACTTGAAAAATGTTTAATATTTAACCCTTCTCTTTTTAACATATTTGATAGTACATTTTTAGGTCCAACCTCAATAAAACTTGACACACCTAAATCAACCATTCTTTTAATTGATTGATACCAATAAACGGGACCAGAAATTTGTTCAAGCAGATAATGCTTCAATTCAACAGGATCAGAAGTTTCACGGCCAGTACTATTTAAAACAATTGGATATTTTGGGGTTTTAAATCTAATTTGTTCAACTTCACGGGCCATTTTTTCTTTAGCACTTTCTAAATACGGCGTATGAAATGGTCCGGAAACAACTAGTTCAGTTGCTCTTATACCATTTATTTTACAATCCTCAATAAATTTCAATATTGAATTTTTTAGTCCACTTACAACAGTTTGAGTGGAGGAATTGTAATTTGCAACATATAATCCTTCGTAATTTTTTACAATTTTTTCAACTTCCTCGGGCTTTACTTTTAAAACTGCAGCCATACTTCCTTTTCCAGGTTCAATAGCTTCAGAAATGTATTCTCCTCTTTTGCGTACCAAATAAATACCCGTTTCAAAATCATAAACACCTGCAACAGCAAAAGCTGTATATTCGCCTAAACTGTGTCCTGCAACAATGTCCGGAAAAATCCCATTACCTTCTAAATACTTATAAGCCACAAAACTTGCCAAAAATATTGCAGGCTGGGCATTTTTAGTCAATTTTAAAAATTCCTCATCGCCATCCATAATATTAACTAAATCCAAATTCAAAATTTTTTGTGCTTTTTCGCTATATTCTTCCCAATCAGGATATGTTGAAAAATCTTTTGCCATACCTGAATATTGAGAACCTTGCCCTGGAAATAAAAATGCTTTCATTGTTTCACCTCCAAATTGTATAACTTTTCTGAAACTAAAATTCCAATAATCATTTTTAGAAAATCAATTCCAATAAAAGGTAAAACACCAACCACTATTGCTTTTTTTAAACTTTCCAAGTAGAAAGATAAGAACAATGCTCCAAAACAATAAATAACTAATAATCCTAAGGTTCCCAAAAATACTTTTAAAACAAAATTATTTTTAGAAAACGCTACTATCATTGCAGTCAAAGGAAAAGATAATAAATAACCTCCTGTTGGGCCTAATAAATGTGCTAAGCCACTTGTAAAATTGGTAAAAACAGGAAAGCCAATTATACCCATTAAAAGATAAATTAATTGAGTAAAAAAAGCATTTTTAGGTTCAAGATAATAACCTGTCAAAAAAATCATTAAAACTTGCAAAGTTATTGGAACATTTCCAATTGGAATCGAAATCTGTGCTCCAACAATTGTTAATGAAACAAAGATAGCAATTTTTGCTATATCCTGAGCTTTCAGAAACTTACCTCCTTTAATTTTATTACTGTTTCTTTAAATTCTTGAATAATATCCTCAATGATTTCTTTTACACTTTTCAATTGTTCAATTAACCCTGTAGATTGACCTGCCATAAAAGAACCTTCATTTATATTTCCTTCTAAAACAGCTTTTCTTAAACTACCAACTAATATATTTTCAGCCTCCTCAGGACTAGAAACTTCTAATTCCCTTACCTTTTTAGCAAATTTAGTTTTTATAACCCTAGCTGAATGTCCTAAACTTGCTCCAGTTACAACTGTATCTCTTATCCCAGATTTTAATATAAGCTGTTTGAAATTTTCATGAGTATCAGCTTCTTTACTTGCAATAAATCTGGTGCCCATTTGAATTCCCTCGGCTCCTAATGCAAAAGCTGCAGCCATACCTCTTCCATCAACAATTCCTCCAGCTGCTATTACTGGCACACTAACTTTTCTTGAAACTGCATTAACTAAAACAAAAGTTGTTATTTCACCGATATGTCCTCCTGATTCCATACCTTCAGCAATAATTGCATCTGCACCACTTCTTTCTACCATTCTAGCCAAATTATCTGAAGCAACCACTGGAACAACTTTTATTCCACTTTCTTTTAAACTCTTGATATATTTTGTTGGATTTCCGGCACCAAATGTAACAACAGGTACTCTTTTTTCTATTACCGTCTCAACCAATTCATCCGCATATGGTGAAACAAGAATTATATTAACACCAAAAGGTTTATCAGTTAAATTTCTTATTTCATCAATTGCCTTTTCAAGATCTTTTTTTCTCATAGGCCCTGCACCAATAATTCCCAATCCACCAGCTTCAGAAACAGCAGCTGCTAATTTTGGAGTACCTGCCCAAGACATTCCTCCCATAATAATTGGGTATTTTATTCCAAATAATTCACAAATTCTATTCATTTTTTCACCCCTTAACACCCAACATTAACTGAGCTTTTGCAACTAATTTATCTTTCACAAAAGCTTTTGCATCTACCCAAACAACGTTTTGCCTCTTATCTTTTAATTTTATCTCATACCTAAGAACGCAATCAGGTCTTACTTCAGCTTTAAACCTTGCAGAATCTATTCCTAAAAAAAGTGGTATTTCGTTTCCTTTCAATAACATTAAGCCGGCTGCCTGTGCCATACCTTCTATAATATACACTCCAGGATAAATTGGATAATCTGGAAAATGACCTTTAAATACCGGATTATCAATTTCAATCTTTTTTTCTGCAATTATGTAATCTTCACCTTTTTCAATAACTCTATCAACCAAAAGTATTGGATCACGATGTGGTAAAATCTTTTTTATTTCTTCAATGTCCATATTATTCATACCTCCCAATAACTACACTTGCATTATGTCCCCCAAATCCAAATGAGTTTTTAATGAAGTTTTTTATACTTGCTTCTCTGGTTTCCTTTACTAAATTCAATTTTGATGCAAATTCATCTGGTTTAATCAAATTTGGCATTCCGTGAACAAAGTTTTTATTCATTTCAATAACTGCAGCTACTGTTTCAACAGCTCCCGCTGCCCCAAGAAGATGACCTGTTAAAGATTTTGTAGAATTAACTAATATTTTACTATCACCAAAAACCTTAAGAATAGCTTTTGCTTCAAGTTCATCACCAACTGGAGTACTTGTAGCATGACAACTAACAAGGTCAATATCTTCAGGAGATAATCTAGCATCTTCTATAGCCATCTTCATAACATCTGATGAGCCGTTAGCCTCTGGGTCAGGAGCACTAAAATGGTAGGCATCGTCATTCATTGCAAATCCCTTAACTTCGCCAAAAATATTAGCTTTTCTATTTTTTGCAAATTCATCAAACTCTAATACCAAAGCACCTGCACCTTCAGACATTACAAATCCATCTCTATCTATATCAAAAGGCCTAGAAGCTTCTTTAGGACTATCATTTCTCGTTGAAAGGGCTCTCATAGAAGCAAAACCTGCGATTGGCAATGGAGCAATTGTAGCTTCACTACCGCCAACTATGGCAACATCTGCATATCCATGCCTGATTAACATTGTTCCTATAGCAATGGCATGTACAGAACTTGCACAAGCACTTACAGGTGTAAAATTAGGACCCTTTAATCCATATACCATTGAAATAACTCCACTTGCCATATTAGCTAAAAGCATAGGAATCATAAATGGACTTACCCGAGAAGGGCCTTTTTCCCTTAAAACTTCATCTTGTTCCTTAATAGTTAAATATCCACCCATTCCTGATGCAAAAATAACAGCAACTCTCTTTTCAATACCTTCAAAATTTATCTCGGAATTTTCTATAGCTTCTTTGGCAGCAACTAATGCAAATTGAGTATACCTATCAATTCTTTTTGCAAGTTTTCTGTCAATATAATCTGAAGGATTAAAATCTTTTACTTCACCTGCAATTTTCACTGGAAGTTCTTCAGGATTAAAACTTGAAATTTTATCAATACCTATCTTCATATTTTTCAAAGAATCCTCAAATTCTAACACATTTTTTGCAATAGGATTAATCGTACCCAAACCAGTAATTACAACTCTCCTCATTTAATCACCTCCAAAAAATACCCTCTTAAAAATTATATCAATTTAACTTTCTTAAGTCAAGTAAACTTTTTCTTGTGCTAAAGTACTACTTTTTAATGATATAATATTTTTGAGAAATAACAAAAAGGAGGTAATAGAATGAACATAAAACGAAGTGATTTCCCTAAAGATTTTATTTTTGGAACAGCTACTGCTGCTTACCAAATCGAAGGAGCAGTAAACGAAGATGGTAGAGAACCATCTATTTGGGATGTATTTTCACATACGCCAGGAAAAGTCAAAAATATGGAAAATGGTGATATTGCTTGTGATCATTATCATAAATATAAAGAAGACATTGAAATAATGAAAGAAATTGGTTTAGATGCTTACAGATTTTCCATATCATGGCCTCGCGTTCTCTCAAAAGGAAAAATTAAAAATCACAAAGGAATTGATTTTTATAACCGATTAATTGATGAATTATTAAAAAATGATATTATCCCATTTATTACTCTTTATCACTGGGATTTACCATACTACCTTTATGAAAAAGGAGGTTGGCTAAATCCCGATATAGCTCTTTATTTTCAAGACTATGCAGCCCTTGCTTTTGAAACATTTGGTGATAGAGTAAAAAATTGGATAACATTAAATGAACCTTGGTGCTCTTCTTTTTTAGGATATTATATGGGAACACACGCACCTGGACACAAAAATATTAACGAAGCTTTTATTGCGGCTCATAATCTTTTACGAGCTCATGGTTATGCAGTAAAAGTTTTTAGAGAAATTATTAAAGATGGTCAAATTGGAATTACAAACGTCGTATCCAAAATAGAACCTGCTGAAGAAAATGAAGAAGATTTTCAGGTTGCGATTTTGGTGGATGAATTTGTTAATGGATGGTTCCATGATCCAATAGTATTTGGAAAATATCCTGAAAATGCTAAATCGCTTATTAAACAATTAGGAATTAATATACCTGAAAATGATATGGATGTTATTTCTCAACCTATTGACTTTTTTGGAGTAAATTATTATTCAAGACAATTAGTTAAATACTCTCCTTATAATCCTCTCATGTTTAAACATGTTGAAGGTGAGCTTCCAAAAACTGAGATGGGTTGGGAAATATATCCAAAAGGATTATACGATATGCTTAGAAAATTGAATCAAAGATATGGTTTGCCACTTTATATTACAGAAAATGGAATGGCTGGTCCTGATCAATTAATAAATAATACTGTAAACGATTATTACAGAATTGATTATCTAGAAAAACATTTTCAACAAGCATTACTGGCTATAAATAATGGAATTAATTTAAAAGGCTACTTTATTTGGTCATTACTTGATAATTTCGAATGGGCCGAAGGATACTCTAAAAGATTTGGAATAGTATATGTTGATTACGAAACACAAAAAAGGTACCTCAAAAAAAGCGCATTGTGGCTAAAAGATTTCCTTAGTAAATAACTATGTAAAAAAAATAAATAAGATGTACATAAAGGAGGGATACGTATTCTCAAAGTAGTTATCTCAGGTATTGTTATGTCATTTATATTCGGCTTGTCATTTCTTTTTACAAAAAACGCTCTTGATTATACTAGTCCAATGAATTTTATTGCTATTAGATTTACATTTGCAAGTTTATTCATGATTATATTGTATTTTTTTAATCTAATTAAACTTGAAAAAAAGCATTACTATAAATTATTCATTGTTGCACTTTTTCAACCTATTTTATATTTCATCTTTGAAACTTCTGGATTGGTATATGTGCCTTCATCTGAAGCAGGTATTTTAATTGCAACAATTCCTATTTTTATAACATTTCTTTCACCAATAATTCTAAAAGAAAAAACACCCAAAATTAATTTGTTATTTGTTATATTTAGCTTTTTAGGAGTCGCATTAATAGTTGGATTTAATAGTTTTAAAGGAAATTTTAAGGGAGATTTGTTAATATTAGGTGCGGTTATTTCAGCGGTATTTTATAATTTTTCTTCTAAAAAACTTTCTTCAGAATTTAAACCTCACGAAATTACTTTTTTTATGATGATAATTGGAGGTGTGTTTTTTAATATAACTGCATTAATCAGAGGTGAATTAAATTACAAGGTTTTATTTAACCCCAGTGTTTTTATTTCTGCAATTTATCTTGGAGTTTTATCTTCTTCAATAGCTTTCTTTTTAGTAAACTTTATGCTGTCAAAGGTTTCACCAGTTCAATCTTCAATTTTTGCAAATCTTACTACGGTAATATCAGTCCTAGCAGGGGCAATTTTTAGAAAAGAAATTATTACAATAAATCATATTATTGGAATGATACTCATAATTTTCGGAATCTGGGGAGTTAATTATTTTAACTACCGTTTTTCAATAGAAAAATAAATATGTTCGGCTTCTTTAACCTTTATTTTTGAATACCGAATTTCTTTTTCAAAATCTTCAGAAATTCCACAACCTCTTATCTCTAATATTTTAAAGCCAAACTCTTCTAATGCTTCAATATCTTCTATTGAAAAGCATCTGGATTTAAAAGTTCCATATTGCGACCCAACAGTTGTAATGTGGCTTCTATCAAAGTTTTCAAGTTCTTCTTTTGTACCATATTTTTTTATTAGACGCCTCATATAATAATAACTATCAACCGTTGCAAACAAAAATCCATTTTTTGTCATCAATTTATTTAATTTTTTAATTGTAATTTCAAGATCATCAACATAGCTCAAGACGTCGCCTTGAGCATTTATAATATCAAACTTTTTTTGTTCAGGAAATTCTTCAATTTTTAAATTATAGTAATCAACTTTATTACCAAATTTTTCTTTAGCATAAAATAGCATTTTTTCAGAGGGTTCAACAGCCGAAACCTTATAACCCTTATTAATGAAGAATTCTATCCAATAACCCGTACCAGTACCTACATCAAGAACCGTTTTAAAGTTTTTATCTTGAAAAGTCTCTTCCATATAAACTCCAACAGCTTTTCTTAGTGTTTTCCATAGAGGTTCATCATACATCTGATCATAAAAATGAGCTATCTTATCATAATATTGATATGATTTCATTCTTTCACCTAACTCAACCTTTTGTATTGATCATATCCTTTGACAACTTTACTTTTTACTTTTAAAATCCCAAAGGATCTACCAGATAGTTTCAGCTTTAAAGTTCCACTTAAAACATAAAATTCTTCGTAAGTAAATAAATCAACAAATGAAGTCCCACTAAGTAATCTGTTTTCTGGTATAGAAACAGAAATTTCAGTTTCTTCATTTTTATTAACATAGACAATTATATTGTCAAGAACATAAGGAGTTTTTCTCATAAAAATCAAAGGTTCATTAGATAACAATTCAAAACTTCCATATCTTAATGCTGGTTCCTTTTTTCTTAAATAGATTAATTTTTTGTAAAAATCAAGCAAGTCTTTATTCCATTTATTAGAATCCCATTCCATAGTTTTCCTACATTCAGGGTCATTCCCACCTGAAATTCCAATTTCAGTTCCATAATAAATTACAGGAACTCCTGGATAAGTAAATTGTAATAATATCGCTGATTTTCTAAGAAACTTATCTTTTAAAACACTTGCTAACCTTTCAGAATCATGACTATCTAGCATATTCCAGCATCCATAAATATTTGATGTTTCATTAAAAGCTCTTTGTAAATAATAGCCGGCATTAGGATTTTTATCTAAAAGATAATCTATTACAGTTTCACGGAAATGATAATTCATTATTCCATCAACCATATCCCAACCAGCAGGATAAGTCCACAATTCACTTACTAAGTATTTTTCTGAAGAGTATTCCTTAACCTTTGCATTTATAAATCTATTTATTTCTGGGCCAAGATCTTGACCACAATCCAATCTCCAACCATCAATTCCTAACTCCAAATATTTTCTTAAAACAGAAAAAATATATTCTTTAACTTTCACTTCTTCTAAATGAAGTTCTGGGAGAGAAGATGTACCCCACCAACCTCGATAATTTTCTTTGTAAAATACAAACATATTTTTATAGTTTTTGTCTCCCTTTAATGCTTTTTTAAAAAGAACATGCTCTTTACCAACATGATTAAAAACTCCGTCAAGAATTATTTTAATGTTATTTTTGTGAGCAGATTTAATAAGATTTTTTAAAGCAGGAAGGCCTCCAAACTGAGGGTCAACTCTGAAATAATCAATAGTATCATATTTATGATTTGAAGAAGCATAAAAAATGGGAGTTAAATAAATTGCATTGATTCCGAGATCTTTCAAATAATCTATTTTTTCAGATATTCCCCACAGATCGCCACCATAAAAAACATTAACATGATCATTATTTTTTGATTTTTTTGGAGGAACTCCCCAATCTTCAATTTTACCTTTACGTTTTTCATATAAATCTCTTTTATCATATATACTTTTACCTTTTCCAATAAAAAATCTATCTGGAAAAATTTCATAAATAACTGTATCATATACCCAACTTGGCAATGGGAATTTACTATTCATTTTATCCTCCTTTTTAAATTTCATTTGACCAATAATTTGGTGGTTCTTTGGTTATAATAACTCCATGTGGATGGCTTTCCTTTATTGAAGCTGAAGTAACTTTTACAAAAATTGATTTTTCTCTCAATTCTTGTAAATTAGAAGCTCCGATATATCCCATTCCAGATTTTAAACCTCCTACTAATTGATAAACCACATCTTTAACCTTTCCCTTGTAAGGAACCATTCCTTCGACTCCTTCAGGAATAAATTTTTGATAAGTCTTCTGAAAATATCTATCAGCACTACCTTTATTCATTGCTCCCAAAGAACCCATACCTCTATATGCTTTGTATTTTCTTCCTTGGTATAATATTGTTTCTCCTGGTGCTTCTTCTGTTCCAGCAAAAATACTTCCAATCATAACAGTTTCAGCACCAGCAGCTAAAGCTTTTACTATGTCACCTGAAAACCTAATTCCACCATCAGCAATTACAGGAACATCATACTTTTTAGCAATTTCAGCACATTCCATAATTGCTGTTAACTGAGGTACACCTACGCCTGCAACAATTCTAGTAGTACATATTGAGCCCGGGCCAATACCTACCTTTACTGCATCTGCTCCAGCTTTAATTAAAGTTTCAGTAGCTTCTGAAGTAGCAACATTTCCAGCTATTAAAGGAAGATCTGGAAAGTAAGATTTAATCATTTTAACCATATCAATAACTTTTTTAGAATGACCATGAGCTGTATCGACTACAATAACATCTACACCTGCCTTTACTAATTCTTCGACTCTTTTAATTGTATCTTCATCTACTCCAACTGCAGCGCCAACCAAAAGCCTTCCTTTCTTATCTCTAGAAGCATTTGGATGCTCAACAACACTTTTAATATCTTTAATAGTTATTAAACCCTTTAATTTTCTATCTTTAGTAATTATCGGCAATTTTTCTATTTTATTTTCATGTAATATATCTCTAGCAACTTCTAAAGATATACCCTCATTTGCTACTATTAACTTTTCAAACGGAGTCATTAATTCTTTCACTGGCTTTTTAAGATTTCTTTCAAATCTTATATCTCTATTTGTTACAAGACCTAATAATCTACCTTCTTCATCAACTATAGGTAATCCTCCAATTTTGTATTCAGCCATTATTTCTTCTGCTTTTTCGACACTAACATCAGGAGAAATAGTAACTGGATCATCTATAATCCCATTTTCTGTTCTCTTAACTATTTTTACTTGATGAGTTTGTTCCTCAATAGTCATGTTTTTATGAATAATCCCTATACCACCTTCTCTTGCTATAGCTTTTGCAAGTTCAGCTTCAGTTACTGTATCCATAGCAGCACTAACTAAAGGTATATTTAAAAAAACCTGTCTAGTTAATCTCGTTTTTACATTAACTTCAATTGGGACAACTTCACTATATCTTGGAACAAGAAGAACATCATCAAAAGTAAGTGCTTCTTTCATAATATAATCCCCCTTATCTTCTTGCAAAAACAAAACTTAAATATACAACGTACATAATTAAAAATAAAATTCCATCAATCCTCGTTAATTTTTTCTTTAGTAAAGAAATAATTAACAACAGTAGAGCTATAAAGTTAATTGCAATTAAATCTATAACATAATTTGAAACGTCAACTGTAAGATTCCCAAACAATGATGAAACACCTAAAATAAATAATATATTAAAAACATTACTTCCAACAATATTTCCTACTAATATTTCTCCCTCTCCTTTTATAGTTGAAGTTACACTAACAACTAATTCTGGAAGCGAAGTGCCAATTGCTACAATAGTCAGACCTACTAAAGTTTCACTTAAATTAAAAATTCTAGCTAGCTCTACTACATTTTTGATAGTTAATTCTCCGCCTAGTGAAACTCCCAATATCCCAAATATTATCAATAAAATTGACACCGAAGTTTTATGTTCGCCTTTTAGTTCACTTTCAAATTCTTCCATAACCATTTCTTTTGCATTTGTAACCAAATAATAAATAAAAATAATTAAAAACGATATAAATACTATTCCATCATTCCATTTTAATGTAAATAATTTATCTCTTATCAATAAAGAAGTAAAAACTATAGTTGAAATAATCATAAAAGGCATTTCAACTTTTATTGTTTGAGACTTTATATTAACCACAGAAAATAATGATGCTAATGCTAAACACAATGCAATATTCGCAATATTACTTCCAACTACATTTGAAATAGACACACTAGAATGGCCATTTAAAACTGAAACTAAAGAAGCTACTAATTCAGGAACTGAAGTCCCAAAGGCTACTACAGAAAGACCAACAATTAATTTTGATACCCCCATATTTAAAGCAATTGAAACGGAACCATCAACCAACCAATCTGCTCCCTTTATAAGCATAAACAGTCCCAAAATTATTCCTAGAATAATTAAAAACATTTAACCACCTCATTTAAAGCAAAATTTTTTAGAAATATCTAATTTCAACGTAAATAATAGCAACCATGAGCGAAATAATTGAAGGGACTAAAGAAAACTTCATGTAATCCGAAAAAGTAACTTTTTTATTTGAATATTTTTGAAGCATAGTTATTGCTACAATATTAGCAGAAGCTCCAATTGGAGTAAGATTTCCACCAAAACATACACCTAATGATAATCCCCACCAGAAAGGAGTCAAATTAGACAGAGATGTGTTAATTGTAGGAAGCATTTTTATTACCGGAATCATTGTCGCTGTAAAAGGAATATTATCAAAAAATCCACTAATTATAAAAGACATAACTATTAAAACAAGTCCAAACAATCTCGGAGAACTTCCAAATTCCCTGCTGAAGAACATTGCTACCTGTTTTAAAATTCCCGTGTCCTCCAAAGCACCAGTAATAATGAAAAGTCCAATAAAGAAAAATATTGTACCCCATTCTACTTCAGTAAAATGTTTTTCAACATTTTTAGGATCAATAATTAAAATAGAAATAAATCCCATTCCAAAAGCTATTACAGAGCTATGAATACCCAAATTTTCTTGAAAAACAAATAAAATTAATACCGAGATAAGGATTAAAATAGACTTTATAAGATTACTTTTTGAAATTGAAATTTCTTCAAACGAGAAGTCTAATTTTTTAAAAAATAATTTTCTTTTAGTTATAATTAAATATCCCAAAACAAGCAAAATTGTAATAAAAGCAGGTAATGAGGTGTTTAAAATAAAATCATTAAAATTTAATCTTGCAGCATTACCAATCAAAATGTTAGGAGGATCACCTATTAGAGTCGCAGTACCACCAATATTTGAACTTAAAACTTCTGAAAAAATGAGTGGAATTGGAGAAATTTCAGCTGCATCTGCAATGGCAAGTGTAATTGGAATAAAAATCATAATAGTTGTAACATTATCTACAAATGCAGAAAATAGCCCTACAAAAATATTCAACAAAATGAAGATTTTTAATAAAGAATTTTTTGAAAATTTTATAATTTTAAAAGCAACATAATCAAAAAATCCCACATCTTTAATTGTTGAAACTAGTAGCATCATTCCAATTAAAAGAAATATTGTGTCAAAATCAACATAATTTTTAAACAAATAATCTGGATCTTCAAAAATTCCGAAAAAAGTTAGAATAAAAGCTCCAACAACTACAGCAATAGATCTATGAACTTTTTCAGAAATTATTAAATAATAAACAATGACAAATACAACCAAGGCAATTAGAGCTTCTGTTGACAAAAAAATACCCCCTATTAAAAAAAACGGGCTTTTTAGCCCTTAAATGGAGCGGGCGACGGGATTCGAACCCGCGGCCCTCAGCTTGGGAAGCTGATGCTCTACCAACTGAGCTACGCCCGCTAGAAACTAATACTATTATAACAAAAGCATTTAATCAATTCAAGATTATAACTTAATCATACCTTGAAATCCCATAAAAGCAAGAGAAAGTAGAGATGCAATAATTAATGCAATTGGTAACCCCTCAAATGGCTTTGGAAGTTCGTACAGCTCTAATTTCTCGCGTATAGCACTGAAAATGATTAAAGCCAACAAGAATCCTAAACCTGCACCCAAAGCATTAAATATTGCCTCTAAAAGATTGTAATTACTCATACTATTTATAATTGCAACACCTAAAATGATACAGTTAGTTGTAATTAAAGGCAAAAAAATGCCCAATGATTCATACAAATTTGGATTGTTTTTCTTTAAAAATAATTCCACAAACTGCACAAAGGATGCAATAACTAATATAAAAGCTATTGTCCTTAAAAATTCCAACCCCATAGATACTAACAATTGATCAATTAACCATGAAATCATTGAAGACATTACCAAAACAAAAGTTACTGCAAATCCCATTCCTACAGCTGTATCAGTTTTCTTAGAAACTCCTAAAAAAGGACAAATACCTAAAAATCTATTAAAAACATAGTTATTTGCCAGCATTGCGGATAGTAAAATCAAGAAAATCTTCATTTATTATTCCCCCTTTCTTTTCTTTTCATTCCAATAAAAGCAAAGAAAGCAGCAAGTAATCCAAGGGTTAAATATGCTCCAGGGGGAAGAATCATAATAAACACGTTAAAAGCTTTTCCCCAAATAGTGATATCAAATAATGTTCCACTTCCTAAAAGTTCTCTAACAGCACCTAATAATGTCAAACTAGCTGTAAACCCTAAACCCATTCCTAAACCATCTAAAAAAGAGTACCAAACATTATTTTTTGAAGCAAATGCTTCTGCTCGACCCATAATAATACAGTTCACAACTATTAATGGTATAAACAAACCAAGTGTTTTCCACAAATCATAAACATAAGCATGCATAAGAAGATCAACTATTGTAACAAATGATGCAATTATAGTAATAAAAATAGGAATTCTAATTTTTTCTGGAACAGTTTTTCTAAGTAAAGAAATTACTATATTTGACATAACAAGAACAGCTGTAGCAGCTAATCCCATTCCAAAACCATTTTTGGCACTTGTGGTAGTTGCTAAAGTTGGACACATACCAAGGGCCTGAACAAAAGTAGGATTTTCAACAATAAAACCTTTGGAAAATTCTTTCCATGATCTATTCGACATTGCTTACCACCTCCGTTTTTAAATACTCAAACATTGCTTGTATAGAATTTGCTACAGCTCTAGGAGTTATGGTAGCACCAGTCATTACATCACTTATTTTAACCACACCAATTTTTTTAGCTTCTTCTGGATCCAAATTTGATTTTCCAGCATCTTTATCAACTTTTACACCATTTTCTAAACCTTCATATGGAATAGGATAAAATCTTTCTTGTGAATTTTCTTCAGCTATCTTTGCTCCTAAACCAGGTGTTTCCTGAGAATATTCGATTACCTTTATTGCATGGAGATCTATCCTACCATTTTGAACTATAAAAGAAGCAATAGTTATTACTTTGCCACCGTATCCTATTCCATAGGCTTTTAAAACATAAATTGTTTTATCATTAAAATCAAATTTTAAAACAGGAGTAAGTACAGCAGCTTTGTCAGTTTTAAAAATTTCTTTTTCTGTTTCTGAAACAGATTCATTAATTTTCTTACTAATTAAATCCTTATCAACCATTAAATTTCCGTTATCAGTCAAAACGAATTCAACCGCATTTAAAACATTTTGAAGTTCTGCATCTTGTATAGGTTTCTCAGTAATTTTGTATATTAGACCTAATGCTAAACCGGCAACTAAAGTAAAAATCATTAAAATTAAACCAGTTTTTATAATTTCTTTCATGATTTCACCTCACCAAATATACGAGGTTGAGTATATCTATCAATTAGAGGAACGAAACCATTCATTAATAAAATAGATAAAGATACTCCTTCTGGATATCCTGCAAAATATCTAATAAGTAATGTCATAATTCCCGCACCAATTCCAAAAATTGCTTGACCTTTTGGAGTCATTGGGCTGGTTACCATATCAGTAGCCATAAAGAGAGCACCTAACATTAGTCCGCCACTTAAAATATGGAAAAGAGGTGTTCCGAATCTTTCGGGGTTAATAAAATAAAAGATACTTGATAATAAAAATACAGTGCCAATATATGAAATTGGAATCATTAATTTAATCCTTCCTCTAATAACTAGATAAATAAAACCAATCAACAATAAGAGGACACTAGTTTCACCAATTGAGCCAGCTCTATTACCAAAAAATAAATCAGCATAGCTAACATCAATTTGAGAAAAACCCTTTTCTTTAAGTATAGCAAGAGGAGTTGCCGTTGTTTGAACATCAATCCATTTAGAAAAACTCAAAGCTGGTCTGTACCAGGTTGTCATAGTTACAGGGAATGAAACAAGTAAAAACGCTCTTCCAGCAAGAGCTGGATTAAAAATATTCATTCCTAAACCACCAAAAGCATGTTTTGCTACGCCAAGAGCAAAAATTAAACCTATTATCATTATCCACCATGGAGTTGCTGGACTAACATTCATAGCTAATAAAATACCTGTTACAGCTGCACTTCCATTTGGCACAAAACTTTTATCTTTTCTTAAATATTTCATTATAAACAATTCAAATAACTCACCAAAAATTGCTCCTAATATTGCTAAAAAGAAAGCATAGAAACCAAAGAAATACCAAGCTCCTATAAGAGCTGGAATTAAAGCAATAATTACATCTATCATTACTTTTGCAGTTGTATCATTATTTCTTAAGTGTGGTGCATTACCTGTAATCAATTTCATTATTTTCTCCCCCCTCTCAGGGCTCTATAAACTTTCTTAGCTAGCTTTATCGTTTTTACATGTTCAACTTTTGCTGGACAAATATACGTACAAGAACCACATTCAATACAATCCAATAAACCAATTTGAGCTGCTTCATCATATCTTTTCTTTTTCCCAAGCAAATCTAATAAATATGGTTGTAAACCCATCGGACACACATTAACACAATAGGAACATCTTATACAAAAAGTTCCTTTTTGCTCTTCTGGTATTAAACTTGTTATACCATTATTACCTTTTACAATAGGAGTGTCAATTTTATTAATCGGAATACCCATCATTGGTCCACCCATAAGAACCTTTACGTTTTCAATTCCATCCTTAAATCCTTGCCCAAGATTATCAATAATCCAAGAAATTGGAGTACCAATTCTGACCCACCAATTACCCGGTTTATTTATCGCTTCACCTGTTACAGTTAGCCCACGCTCAATTAAAGGCTTTCCATCAATTATCGCTTCTTTTATTGCAAACATTGTACTTACATTTTGGACCACTACTCCTACATCCATTGGCAAACCGCCTCTAGGAACTTCTCTTCGAGTAATAGCATAAATTAATTGTTTTTCTGCTCCTTGAGGATATTTTGTTTTTAATGGAACAACAATTACTTGGCCTTTCCATTTTTCTTTTAGCAGATCTATTGCATCTTTTTTATTTTCTTCAATTCCAATATAAACATTTTTGACACCCGAAATTTTCTTAACAATTTTAATTCCCAAAAGTATTTCTTCATATTTTTCAAGCATCATCCTATGATCTATAGTTAAATATGGCTCACATTCTGCACCGTTTATAATCAAAGTATCTATTTTTTTGTCTTTGGGAGGTGTTAACTTAACATGAGTTGGAAACATTGCACCTCCAAGACCCACTATTCCTGCCTTTTTAATGTTTTCTATTAATTCTTCATTACTAAATTTTTCAAAATCGCCATGTGGAAGTAATTCCCACTCATCTTCTCCTTCTCTTTGAATAGTTACTGCTTCTACTGCTGCACTAAAAATTACATTAGAAATCTTTTTTACCTCCACAACAGTTCCGGTTACTGGTGAATGAACATATGCTGAAATAAAACCTCCAGGTTCTCCTATTATTTGACCAGTCTTTACTCTTTGACCTACTTCAACAACTGGTTTAGCTGGAGCACCTGCATGTTGTTGCATAAAAACTATAACCTTTTCCGGAAGCGGAGCTTTTTGGATAGGAATATCTTTAGAAAGTTCTTTTCTTTCAGGAGGATGGACTCCCCCCTTAAATGTAGCAAGTCTCAATTACTACACCTCCTATCATATAATCAAAATTTTCAAAACTATCAAAAAAAATTATAACATATAAAGTTCACATAACTAAACTTTTAGCAGTTTTATTTTTGTGATATAATTTTTATAAAAACCGGCTAATATGAATAATTTTTTTTAATTTTTGCAAAATAACTTAAAAAAATAAATAATTAAATAAATTTTTAGGAGGTGCTAAGTTGATGAATAACGAAATTGGTACACGATATGACCCACAAAAAATTGAAACAAAATGGTACAAATTTTGGCTTGAAAAAGGATACTTTACACCTAAAAATGAGGATAGTCGTCCTAAATATTCTATTGTGATTCCACCACCAAATATTACAGGAAAAATTCATATGGGACATGCTTTAAATATTACATTACAAGATATTTTAGTTAGATTTAAAAGAATGAATGGTTTCAAAACTCTTTGGGTGCCAGGAGAAGATCATGCTGGTATAGCCACACAAACAGCTGTAGAAAAATTTTTGGAAAAGAAAGGCCAAAAAAGAGAAGAGTTGGGAAGAGAAAAATTTTTGGAAATAGTTTGGGATTGGGCTAATACTTACAGAAAAACAATAAAAAACCAAATAATGGCTATAGGAGCTTCTGTTGATTGGACACGAGAAAGATTCACTTTAGACGAAGGACTTTCAAAAGCGGTAAGAAAAGTATTTGTTTCTTTGTATAAAAAAGGATTAATTTATAAAGGAAAATATATAGTCAATTGGTGTCCACGCTGTAAGACAGTACTGTCAGATGAAGAAGTTGAATATCATGAACATGATGGAAAATTATATTACATTAAATATCCTTTTGCTGATAGTACTGGAGAAATTGTGATTGCTACTACTCGACCCGAAACTATGCTAGGTGATACTGCTGTAGCTGTTCATCCTTCCGATGAAAGGTATAAAGATTTAATTGGAAAAGAAGTTATTCTTCCATTAGTTGGAAGAAAAATAAAAATAATAGGTGACGTTCATGCTGACCCAAAATTTGGAACTGGTGCTTTGAAAGTTACTCCGGCACATGATCCAAATGATTTTCTCATTGGGCAAAGACATAATTTGGAATTCATAAACATTTTTAATGAAGATATGACAATTAATGAGAATGGTGGAAAATATAAAGGACTTGATAGATATGAAGCAAGAAAAGCAATTGTTGAAGATTTAGAAAAAGAAGGTTATCTTTTAAAAATCGAAAATATAAAGCACTCTGTTGGACATTGCTACAGATGCGATACAGTTATTGAACCTTTGTTAATGGACCAATGGTTTGTAAGTATGAAATCATTAGCTGAAAGAGCAATTAAAGCTGTTGAACATGGTGAAATAACTTTTTATCCAAAAAGATGGGAAAAAGTTTACTTAAATTGGATGTATGAAATAAGAGATTGGTGTATCAGTAGACAACTTTGGTGGGGACATAGAATTCCTATTTGGTATTGTCAAGATTGTGGACATATTAATGTTTCAGAAACTGATGTACAAAAATGTGAAAAATGTGGAAGTAATAATCTCAAACAAGATGAAGATGTTCTAGATACATGGTTTTCTTCTGCTCTCTGGCCATTTAGCACGCTAGGCTGGCCAGAAGAAACAGAAGATCTTAAAACTTTTTATCCAACAGATGTACTTGTAACTGGTTTTGATATTATCTTTTTCTGGGTTGCAAGAATGATCATGATGGGATATGAATTTATGGGGGAAAAACCTTTCAAAGATGTTTATATTCACCAATTAGTTAGAGATAAATACGGTCGTAAAATGAGTAAATCTTTAGGAAATGGTATAGACCCACTTGAAATCATTGAAAAATACGGAGCTGACCCCATGAGATTTACTCTGGCATTAATGGCTGCACAAGGAAGAGATATAAACTTAGATATAAAATACATTGAAAATAATAAAAAGTTTGCTAATAAAATATGGAATGCTACAAGATTTGTTATTTTAAATCTTGAAGACTTCAAGGAAGTTCCTCTTGAAAATCTTAAACTTTCAGATCAATGGATTTTATCAAGAACTCAAAAAACAATAAAAACTGTTACTGAAGCTATTGAAAATTATGAATTTAACATTGCAGCCAAAGAAATTTATAACTTTTTCTGGGATGAATTATGTGACTGGTATATAGAAGCAGCTAAACCAAGATTGAAAACCGAAGAAAAAAATCTTGTACAAAACATTTTAGTTTATGTACTTGATAAAAGTTTGAAGCTTCTTCATCCATTTATGCCGTTCATTACTGAAGAACTTTGGCAAAAATTACCTTTATCAGGTGAATCAATAACCGTTTCTGAATGGCCAAAAGTTGAAAACAAATTTATTTTTGAAGACTCTGAAAGTCATTTTAATCTTTTAATGTCAATAATTAGAGGAATTAGAAATATTAAAGCAGAAGTAAACATTCCACAAAGTACAAAAGTTAATATATCAATCAATAAAGACCTTTCTGACGAAGAAAAATTGTATATTGAAACCCTTGCAAATGTTGAAAAAATAAACATCACAAATTCCAAACCTGAAAAAAGTGCAAGTGCATATATAGACAATGAAATTGAAGTATATGTGGAACTTGGGGAGTTAATAGACATAGAATCTGAAATAGAAAGACTTTCCAAAAAGATCGAAAAACTTGAAAAAGATGCAGAAAAATTTAGGAATAAATTGTCCAATAAAAAATTCCTCGAAGGAGCTCCTGAAGAAATTATTAATGAAACCAAAGAAAAGCTAAATAATATTGAAGAACAAATTAACAAAATCAGAACTGTTGTTGATTCATTAAAATAAAAAGAGGGATTGAAATGAATTTTATTGAAGCATTAAAATACCTTTATTTTAATAGACCTTATGGAAAAATAAAGCTTGGATTATACAGAATCGAAGAACTTTTAAAAAGGCTAAATAATCCGGAAAAAAGTTTCAAAAGCGTTCATATTACTGGTTCTAATGGCAAAGGAAGTGTAACAACCTTTACTCACTTTTTGATGAAAGAACATAATTACAAAACTGGCGGATATATTTCCCCACATTTATCTTCTATACTCGAAAGATTTCCAATAAACGGACAAATGGTTTCTAAAGAAAGATTTCTTGAAAGTTTTATTAAAGTAAAAAATGAAGCAGAAAAGATGGATAAAAAAGGAATTGATTATTCTCCAAGCTTTTTTGAATTTGCTACTGCACTAGCGTTTCAAATTGATAAAGATGAAGAAGTAGATGCTGCTTCTGTTGAAGTTGGTTTAGGTGGGCGATATGACGCAACAAATGTTATTAAACCTGAAGTTTCATCTATCGTTACAGTTTCTTTAGAACACACCAAAATTCTAGGTGATACAATTGAAAAAATTGCTTATGAAAAAGCTGGAATTATTAAAGAGAATTCTCCAGTTGTTATTGGAAACGTAATTGAACCAGCAAAAAGAGTAATTTATGAAATTGCAAATCAAAAAAATTCAAAAGTTTATGAATTAAAAAAGGATTTTGATTTTGAAATCGTAGACTTTAAATTTAACCAAAACATCATTAATTATTATGGTGATAATACAATTAAAAACATTGAGATTAAACTAAATGGCACACACCAACCTATTAATGCAGCTATTGCTATTAAAATTTTTGAACTTTTCAATGGTAAATTAGATGAAAAAAGCCTAAAGAAAGCTTTCAAAAATGCTTTTATTCCTGGACGTTTTGAAATGTTTAAAGGTTTTCTTCTAGATGGTTCTCATAACCCACAAGCTGCTGAAAAATTTGTTGAAAACCTTAACATATACTTTAAAGATAAATCTAAAGTTGGTATAATAGGCATTTTAGATGATAAAGATAAAAAACAAATCTTATCAAAAATATGCCCATTATTAGATGAAGTAATAATAACCGTTCCGCCTTCACATAGAGCCACTAATTCGATCGAAACTTTCGAAATTGCAAAAAAATATTCTAAAAGGGTTGGTTTTATAGAAAATCCTATTGAAGCAGTCGAAAAAGTTAAAAATATTGATGCAGACTTAAAAATTGTAGCTGGCTCCTTTTATTTAGTTGGTTATATTAGAGACTATCTTGATAAAGGCTATTTAAATGAAGAATGGGAAATTATGCGGAGGTGAAATCGATCAAAATGGAAATTATAGAAAAAATTTGGGAAAAATTAATTGAAAAAGAAGCAATTGAGCCTATTATATTAGACATGTCATCAACTAATGTACCTACTGATTTCTTTGTAATATTAACAGCAAATAGTTCTACTCACATGAAAAGTTTAAGAGAAGCTATGCTTGAATTACTACACGAATTTGGAAAAGAAATAATATATTTTGATAAAGGTGAAAATTATGATTGGTTAATAATAGACGCAGGAGATATTGTTATTCACATATTCACAGAACAAGGAAGAGAATTTTATGATCTTGAAGGCCTTTGGATTGATGCAAAAAGAATCAAGGGGAAATAAAAATGATTATTAAAGGCGCATATGTTTTGAAAAGTTATAAGGATGAACCACAAAAGTTAGATTTGAAGATTTCTAACGGAAAAATTTCTAAAATAAGTGAAAATTTAATTGAAAATGATGAAGAAATTTACTTTTTTGATAACAAACTAATTACTCCTGGTTTGGTTAACACGCATACACATGTTGCAATGTCAATTTTTAGAGGTATAGCTGAAGATTTACCGTTTAATGAATGGTTATTTAAAACAATAGAACCTCTTGAAACAAAATTAAATGATGAGATAGTTTACTGGGCAACTTTATTATCTTTAATGGAAATGGCATCAAATGGTATTGTGGCTTTTTGTGATATGTACATGTTTGAAAATTCCGTCGCTAAGGCAGTCTCTGAATTTGGAATGAAAGCTCTTTTAACTAGAGGTTTAGTTGACTTAGATGGTAATGGTAAAGGAAGATTAAAAGAAACATTTGAATTAATAGAAAAATGGAATGAACATGATAACAGAATATTTGTTGGACTTGGCCCTCATGCCTCATACAGTTGTTCAATTAACTATTTAAAGGAAATTGCAAATATCTCAAAAATAAATGACTTAGTTGTAACAATGCATTTATTTGAAAACCATTGGGAAAAAGAAAGGTATAACTTAAAAGAAATTCTAGATACAGGAATAGCCGACAATCACTTTCTTGCAGTTCATTGTGTACATGTAGATAGTGATGATTTAAAGCTTTTATCAAAATTTAACACTTTTATTTCTCACAATCCAACAAGTAATTTAAAACTTGGAAATGGAATTGCTCCCATCACTGATATGTTAAAAAATGAAATCAATATTTCTTTTGGTACCGATGGTCCAGCAAGTAATAACTCTTTGAACGTTTTGTTTGAAGCTAGGTTAGCTACACTTTTACAAAAAAAAGATAATCCTCAACATATGAAAATTGAGGATGTTCTTAAAATGCTCACAGTTAACGGATATAATGCATTGAAATTAGATGGAGGATTAATTCAAGAAGGGAAATACGCTGATTTAACGATATTTGATTTAGATACTCCTTCGTTTTTCCCTACTAAAAACATGAAAAAACACCTACTTCATTCCACTCCTAAAGTTTATGCAACTATGGTAAATGGAAAGTTTATTTATATTGATGGTAAATTTCCAACTATTGATTCAAAGGAGGTTTACAGACAATTTACGAATTCTTACAAAAAGGTTATAGGTATAGAAAATTAAGTGAAGAACTGAAAAAAAAGTATGGTACAAAAGTTTATAGATTACCAATAAATGCTGGCTTTACCTGTCCAAATCGAGAAAACGGTCTTCCAGGGTGCCTTTTTTGTGATGAAACAGGTAGTGGATTTACCACTTTTGGAGAAATAGATATTAAATCACAAATAAAAGAAATGAAAAAGCGTTATATTAAAAAAGGGGCCAAAAAATTTATTGCATATTTTCAGAATTTTTCTAATACATATGCCCCTGTTGAAAAATTAAGAGAAATATATCTTCAGGCTATCGATGAAGATATTGTTCAAATTTCCATCTCAACTAGACCCGACTGTATTTCTGACGAAATTCTTGACTTGCTTGAAGAACTTAAAAACCAAATAGATATATCTATTGAAATGGGATTACAAACTGCAAATTATCACACACTTGTAAAAATGAACAGGGGACATACGCTCGCAGAATATATAAAAGCTGCCATTGAAATTAAAAAAAGAGGTTTTGAATTGGTTTCTCATGTTATTTTGAATTTTCCACAAGATAATATTTTAGATGTAATTGAGACTGCTAAAATTCTTTCAGTTTTAGGAGTAGATGGAGTAAAAATCCATTCTTTATATTTTGTTGAAAATACATTGTTGGGGAAAATGTACAAGGAAGGAAAAATAAAAGCTAGCAGTTTAAATGAATATGTAGAGCGAACTATTAGATTTCTTGAATATCTTTCTCCTAATATTGTAATCCACAGATTAGTCGCTGATCCTCCTAGAGAAGGTACTCTATTTGGAAATTGGAACTTGCCAAAAATTCAGATAATTAATCTCATTGAAAAAAGTTTAAAAGAAAAAGATACTTATCAGGGAAAATATTTTTTCAAATGGTTTAACCCTAAAACAAAGAAGTTTGAAAAGAAGTGATTATTAATGTTTTACATAGGAACTTCTGGTTGGAGTTATAACCATTGGATTAAAATTTTCTATCCTGAAAATCTTGAAAAGAATAAGTGGCTTAGTTTTTATTCTAAATATTTCAACACAGTAGAAGTTAATTCAACTTTTTACAGAATACCATTTGAAAACATAGTGAAAAGTTGGTACAAAAAAGTTCCTGACAATTTCTTTTTTTCGATTAAAGGCCCTAAAGTAATTACTCACAAGATGAAATTAAAAGGTGGTAATGAATATTTTAAAAAGTTTTTCGAAAGAGTTTCTCTTCTAAATGAGAAATTAAAATTAATTCTTTGGCAATTACCTCCTTCTTTAAAAAAAGACATTCCACTTCTAGAAAATTTCATAAGTATGCTTCCAAATAACTATAAACATGCAATTGAATTTAGAAATAATTCGTGGTTTGTTGATGAATTATTTGATCTATTACAAAATCACAATATAGCCTTTTGTATTAGTGATTCTTCAAGATTTAAAAGTCTCTGGATAAAGACTGCAAATTTTGTTTATATAAGGTTTCATGGGCCTAAGAATTTATATGCTTCTGAATATGGAGATAAACTTATAGAATATGCAAAAAAGATCAAAGAATTTAATTGTGAAGCCTACATTTACTTTAATAATGATTTCAACGGATATGCAATTAAAGATGCTTTAAAACTTAAAAAATTATTGAAAGAAAAATTATGAGAATTAGGAGTTGTTATGAAGTACAAAAATCTTCATGAATGGTTATTGGAACCTAAAAAAGCTATAGAAGTACAAAAAAGTCTAAAAAATTCATTAAAAATCCAACCTTTCGAAAAAGAAGTAAACATCGTTGCTGGTGTAGATATAGCTTTTAAAGGAAATTTTGGTGTAGCTGTAATAATAGTAATTGATAAAAATTTTCAAATTTTGGAAATAAAATATCATTTTGAAAAAGTAAATATGCCCTACATTCCTGGACTTTTAGCTTTTAGAGAGGGACCTATATTTCTTAAAGCATGGGAAAAGATTGAAAATAATGTAGATATTGTTTTTTTTGATGGTCAAGGAATCGCACATCCAAGAAAACTTGGAATTGCCAGTCATATGGGTTTGTTTATTGATAAACCCACTATTGGAATTGCAAAAAGTAAACTAGTAGGGGAATATGAAGAACCAGCGGAGAAAAAGGGAAGTTTTACAAATTTAGTATATAAAAATGAAACAATTGGAATTGTTTATAGAAGTAAAGATAAAACAAAACCAATTTTTATATCTCCCGGACATATGATTGATATCCCGAGCAGTTTAAAATTCACTCAAATGTTTATTACAAAATACAGACTACCTGAACCTACAAGATTAGCACACATTTATACACAAAAAATAAAAAAAGAAAAATTAATCGGTTAAAATTACAATAAAATCAATAGGAAACTCAAAATATTTTCTTTCAGATGAAAGGGTATGAACTAATAAATAATATTTTTCTAAATCCTCTTTTGCTAATTTTATTCGAAAATTCCTTTTTGGATGAACTACACTAACTATTTCACGCACACTTTTAACATCAATCTTTTCATTCAAAATAAACACAGTATCTTCTTCAAATTTTACTTTATCTAAATCAAAAATTCCTAAAGGTTCAAAACCTGCCGCATGCCACATGTAATATAAATTAACATTATAAGTTCTTGTTTGATTGTTGGTATTGTTCAAAATATAAAATCTATAAGTTTTTTCGCTTTGTTCATTTGAAATTTTTAAGAACTTTTTCTTGTATTCTTCCAACTTTCCAGGGTAAATATTACCTTTTGAATCATATTGTAAAGGAAATGAAACACTGATAATATTTAATGATTTTCTGAATCTTGATGCTAAATAAACCAATTCAGATGTTTTAATATTTGTATCAATCATTTCATAAACATTTTTATATACATTAGCTATCTCAAATATATTTTTTTTGAAAGCCGCTTTTGCTAATTGTTCAATAACATATTTCTCTCTTTCAATCCTTCCAATATCACCTTTGCTGTCTTTTCTAAATCTCAAATATGCAAGAAGCTGTTCCCCATTTAAGTAATGTAATCCTGGATCAAAATCAATAAATAAATTTTGTGAATAATCCTGGTACTTCATGGGTTCCTCAACATAAATTTCAACAGGTCCTAAACTGTCTCCAAGATATTTAATAACATCGTAATCAACAATTGCATATTTGTCAATTTTTTGGCCTGTGAATTTTTCTATCAAATTTTCTAACTTTTCTAGACCTTCTGTTTGGTAATAAGAATTAATTTTTCTACCATCCACAATTAAATCTCTTGGAATGTTACTAATTTTTATTAAACCATCTTTTAAATTTACATTTGCAAATATAATAACATCTGTCCGTCTTGTACCTTGAATATCTTTATCAAGACCTAACACCAAAAAATTAGTGACCTCTGGTAGAGGTGAAAACATAACAGAATATAAAATTTTTATCCAGGGCAAAAAAAATATTATTGTAGCAAAAAAAGCAACAATCACAGCTATTAAAAGCAAAAATATTACTCTTTTCATTCTAAATACCCTATATATGGAATATTTCTGAATTTTTCATCAAAATCTAGACCATACCCTATTACAAATTTATCTTCTATATCAAAACCCACAAAATCTGCTGAAACTGCAGGATTTCTTCCTTGTTTTTTCAATAGTGTGGCTACCTTTAAATCTTCTGGATTGTACCTTCTTAAATAACCTAATATATATGACAAGGTCAGTCCTGTATCAAGTATATCATCAACTACTAATACGTATTTCTTTTCTATGGGTTCATCAATCCAGCTTTTAACCCGTATTTTCCCCGTAGATTCAGTACCAGAGTAACTAGAAACATGTATAAAAGAATATTCTACATTTAAATCTATGTGTTTTACAAGATCCGTAAAAAAGTGAATCGCACCTTTAAGAACACAAACAGCATGTATAGAGTCTGTCTTATCTTTGTAATAATCTGTAATTTCTTTTGCTAATTCCTTTATTCTACTTTGAAGTTCTTCTTCATTAATAAGAATTTTTAAATTCAATTCCATCCCTCCTTATCAATTACACCAGAAACCATTACTGCTCCTTCTTCATCGTACACAACAGCTATTTGACCCGGAGTAACAGCAAAGATAGGTTCTAATGATTCAACAAACATTTTATTATTTTCAATAAAAATGTTGCAGGGCACTTCTTTAAACTTTTTTCTAACTTTTACATAACCTTTTGCTTTTTTTGGTATTTCTTGAAGAAAATTTAAATCTGTAACCACAAATTTTGAAGAGTAAAGATCATTTTTATTTCCAACAATTAAAAGATTTTTATCAACATTTTTGCTTTTAACATACATCCTACTCCCTGTAGCAATTCCAATTTTTCGCTGTCCTATTGTATAGTTAAACAAACCTTTATGTGTTCCAATAACGTTTCCAGAAGCATCAATAATTAATCCATTTTTCTCTTGTACTCCATTCTCTTTTAAAAACTCTGAAATATTATTGTCAGGGATAAAACATAAATCCTGAGAATCTTTTTTTGAATGAACATGTAACCCTAATTCTTTAGCAATATTTCTTATTTCTTCTTTGTCATACTCTCCATTTGGCAACAATATTTTATTTAACTTTTCTCTTTTAATTGAAGCAAGAAAATAAGATTGATCCTTTTCGACATTTTTTGCTCTAAACAATTTACCATCAATTATTCGAGCATAATGTCCAGAAGATATGTAATCCATTCCATCTTTAACCATGACATCAAATAAAAGACCAAATTTAATCCAATCATTACAAAAATAACATGGATTTGGTGTTCTTCCTCTCTTGTACTCATCTATAAAATATCTTATTATTGTTCTTCTAAATTCGTCTTCTAAATGAACTATTTTAAACTCTACTCCGAAAAAATGTGCAATTTTTTTTGCATCAAAGGTATCTGAAGGGCTACAGCAAACTTTGTGAGTTATTTTTTTTGTTAAAAAAACTTCATCGGGAACTGTTTTCATATGATATGCAACAACCTCATAACCTTTTTTTAATAATAAATACAATGCAACAGCACTGTCAACTCCTCCACTTAGACCAATCCCTACTTTTATTTTGTTTTCCTCCTTTCAAATTCTTCACATTTCTTTAAATATGACTCTTTTAATTGATCTAAAGTTACTGATTTTAATGATTCTTCAAACTTTTCCATAACAATCTCCCAAACTTCATTAATTGAACAAATTTCTGGAAAAACTACCTCTGAAGGTTCAACAAAACAGGTTATTGTTGTTTTCATATCATCAACAGCATTTACAACATCATAAATAGTAATTTCTTTAGGCTCCTTTGCTAATACATATCCTCCAAATTTTCCTTTGTATGATTTTAAAATACCATTTGAAGCTAATTGAGACAATATTTTTTGAGCAAATTCATAAGGAATTTGTGTTCTACACTTTTTGACAAGTTCGCTTGTACTTAATCTTCTTTTTTCTATGGAAAGAAGTAACAACAACCTTAAAGCATAATCACTTTTCATAGTTATTGCCATTTTTATGTACCTCCATTTCTAAGAACATAAATTTCATATTCTTTAATACTATTCTTCCGGGCAGCATAAACGTCTTCAATGTAAATATCTATCCTATTTCCTTTAATAGAACTTCCAGTATCTTCTGCTATAAATATCTTCTTAAATGCAGGAATATAAATTAAAGAACCTAGTGGAATTATTGATGGATCTACTGCCGCAGTAACCCATTCTCTAGCTACTTTACCAGTTCTTGTTAATTTAAAAGTAGGGTGTTCAGGAATTTTCCCATCATCCCATGGTGTATAAAATGTTATTTTAAAACTGCCTTTTAAAGAAAAAAGCAATCTGAAAGGATCTCTTGGTTCGCCATCAATCCATAATTCAAAATGAAAAACATTTATAACTTTTCCAATTTTTTCATTTACTGAAACCCAATCTTCTTCTTCAAGTTTTGTTTCTATTCCCTTGTAAATTCCAAGAATACCATTCCCGTGATCTATAAATAAAATGTCATTACCTTTTACAGTAACTCTACCTGGAAGAATAGGATAAACATCCTTTCCAGGTGCAATAACATCTATTCCTAAATTTGTAATACCATTAATTGAATCACCAAAATAACTTAAAATATCATCGGGGTTAATTTCTTTCAAAGGAACATTTAAAAAGGTTTCAGGATTATCAATAGGTATTTTTATTATTTGTCCAGGTGTAATCTTTTTAGGATCTTTGATATTATTAAAACTTATTAATTTTTGTACTCCTTCATTCCCCAAACCATATTTTTTACTAATTTCATATAAAGTATCTCCTGGCCTTACTATATAATTAATATAGCCCGTCCTTAATTTTAAAAGTTCTATAATATCTTTTTCGCTAAACCTTTGTTTTAAAAAACTCAACTCCTCATTGATCTGTCTAATCAAAGCCAAATCTCTTTGTAATGTTTCTTCACTAGTTAGTGAATCAATTTTTCGAGCTAAAACATTTAAATTTTTCTCAATTGATTCTAGTTTTTCAAAATTATAAGTAATTTGATTAGTAGAGACCACATAATTTACATTAGTAGCTTCCTTAATAACTTCAATCTCTTGAATAGTGTTTTTAAGAGCATTAAGGGATAACTCTAATTCAGAAAGTTTTTCTTCGATTTTTGAAATTTCCAAATATCCATTTTCAAATTTACTTACTGCTTCATTAACAATACTTTTAACATCATCAAGATTCAAATTTCTAGCTAGTGTTTCTACCTCATTTAGTCTGTAAATAATTGTTTTCAAACTGTATGCAGTTAATTCTGCAGTAACCTTATTTAATTGATTTTGAAGATTTGAAACTTCTAAAGCAATTTGTTTTACATAGTCTTCTAAATAACTATAATCACTTTCTTTTTCTAAATCAGAAATTTTTTTCTCCAAAATTTTAATTTTATTATTTGTATTCGTCTTCAAAGATTCAACATTTTCTTCTAAACTTTTCAAACGCGATTCATGATTTTTTACAATCTCCTCCAACGATTCTACTCTTAATTGGAGTTTATTAAAATCATTATAAGAAACATAATTACAAGAAAATAAAAATATTAAAACAAAAAATAAAAGAAGTATATTCAATTCTTTTTTCATTTTAACCCTCCAATAAAGCATTAACAAAATCTTCAGGGTCAAAAGGCTTTAAATCATCAGCTTTTTCACCCAGACCAACAAATTTTATTGGAATACCCATTTCCTTAGCAATCGCTATTGCAATTCCACCTTTTGCCGTCCCATCTAATTTTGTTAATACTATGCCTGTTACATCAACAAATTTTTTGAAAATTTTTGCTTGCTGTAAACCATTTTGTCCAGTAACAGCATCTATAACAAGTAGCACCTCATGTGGAGCATCCGGAATTTTTTTCTTAATTACTCTATTAATTTTCTTTAATTCTTCCATTAAGTTTGTTTTTGTATGTAATCTACCTGCAGTGTCTAAAATAACCACATCTTTTTCCTTTGCAAGAGCATGACTAACCGCGTCAAAAGCAACTGCAGCTGAATCAGAACCTTCCTGATGGGATATGAAAGTTGAATTTGTTCTTTCAGCCCAAATTTTTAGCTGATCAATTGCTGCTGCTCTAAAAGTATCACAAGCTGCTAATACTACTGATTTTCCAGAATTTTTAAAATACTCTGCTAATTTACCTGCAGTTGTGGTTTTTCCTGAACCATTTACCCCTACCATACTAATAACAAATGGAGGTTTTTCTGGAAAATTTAATTTGTTATTTCCTGATAAAATTTCAATTAATACTTTCTTTAAAGCTTCAAAGGAATCTTCTTCATTTAACTGTTCTATTTTTTCTAAAATATACTCTGTCGCTTCGATCCCTACATCAGACAATATAAGTAATTCTTCTATTTCTTCCTTAATTTCTTCGCTGAGTTTTTGACCCTTAAGAATATTTTTTATTTTAACAAAAAAAGTTTCTCTAGTTTTTTTTAAACCTTCCTTAAATTTTTCAAAAAAACCCACCTTTAGCACCTCCACTACTTTTTCTTAATAACTCCATATACTACACCTGATTTTCTTGACAAATATTCTTCATCAAACAAAAATTTTATATTTTTGTACAAAGAATCTTTTATATTAGTCTTAATAACAACTCTTTCTTTTGTTATCCTAAGCATTTGTTCAATATCGCCAATATTTAAATTTTCATATACGGCAAAATTTCTCAAAGGATTTAAACTGTTACTCTGGTATATCGGATTTTCAAACATCGGGTCACAATAAACACGATCAAAAAAATTATCTTCCACTTGACGAATATATTCCTTATAATTTGCAAAAATCAATTCTATTTTCTTTTTTGCTTTATTTATCCAATCTTCATTCGAATTATATCTTTCAAGTCCCCATTTAACAACTCTATAAATATGTATAGATCCCTCAGTAGCTATAACCTTTTTTGAAAAATGTGCTAACAATAATGCTTCTGAAGCTAGACCACAAGTGGCATCATAAACTACAGTTTCTTCTGTTGGCTTAACAGATTCTATTAAATAATCTTTTTCTCCATGTTTAATGTTTTCCATTCGAATTTTTGCAATTCCCTGATGAAAGAAAAACTCATTATTTCCCCATTTAATCGAAAGCATTAAATTTTTATCAACAACATAATAAAAATCAATTTTCTTATTCTTCAATTTTTCAGATAAATGTCTTCTATTTACATAACTAACGTTATATTCTCTAGCCAATTTTTTGGCAAGCTCTACCATCTCTTTTGTTGGGCGATACGATGTTGTAACAACATACCTCATTATTTTTCATCACTACTTTCTTTGTAATTTTTTAAGGTATTATATAAATCAATTTTCTTGTCATATTCAAATTTCAGTTCATTATACTTTGCTTCTAAATTTTTAACCTCTTTTAAATTCAGATTGTACCTTATTATTGAGCTTATTAATGTAACAAAAAGAAAAAGAGATAATACAATTATAAAAGCAGAATAAATAAATAAAGGTAATTTCTTTTTTCTTTTATATGTTCTCATGAAAGACCTCCTCAATTAATATGGGTAAGGAGAATCAATTTTATTCCAAGAATTTGGATAGTAAATAATTGAAGTAGAATCGCCAAGCGATAGCGTGGAATAAAAAATGTTTTGATTGGTAACATAATATATTCCTTCATCTAATGATGCATCTACAGAATAAAAATTATTATTTTTTAGTAAATCATACACCAAATTTCCAGAACTATCAAGCCCTATTATCAATTTCAAACTCGATACATCAGCTGTATTCGTTGAAATAGTTATAAAATTATTGGGAAAAGCTAAAGTTAAATCTGTCGATATTTTTTCTTCATTAATGGTTGCTTCGTATGTTAATTTTACCTTCAAATCTAAATTTAAAGTTATACTAGCTTGCTCTTCAATAATTAAATTAAGTGGTGTAATTATATTTTTATAAAATAAATCGTTTCTTGAATATACAATTAAAGATTCGTCGTTGTTTGAAAAATAAAAGGTTTTGTCTTTAAAAGTTAAAGTACTTGTAGGTTCAATACTTACTGAAATCAAATCACCAAAATTAAAATCATTTCCAAAAATCCTATTTCCATCAAATTCATAGTAAAATCCTTGATAAATTATCTGAAAATCTATTGTTTTAGTAGTTTCAGAATTTTCTAATAAATCATTTAATATTAATCCACAACCTGATAATATGAAAACTAAAACTAAAATAAAAATTATTTGAAATTTATGTTTGTAACTATAATCACGTAACCATCTTGCTCTTGACAATCAACTTTCACCCTTTCCAATGGGACATTGAATTTTTGAGAAACTATCCTTACTACTTCTCTCTTTATTTCTTCTGAATTTTTTGAAAAATTTTCAACTGGAATTTTGTGAACAGTTTCTCTTCTCCTACTCATCATATTTTCCAATCTTTTTAATGCTTCATCCTTAGAGCTGTGCTTCCTTGAATTCTTCTTGAATATATCTAAAAGCCACACACCAATCACCTCTTTTTAAACAAAGAAACAAATTTACCTAACAAATTATTCTTACTTACAGTTATTAAATCATTTTCAATTGGCACATTTTCTCCTCTTAATCTTCTTGCAATATTATCAAAACTTTTTGCTATACCATTTTCGTTTTCAAGAACAAGAGGTAGTCCTTTATTAGTTGAAATTATTACTTCATCGGATTCCGGAATAACTCCTAATAATTTTATTGCTAGAGCCTTTTTTACATCTTCCTCTGTAAGCATTTCACCTTTTTTAGCCATATGAAATTTATATTTATTTAAAATTAGCAAAATATTATCTTCCGAAAAGCCAAAATTTTCTAACAAACCAATTACTCTATCAGCATCTGAAATTGCGGGAAGTTCAGGAGTAGTTACTATTATAGCTTGTTCAGAAGGAGCAACAGCATTTCTAAATCCTCTTTCAATGCCCGCAGGTGAATCTATAATTATATAATCGAAATCAGACTTTAATTCATTAACAATATTTATCATATCTTCTGGAGAAACCATTTCTTTTGTGGCAATTTGTGATGCTGGTAATAAATACAAACTTTTTATTAACTTATGTCTTACTAATGCCTCATGTGGGGATACATTACCCTTAATAACATCAATCAAAGTATAAATAATTCTATTTTCCAAGCCTAAAACCACATCTAGGTTTTTAAGACCAACATCAGCATCTATTACACACACTTTTTCTCCATACTTTGCCAGTGTACAACCTAAATTTGCAGAAACTGTTGTTTTACCAACGCCACCTTTCCCAGAAGTAACCACAAAAACTTTACCCATATTTACCACCTCTAAATATTATTTTTTACCCCCTGCAAAATAAATTAACTCAGCTTCTATAAACATATCTATATCTCCATCCATCACAGCATCTATATTCCCTGTTTCTACATTAGTTCTATGATCTTTAACCATTGTATAAGGTTGAAAAACATAAGATCTAATCTGATTACCCCAAGAAATATCTTTCAATTCACCTTGAATTTCTTGGATTTCTTTTTGACGCTTTTCTAATTCCAATTGATATAACCTAGCTTTCAATACCTTCATTGCAGTTTCTTTATTTTGAAGTTGAGAACGTTCAGTTTGACATGTTACAACAATTCCAGTCGGTATGTGAGTAATCCTAATAGCGGACTCCGTTTTATTTACATATTGACCCCCAGCTCCAGAAGCTCTATATGTATCAATTCTCAAATCATCTGGATTAATTTCAATATCTATATCATCTTCTATTTCTGGCAAAACATTTACAGAGGCAAAAGAAGTATGTCTTCTTTTATTAGCATCAAAAGGTGAAATTCTTACAAGTCTATGTACGCCTTTTTCATATTTTAAATAACCATATGCAAATTCACCTTTAATAAATAATGTAGCACTCTTAATTCCTGCTTCTTCACCAGGTTGATAATCAACAAGTTCTACATCAAATCCTTTTCTTTCAGCCCATCTCATGTACATTCTGAGAAGCATAGAGGCCCAATCTTGAGATTCTGTACCACCTGCTCCAGGATGTATAGTGAGATAAGCATTATTTGCATCAAACTTTCCGTTTAATATGAGTTCCAGTTCAAAATTCCTAACTCTTTTTTCAATATCTTCAATCAATTCATTAACCATTTCCATCATACTTGGATCTTCTTCAGATAATTCGATTCCAGCTTCTAAATCTCCAAATTTCTCTTCTATTTCTTTCATGTCATCAATAATTTTCCTTATTCTTTGGGCTTTTTGAGATATTTCTTTCGCTTTTTTTGGATCATTCCAAAAATCTGATTGGCCCATAATATTCTCAAGTTCTTTTAATTCTTTTTCCTTTTCTTCAGGATGAAAAACCTGAATAATATCTTCATACTTTTTTTTAACTTCTTCTATTTTTTGCTTTAACTCGAATGCTAACACTGAAACTCCTCCTTTATAAACCTAAAATTGCAAGAAATAAGATAGCTAACATTGATGCAAAGAAAATTTGTTTAATATACACATATTTTTGTCTATTAACTGTTACGGTAATATTTCTTTCAACCTTTTCTTTTCCATTGTCTGCTGTAACTCTGACTAAATAATCACCATCATTTGCATTTTCACCTTTCCAGGTAAAATAATTATTGTATGGTCTACCCTCAAATGACCTTTCAAAAATTAACTCACCAGTATTTTTATTAAAAATTTCAATTTTTACATTTGCATAAGTAGATAAATATATTTTTAAATTCCAGCTATCTCTATACCAATCTCCGTTTGGCGAAAATTCAGTATAATTAGTTTGAATGTTCATTACCAACTCTCTAGGCTTAAAATCTAATTCAAATATTTTCACTTCTTTAAAATCTAAAAATATTTTTTCTGTAATAGTTTCAAATCCAGGTGATGAAAAAGTAATTTGGTTAACTCCTGCAGGAATTTTTAAAGCCTCTGTTTCATTTTTAATAGTTCCAAAATAATCTCCATTAACATATACATTTACAGGGTAAACATTCGAAAAAACCATAATTTTTCCTGCTTTTTGTAAATTAATATAAATTCTTAAACCTTCTTTATCTATATACAAAACCTTTGAAAAAGGCATAAAATAATCGGCTTCTACTTTTAAAGTATGATACCCTTCCTCTTCAAATGCAATAATCAAATAGCCGAATATATTAGTTTGACCTACTAAGTATCCATCAATATAAACATTAGCATAAGGAATACCCGTTTCTACCCACAAACCATACTCTGGTAATTTAGGAACATAACCAATATAAAGTGAAAAACTTAAATTTCCCGCAAACGTTAAAAATGCAGTGAAAATAAACATTAGAATAAAAAGTTTTTTTAAACTCATTTTTTCACCTTCTTAAAATTATTCTTCAAAATCCATTGATGCAAACAATTCTGATAAAACACTGTGAATTTCCGCATCATATTTCATTGTTCTATAAAAAGCTTTCAAGGCGAATATTCGCCTCATATGCAGTGTTACATCTCCACATTCATCCAAACTTTTAATTACCTTATCATAATCATCCGGATCAGTTAACACAATTACGTCTCTATAATTCTTAGCTGCTGCTCTTAATAAAGCAACTCCACCAATATCTATGTAATCAATAAGTTTTTCTTCATTTCTAGATTTTTTTGCAATTTCTTCAAAAGGAGACAAATTTACAACAACCATATCTATAAATTTAATATCATTGTCTATTAAATCCTTCATGTGTTTTTGATTGCCAAATTTTGCAAGAATTGCTCCAAAAATTTTAGGATGCAAAGTTTTTACCCTACCATCTAAAATTTCTGGAAAACCTGTCAATTCAGAAACTTTAGTAACTTTTATTCCCTGTTTTTCAAGATAGTTAGCTGTTCCACCAGTACTAATTATTTCAACATTCCTTTGTTGAAGATTTTTTGCAAATTCCACTATTCCTCTTTTATCAGAAACACTTATCAATGCTCTTTTAACATTCATTTTTCTTCCTCCTTAATTTTAACATATTAAACAACTATTCCAAAAATTGTGCGCAAAATAAATCCAATTAAAAAGGCAACTGTAGCAGATAGACCACCAACAAGAAGCATCTCAAGACCACCCAAATACCATTTAACATCAGTAATTAGTTGTCTTAACGCACCGACAACAAATAAAGTTATACCGGTTATTACACTTGCAGATAAAAAACTATGAGCCTTAAATAAAGGAACAAAGCTAGCAAAAACATAAGCAATTAATGGCATAAAACCAGCTATAACAAAAGATAAAAACGTTACAACAGCACTTTTCAAAGGAGATGTCTCTTGATCAATCATTAAACCTAACTCGTCTTTCATCATAGTTTCAACCCATAATTCCTTATTCGAAGTTATGATATCAACAAGATTTTTTAATTGTTCACCTTTAAGCCCTTTTTTCCTATAAATTTCCTCGACTTCTTTTCTCTCTGCCTCAGGGAAATTTTCAATTTCCCAATATTCTCTTTTTCTTTCACTTTCAATATATTCCCTTTCTGATTTTTCAGACAAATAATCGCCAATTGCCATAGAAAAACCATCAGCAAACAAATTAGCAAAACCTAAAATTAATACTATTTTAGGATCAAGCTGTGCACCTGCTACACCTGCTACAACTGCAAATGTAGTAACAATTCCATCACTTGCACCATAAATTGCTGGACTTATGTATTTCCCTTGTTCAGTTTTATGTGGTTCTTCTTTAATATAATTAGGATCATGGACTTTTTTATGAGTTTCAAAATCACCCTTTTTAAAGGCTTCTCTTGCAATCTCAACTCTAGATTTCTTCTTTTTAAAAAACACTTTTATCACCTTTTCTGTTTTAAAATCGTTATAGATTCAATATGATATGTTTGAGGAAACATGTCAAAAGGTTTTACAATTTCAAGTTCATATATACCTGAGTCCAAAAAAGTTTTTAAATCTCTAGCCAATGTAGAAGGATTGCAAGAAATGTATCCTATTTTTCTCGGCCTCATCTCAATTATTTTAGAAATCACTTCTTTACTAAGACCACTTCTTGGAGGATCAACAATAACAACATCAAAGCTTTCTTCATTTGATATTAAAAATTCTTCAACATCAGACTCAATAAACTTTATATTTCTAATATTATTTATATTTGCATTAGCTTTTCCTGCTTTTACTGAAACATGATTTCCTTCTATAGCTACCACATATTTTGTCAAAGCAGCTAATCTTATAGAAAAGGTACCTAAACCACTATATAAATCTAGTACAGTTTCATTTCCTTCTAAATTTAGACTTTTTGTCAAAAATTCAATCATCTTACCTGTTATAAAATAATTGTTTTGAAAAAATGCTGTTGGGGGAACCTGAAATTTTTCCCAATCAAACTCGTAATTAATTACACCTTCCCCTTTTAAAACTTTATAAGGCCCTCTTAATACTATTTTATCACTGCTATTCATAACATGGACAATAGATGTAATAAAAGGAATTTTTTTAAAAAGCACATTTGCAATATTTTTAGCTTCTAAAAATTTTTCTGTTTTTGTAACAAAAATTGACATAACGGAATTTTCTGTAGGAGAATATCTTAAAACTAAATGTTTTAAAATTCCATTTTTATTTTTGTAGATTGGAACTTTATACATATCAACAATTTCAGGGACAAATTCTAAAATTTTATTAAACTGTTTTGGAGCCAATAAACAATTTTTAATTTCTACAATTTTATTAGAATTTCTTTTTTTCAAACCTAAAATAGTTTTTTTCTGAAAATCAAATGCAAATTCCATTTTGAGGCGATATTCATATTCGTTTTTGCTCTCCTGAATTTTTCCAACAAATTCTTCAGGAACTTTTGCTATTCTAAAAAGTTGATCTTTAACTATTTCTTCTTTAAATTGAAGCTGCTTTTCATATTTCAAATCTAGAAAATCACATCCTCCGCAAACTCTATAATAAGGACATTTAGGTATTCTTCTCTCTGGGATCTTTTCGATAATTTTTTCTACTTTTCCAATATTAAAATCTTTCTTTTCAGAAATAATATTTACTTCAACTAATTCCCCCGGATAAGCACCAGAGACAAATACAACCTTTCCACCAGGCAATTTACCTATACTTTGCCCTCCAAATGCTAACTTTTCTATATATACTAATTCACCCATATTTCTTCCTCCCACTTTTCAAAAATTTTATCATATATATCTAAAATAGGCCTATGCTTGGTTCATTATTTTTGAAATCCCATCCAAAAAACTTCTCACTAAATTCCATAACATAAAAAAGTATTGATAATTTCTGGACATCATCAAAATTAAATACTCCATCATCATTAAAATCAAATTCACTTTTAAAATTAACTACCCAGTGATGCATTTTCTTAGAAATTGAAAATTGAAAATTAGTTATCTTTTCTAAATTAAAATTATATTTCGCTCCAACTACAAATGAAGGATCCAATGAGTTAACATTTAATAAAAGTTCTAAAATTTTATTGCTACTACCATATGAGAAAGATAACGAATCTTTATTAGTTTCTAATTTATAATTAAAACTAAATTTTGCATCATCATACTTTGAAGATTTATAGAAAGAAAAAGAAAGAGAATTCTTAAAATTATTTAAAATAAAGCTACCTTTGAAATATGCATTTTTCACATAACCATCTTCTAAAGATTGAGTTAAAGATCCTTTTAAGTTTTGATATTGCAAATTATGATTTATCTCCTTTATTGGAATCTCATCTCCATGATAAAATTTAAAACTTGATTTATAATTTAAACGAAGTTTAGAATTTTTGATATTAACACTAATATTCGATGGTAGTAAAAGCATTTTTTCATTATCGTATTCAGAAGAGCTAACAATTAAAAAATTAAAATCATTCCTAGAAAATTTTAAATTATAATTTATTTTATCATTTAGATTTTTCCCCCTTAAGAAATCCCAACCTCTTGAAACGCTCATGCTTGAAAAATTGTTAATATAAGTCATAACAAAGGAAAAATTGGATACATTAGTAGATGTTGATGCATCCTTAAAATTAGCTCTATAATTATAATTTGCTTCAAATTTTAGTGGAGAAATATTATAAATAACTGAAAAGTTATAATCATCAAACAAGGAAATTTTAGAATATGATGAATCTGTAAAAGCATTATAAACATTCATCCCAAACTCATATTTTGCTTTAAATTGGAAGTTATTAAAATCAAATGTGTATGGAAAAACAAATTTATGATTTATTTTGCTAGAATATTGATTGTTTAAATAAATAACATCAAAGCTAGTATTAAAATATTTTTCATTATAAAAACTAAAATTGTATCTAATATTTTCATTCACATTCCAGGTTGAATCATCCAAAAAAAATCCATCTTTGAAAATACTTATATTAGATGTTAGATTTATAACTTTAAACTTCAAAAAATCATTCAACGGTACATTTAAGTTATTTAATAATAGAGAATTATTTATTAATGATCTTTGACCATTATAATCCAAATAAAAATTGAAAATACTTTTTGGTAATTTTGTACTAAAAGTACGTTTAAAACCAATCCTCTTATTCCAATTTAAACTTGTTACATAATTTTCCTCAAAATAAAAATCATTAAAAACTAATTTCATCGACGTATTTAATGTGTCCCAATTTGTTTTATAAATAAAATTTTTAGTTTGTAAACTCAGTATACTTTTTCCAAAATCTATAGAAAACTTTTCATTTGTGTTTAATTTATTTACTAAAAAACTCAAATTAGAACCATTTTTAAAAGTTTCAATATTTGTTTCAATAACTAAATCATTTATATGTGAAATATAACTTTGGTTAGTTATAAAGCCATTGTAAGGAGACCAAGAAAATGAAAAAGAAAAAGGTGACTTTTCTTTTTCAGAAATACTAGTAAAATAAATGGGATAAGGAAAAATTGGGATATCTAGAATAAACATTATGGAATTCTCAGCTACAATATATTTTCCTTCATAAACATAAACTTTTAATGATTCTATTTTATAATGAGGATGTTCTAATTCACAAGTAGTAATATATGCTTCATTTAATAATGAACTTGAAGGAAAAGTTATAGCACTTGAAGCTCCAAAATATAAATTTACATTTTTATCTTTGTTTTTGTAATCAAAACTTCCTCTAACCTTTAAAACATAAGCCTTATCTTCCTCAAAAGTGTATTTCAAATATTTTGCATGATAAATTCTATCTTTGTATTTATATTTTACATTTCCTTCTGCCTCTAAAAATTTCGCATTTTTGTTTTCAAGAGTAACTGTAGCAAAATCAGACAAAACATCATTTTCATTCCATTGAATTTGTACATTTCCACTAGCAAATACTGTATCATTAAAAAATAATATTTCTGATGCATCTAACGTGATTTCATTAGTAAAAGCCTGAGAATTAAAAAAAATTACAACAAAAACAGTAATAATGAATATCTTTGACAAGAATTCTCTCATTTTGTAGGCAAAAGGAGTATCTAAAATTGCAAATAAAAAAAGGCCTAAAAATCCAAAAGTAATGTTTGGAATCCAAGCAGATAAATAAGGTTCGATTAAATTTTCCTTTCCCATTGCCGCTAGCCAGGCTCCAGAACCTTGGTAAAGAACAACAATACCAAAGGTTAATATTACGCTCCAAGATTTACTTTTTAAACCGAATAAAAGAGACAATGGTACTCCTAACAATGCTATTATAAAAGGACCTACAGAATTAGCATATCTTGAATGAAGTTCAACTATCCATGGAGAAGGGTCTATACCCAATTTAGAAAAAGTTGCAATTTTACTTTTCAATTCCTTTCCAGTCATATCTCTAGGAGATTTACCAAACCTCATTAAATTTTCAAGATCTTCTTTTAAATCTAATTTTATTTTTACATAATTCATGTCAAGCTTTAGAAAACCAGAATCATCAGTAACATACATTCTTCCATTTACCAAATACCAGGAATTATTTTCTTTAATAACTCTATCAGCTGTAACTATCCTTCTTTCATTTGGAAAATTTTGAAATAAAACTACATCATATAAAATTCCTTTTTCTTGATCATATTTTTTGACAAAGAAATATTGTTCCTCATCAATTTTTGTTAAAACATTTTCACGAATAGTCATTTCTGGTTTTTTATAAACATATCTTGAAATAACTTGAACTGCTTTTTGATTGAATTCAGGTACAATTTGATCATTTAAATAAAATGCGAAAGCTCCAAAGATAATTGCAAGAAAGAAAAAAGGATAAACCAATTTTTTCGATGGTATACCATGTACTAACAAAGCTGTTATTTCTTTAGAATTATAAAGTTGTGAAAGTACCCAAAAAATTGAAAATAAAATTCCTACAGGAATACCCATTGAAATAAAATATGGCAAATTATAATAAATTAATTCAAACAACTTCAAAATCCCGACACGATGTCTCACAATTAAGTCGGAAAGTTGATATAATAGCTCAACACTTGCAAAAACAACAAAACCAAACAATCCCATTAAAAAAGGGCCAATTGAAAGTTTTAAAATATATTTTGTTAAAACTTTCAAGAATTCTCCTCCTTGGAGTTTTCTAAAGAATCAATTGTATAAAGTTTGTCATTAAAACACCTATATTGTTTTCCAGTAATTATATAAGATGTAGTTTCAGCAATCTTAGTAGCTTGATCTGCAATTTCTTCTATATTTTGAGAAATCTCAAGTAAGATCAATGCTCTTTTAACATATTTAGAATTTTCCATCATATAGACCAACAATTCATTTCTAATTTCTTCTAAAAAATCATCTATTTCTTGATCTCTCTCACAAATTTCTTCAGCACCATTCATGTTTTGATCCGCAAACATTCGCATACTTTCTCTTAGCATTTTTAAAACATGTTTAGCCATTTCAGGAATTGTAATCAAAGGTTTTAATTGAGGTTCTTTTATTAATTCTAAAGTTTTCTTTGCTATTTCCAATGACTTTTCAGATATCATTTGAAAATAACTTGATATAACAAAACTACCTGTTACTATCCTCAAGTCCATTGACATTGGCATCATGGTAGATAAAATAACTAGTGCTTTTTCCCTGATTTTCATATCCATTATATTTATTTCATTTTTCCTTTCAAGAACATTTTTGGCTGAATTTTCATCTCTTTCTTTTAACGAATTCAAAGCCTGATTAAATAATGTTTCAGCAAGCCAACCTTCTTTTAAAACCATTTTTTTTAATTCCTCAATACTTTCCTTCAAAATCCAATCCATATTATCACCTTACTTAAAATAATTTTTTCCATAACCCATTTTCTCTTTTATAGACTTTGAAAAATCATAATCAAAAGGTCTTAAAATAACTATACTTTTTTCTGATTTTTCAACTGAAAATCTTTCAATTTTCCCACAATCTATACCATCTACAATTAAATGCGTTTTAAAACTTGTTTTAACAACTATTTCTTCATATTCAGGTAAAATCACACTTCTAGAAGCTAGAAATTGTGGTGCAATAGGAGTAATAACAAATGCTCTAACATTAGGTAATAAAATCGGACCACCCAATGAAAGCGAATATGCAGTTGATCCTGTGGGCGTACTAATAACTAAACCATCTGCATGGAAATAGAAATTACCATCATTAAATGAAACCTCAATATCGACCATTTTTTGGTGAGGCTCTTTAAGTGCAACAACATCATTTAAAAACAAAGCATTATTTTCTTTTACTTTAAAAAACTGTCTCTTGTCTTCTTTAAATTGTTTTTTTTCAAGATCTTTCAAAAATTTATCAAATTCATCAATAGTGTAACTTGAAAGGAAACCCAGTCTTCCTCCTTTGAAACCTATTATAGGCGAGGAAACAAATTTTGCAGCTTTTAAAACTGTACCATCGCCACCAATTATTAAAGTAACGTCAGTATTATCTACAATATCTTTTACTTCTGATGAAAAAAAACTTATTTTTAAGTTTTTTTCTTTTAATTTTTCAGCAAATCTTAAAGCAATATTACGTAAATCAGGTTTGAAAAAAACTCCTATATTTTTCATTTTAAATAAAACCCCAAATCAATTATACTTTGTACCAAAAATTTATCTAAAAAAACTAATAAAACTATTGCTAAAATAGGTGAAATGTCTACAGGACCAATCCTTGGAATTACCTTTCTTATAGGCCTTTCCACTATATCGGCTAACGATTGAAAATAATAGTACAAACTTCTTGCATCTGGAATCCAACTCAACAACGCTGAAATAACAATAATAACAATTTCAATATTTAATAAAACTCTTAGCGCAAAGCCTATTCCAATCAAAAAATTTGCAATTATAAACATAGGCTACCTCCTTTACAAAAATATTTCTTTAATATTCAAATTAATTGTCATACTTTCTTTCACCAAAAATTGCAGTACCTATCCTTAAAATAGTTGCTCCTTCTTCAACGGCAATTTGATAATCATTACTCATGCCCATTGATAAATGTCTAATTTCTGGAAAATCTTTTATCAAATCATCTCTTAATTTTCTTAAATCAGAAAATACTTTTCTAATTATTTTTTCGTCATCAGTAAAAGGAGCCATAGTCATCAAACCAACAATTCTAATATTTTTAAAATCCTTTGATTTATAAATAAAATCTCTTATTAACTCTGGTTTCAATCCCGATTTTGTTTCTTCACCAGAAATGTTAACTTGTATCAATATTTCCTGAATTTTATTAAATTTTTCAGCTAATAGATCTATTTTTTCAAGTTCTTCTAATCGTGAAACGGAGTGTATTAAATCACTTACAGGCACAATATATTTTAGTTTGTTTAATTGGATTCTTCCAATAAAATGCCAGCTAATATCATAATCTTTTAAAAACTTTGATTTATCTCTCAACTCTTGGGCATAATTTTCACCGAATATTCTTATACCAGCTTCATATGCTTCTTTTATTACTTCAACGGGAAAGGTTTTACTGACAGCTACAACTGTAATTTCTGAAATATCTCTATTTACTCTGTTACAAGCCTTTTCTACATTTTCTAATACCCGTTGATAATTTTCATAAAACCTGGTCATCAAATAACCCTCCTGTATATTTGTAACCAAGATGTTTATATGCTTTTTGAGTGGCTATTCTACCTCTAGGAGTTCTTGCTAAAAATCCACTTTGCAACAGATAGGGTTCATAAACTTCTGAAATACTATCCTCAGCTATACCCACAGATGCAGCTAATGATTTCAATCCAACAGGGCCTCCGTTATAAACTTCAATAATAGTTCGAAGAATTTTTCTATCCATTTCATCTAAACCATTTTCATCTATTCCCAATAACTCCATAATTTCTTCCACCATTTTTATATCAATTACTTTTTTCTCATTTACAGTACTCATATCCCTAACTCTTCTCAACAAACGCAAGGCTATCCTTGGTGTACCCCTGGATCTCTTAGCTAATAACAAAGCAGCTTCATCGTTTATCTCAACATCAAGTATGTTTGCAGCTCTTTTAAGAATAATCTTTAATTCTTCTTCAGCATAAAAATCCAATTCCATAATTAAACCAAATCGATTTCTCAATGGTGAACTTAAAAGACCACTTCGAGTTGTAGCACCAACTAAAGTAAACGGTTGTAAATCAATTCTTATAGATCTAGCTGATGGTCCTTTACCAATCATTATATCTATCTGAAAATCTTCCATAGCAGTATATAAAATCTCTTCAACTGATTTATTCATTCTGTGAATTTCATCAATAAATAGAATGTCACCAAATTCAAGATTGGTTAATATTGCAGCAACATCACCTTGTTTTTCAAGAACTGGTCCACTAGTAACATGGATATTTGTACCCATTTCATTAGAAATAATGTGCGCCAATGTAGTTTTTCCTAGGCCTGGAGGTCCTACTAATAAAACGTGGTCCAATGCTTCGTTACGAATCTTAGCCGCATTTATAGCAAGAGATAATCTTTTCTTTATCGTCTCTTGGCCAATGTACTCTCTTAAAGACTGAGGCCTTATAGTCAGATTATCTATTGGAGTTCTTTCTGGATCAAATATTCTTTCGGAAATAATTACACCTCCTTAGCTATATTAAATGATACCATAAAAAACAATTGAAATAAATAAAAATTCATTGTTTACTTTTTCAAAAATAATTTATTATGATATAATTCTTTAAAAATAAACTTGACAATAAGTAAATTTTATGTTTAATCTAATATGAAAAAAAAACATGAGGAGGGTTAAAATGGATAGAAAAGAACTTTTTAGACAACTAAGTAAGATTTTGGCGGAAAAACTTGATATTCCAATTGAAGATATCGAAGAATCATCTCTTATTATTGACGATCTTGGAGCAGATTCCTTGGATGTTGTAGATCTTATAATGATTCTAGAAGATGAATATGGAATAAGAATTGAAGATGATGAATTAGAAAGCATTCTTACTGTTGGAGATGTTCTAGATATTATTGAAAAAAAATTAACCAATAAAGAGGAGGAATAATTTGAAATCGACAAGTGCATGTCTAACTTGTCATGTTCAACAAGCTCAAAGAATTTTAAACAAATTTATAGACAACGAAGAAGAAAAGTGGGTCATTTTATCAAAAATCCTAAATGATTTATCAAAAACAAAATATGGATTAAAGCCCATTGATATTTCTGAAGAAATGTATACCAAAATAGAAACATACCTCAAGATAAATGATATTTTCTATTATGAAAAGAAAAAATCTAATGAAATTGCTTTAAAACTATACGATACTTTTAAACTAAGAATTTTAGAATCTTCTGATCCATTATATGAAGCTGCTAAATTGGCTGTTTCAGGAAATTTAGTTGATTTCGGTGCTATGCCTGACTCTTTAGGATTTTTAATATCAAAAGTTTCAGAAATTTGGAATGAACCATTTTCAATTGATGATTTCGAAGATTTTAAATTTAAACTTTTAAATTCTAACACTCTTTTATATCTGGTTGACAACGCTGGTGAAATTGTTTTTGATAAATTATTTATTGACATTATGAAAACTTTTAATAAAAATTTACATATAGCAGTAGCTGTAAAAGGAAAGCCAATAATCAACGATGCAACTCTTGAAGATGCTAAACAAATCGAAATAGACAGATTTGCAAAAATAATAGATACTGGTTTAAAAACACCAGGAACTTCAATAAGTAAAGCTACTGAAGAGTTTAGAAAAGCTTTTTTTGAATACGAAATTGTGCTCTCCAAAGGTCAAGGAAACTTTGAAGGGTTATCAGATGAAAAAAGAGAAAATCTATATTTTGCCTTGGTAGCTAAATGTGATGTTATTTCAAAATTCATAGGCGTAGAAAAAAATTCAAAAATCTTCATGAATTCAAAAAGAATTTTCCAAGATTGATTACTATTGAATTTTCAACCTTTTCTAACTCGTTTTTAGGAATCAAAAATGCTGCAAAATCCCTTTGTATATTTTTGGGAACTATTATTGAAAAACCAGAAACTTTATCATTTAAAACTTCTTTCATTGAAAAATATTCTGTGTTAACATGTGAAACTAGTAAATCTTCAAATTTAATTGGTTTTGCAACTTCTAATGCTTTTTTTATATGAGTTTCTCTTTTTCTTCCCCAATCATAAATTCTATAAGTTAAATCTGATGACTGCTGAACTTCAATTACAGTAGAGCCAGGACCTAAAGCATGTATTGTTCCTGCTGGAATGTTAACAAACGTTCCAGCTTTTATTTTTTCGATCCTTAAAACATTATCCCACTTACCATTTTCAAGAGCATTTAAAATTAATGAAGGATTTTCACATATTGCTACAATTCCATCATTTAAAAAATACCAAGCCTCGTTTTTCCCCCAAGGTTCATTTTCAACATTTTTAGCGTAATCATCATCTGGATGGACTTGAACTGAAAGCCAGGAAGATGAAGATATTAACTTAACTAATAACGGAAATCTTTCAAAATTCTTCCCACATAACTTCATAGAAGCTTCATTTATAGTACTGCCATCACTCAATTTTGAAAAATGAAAAGGATGCCCTGAAACCAACCAAATTTCACCAATTGGATCTCCATCCATTTCAAATATTTTATTTAATTCTGGGTTGCCCCATACCATTTTCCTAAAAAACGGTTCAACCTTTATCAATTTTCAAAACCTCCTTAAAAAGCCAATGCAGTTAAAATAGAAATTATAGCTATTAAAATTGACCCGCCTGCTATAATAGTTAAATAATTAACTTTCGAATCTATAGTTTTTATTTTGGAATTTAATTCATCAACACTTTTTGATGTTTCTTCAATGAAATTTGCAAAATTTTCAATATTTTTCGAAATTTCACTTAATTTAGAACCATCTAAATCCAACTTTTCAATTTTCTCTATCCTGTTTTCTAAATTCGAAATTTCGTCTGACAAAGATTCTAATTTCAAAATTTTATCATCAATATAATTCATTTTTGATTCAAATTCACTATAGCTTTTTTCCAAAGTTTCTAACTTTTGTTTCAACGAATCCAAGCTTAAATTAACTGAGTCAATTTTGTTATTCAATTCATCTAATTGATTAACTTTTTCATTTACTGAAATAAAAGAATTTTCTAAGCTTTCAACCTTAGATTCCAAATTCTGAAATTTGTCCAAAGATTTAATTTTATTATTAATTTCTTCAAAATTCACTGTAAGATTTTGTATTGAATTTTTAAAATTTTCAAACTGCGCATTTATTTCAGAATGTTGAGATAAAAATTCGTTTTTTAAATTTTCAATTTCAACATCAATTATAGAAATTTTTTGGGAAAAATCTTTGTTTAAGTTTAAAAAAGAATTTTCCAGAGTTGAAACCTTGTTTTTAATAGAATCAAATTCTTCCTTAAGAACCATGTTTTTTTCTAAATTAGAAACTTTTTCTGCAATATTTAATAAATTATTGTCTTCTATTTTCTTTTCTAAATTAGATAAATTAGCTATCATATTCTCAAAATCTATTGAAATTTTTGCAAATTTCTCATTAATATCTTTTTGTTTGTTTTCTACTATGGTAATTCTTTCGTCCATGCCAGAAATTAAACTTTTTGTTAATTTTGTATCATTATTAATCTGGTTTAATTGAGCTTCCAACTTGTTAATCAATTCAAGATTATATAGTTTGATAATTTTATATACAATTCTAGCAATATCTATTTTGGTCATTAATAAATTAGGTTTGAAATTTCCATTTTCATCAAGTTCCATTATCCTATTTTCAACTAAATATTTTACAACACTATAATCAGTGGAAAAAGAGGAAACATCAGTTATTACAACTTCTATAGCAAAAAAAAGAACTGAAAAAATTAATAGAATAATTATTAGAATTTTTTTCATAAAATCCCTCCATAAAACACTTTTCTATTTCTTAATCATAGAATCATTAAATTTTTCAAGTAGATTTATTAATTCATCTTCAAAATGTTCTGGCATACTTTCCAAAACATTTCTTATAAACTGAACTCTTTCATTAATAACTTCATCTATTACTTTTTTACCTTTTTCAGTTAATGAAACAGTAATTACTCTTTTATCATCATTTGATTTAATTCTTTCTAAAAAACCATCCTTTTCCAACCTATTAACAAGTCCAGTTGTTGTACTTTTTGCTATTCCCAAATTTGTGCTTAATTCTCCCATTGTTTTAGGACCTGTAAAATAAATCTTCTGCATCAAATCAAATTGGGCTGGAGTTATAGGGTATTTTTTCAAAACTTCTCTTCCTTTTACTTTAATTCTGAAACATATTTCTCTTAAAATTCTTTCTAATCTTTCAGCCATGTTTTCACCTCTTCGATAAAAGCTCCTTAAATGCCAAGTATGTCTCATATAAATCAATTTTTGAAACTAATTCATATGGGGAATGCATACTGATTAAACCCGGGCCCATATCAATTACACTAAAACCTTCTTGTGCTAGAAATTTAGCAACTGTTCCTCCACCACCTATTCCAACTTTTCCAAGAGTAGACACCTGCCATTTTATACCTGCTTTGTTAAGAATCCTTCTAACATGAGCAACAATTTCTGCATGTGCTTCACTAGCTCCAGATTTTCCTCTAGAACCTGTATATTTTACTATTGCTACACCATTTCCTGCTCTAGCAGCATTATATTTATCATGGACATCCTTAAAGGTTGGATTAATCAACGCGGCAACATCAGCAGAAACAACAAAGGAATTATCAATAAGCTCATCAAAAGCGAGTTCAGTATCATTTTCTCCATGAATCTTTAAAAGCTTTCTAAAAAACTTTTTATAAAATCTTGCTTTTGCACCAACGTCTCCTTCACTTCCTATCTCTTCCTTATCAAACAAAATTACAGCTGATGATTTCTCTAAATTTTTTGCGTCTATTAAAGCTCTTATTGATTGATAAGAGCATATTCTGTCGTCATGGCCATACGCCCCTATGAAACTTTTATCAAAACCAACATATCTTGCCTTAACTGCAGGTACTAATTCTAAATCAGCACTCACAAAATCTTCCTCTTCAATATTGTATTTTTCTTTCAAAATTTTTAATATGTTTTTCTTCACAGATTCTTTTTCCTCACCTTTTAAAGGAATTGATCCGACAATTAAATTCATTTTTTCACCTTGAAATTTTTCGCTTAATTTTTCATCTTTTCTGTCCAAATGCGGTAAAACATCTGGCAGAACAAAAACAGGATCATTTTCGTTTACACCAATTTTTACATTAATTTTTGTTCCATCTTCCTTTACTACAACACCTACTAAACCTAAGGGGATATTATACCATTGATAGAGCTTTACACCACCATAGTAATGTGTTTTCATTAAAGCAATTCCCTCATCTTCATAAAGAGGATTAGGTTTTAAATCAATTCTTGGAGCATCAACATGTGAAGCTATTATGTTAAAACCATACTTAGGATGTTCAATTACTCTTGCAGCAATCAAAGACTTATTTTTATTAACATAATATACTTTTTCTTCACGACCAGTATATTCATCTAATGAAATGAAACCATTTTTTCTCAATAATTCTTCATAAAACTCTATTGCAAGCCTTTCTGTAAGTGCAGAATTGATAAAGTTAATATATTCTTCACTAAATTTTTCTACATTTTCAAGTTCTCTTTCATACCATAAACTCATAAAAAATCACCCCTTTACCATATTTCAATTTCAGTTTCAAGATCAACATTAAATTCCTTTTTAACTTTATTTTTTATTATCTCTATGATTTCTTTCACGTCTTTTGATTTTGCATCACCTAAATTAATAATAAAACCAGCATGCTTCTTAGAAACTTGTGCACCACCAATAGTAAAACCCTTAAAACCTAATTTTTCAATAGCTGTTCCCACATAAAAGTCAGGTTTAGGCCTTTTGAAAACACTACCAGCACTTGGAAATTCCAATGGTTGTTTTTGATATCTCTTCTTAATAATATCTAGCATTTCATCTCTAATTTTTTCTTTTTCACCTTTCAATGCTCTAAAAGAAGCTTTTAAAATTATTAAATCCTCTCTTTTTTTAAATATACTACTGCGATATGATAGATCAAGTTCATTAACACCCAATTTAATTAACTTATTACCATCAAAAGCTACTACATATTCTAAATTCTCAGCTGTTTCCCAACCATACGCTCCTGCATTCATATAAATCGCTCCACCAACACTACCTGGTATACCATATGCTTTTTCAAAACCAGATAAACTTTTATCCATTGCTTCTATACAAAGTTTTTTTAATAAAACCCCACTTTCACAAATGATTCTATCTTCTTGAAAATCAATATTATTCAGTCTTTCTGTAGAAATAACCGCAATTTCCATTTTCTCATCTTTTGGAAGTATATTTGTACATTTTCCAACAACCTTTACCTGAATCTTTCCACTTAAAAATTTATACGTTTCTATAAAAGCATTTATAGAATTTGGAACAACAAACAAACTTACAGGACCGCCAATTCTGAAACTAGTATGATATTCCATCTTTTCATTTAAATAAACGTCATTACCTATTTCTAATAATTTTTCAAAAATCTTTTCCAAAAACAATCACCCTATTCCTTCCAAGTTCTTTGGCTTTGTATAATGCATCATCAGCAAATCCAATTAATTCTTCAGGAGTTTTTGCTTTTACTTCAGGATAAGATGCTACTCCAAAACTCATTGTAATTTTTTGAGGAAATTTATCAATCCTTTCTATTTCTTTTCTCAATCTTTCTGCAACAGTAAAAGCAACTTCAGAATTTGCAGTAGGTAAAATTATTATAAATTCCTCTCCTCCAAACCTTCCAACAATATCTTCTTTCCTCAATAATTTAAGAAAAATTTTGGAAATCTCTTTTAAAACTTCATCTCCTAATAAATGCCCATATTTATCATTCAGCATCTTAAAATGATCTATATCAGACATTATTATTGAAAAATCTGTTTTGAAAGTTTTACTTTTATCAAAAATTTCATTTAATTTTTCATTGAAATAATATCTTGTATAAAGTTTTGTCAAAGGATCTATTAAACTCCTAAGTTTGGCAAAAATTCCTTTCATTACGGTAACAAAAGCATACTCAACTAATTCAAATTCTTCAATTAAATCGTTAAATTTTTTTTCATTCAAATTTAAAGATTTATTTTTCATTATTATTGTATAAGATAAAAATCTGTCAATCTTATCAGATATTTTTATTAACAAAGGAGAACTATTTAAAACATCTTCTTTTAAATTCATAACAGAGGCATCTTCCAAGGTTGAAAATAAAAATTCTCTTTGTGAGCGTTCATCATATAAATATAGTGCAACTTCTTCAATTGGAAAATTATCAAAAAGTTTTCCAGCAAAATAATTTAAAATATAATATGGATCTTCTATAACTTCTATTGCTTTTAATTCTTCTAAAATCCTCATTACAAAATTATATTTTTCTGCAATCTTAATAAATTCATGAGGAATACGCTCACTTTTTAAATCTTTTTCTAAAGTTTTTATCCTCTCAAACTTTTCAGCTAAAAATTCATTATTATTTTTTAGAATGATGCTGTAATTGTTAAAATTCAAATCATTATATAAACTAAACGCTTTAGACAGATAGTTTTTAAATCTATATTTTTTATTGAGAACTTTATAATACTTAGAAAAACCTTCATATACTAAAGATAATGATAATCTAAGGTTTTGTGTAGCATAATTACTTTCAAGTATCTTTAACTGTTCAAAATAAGAATCTGGATCAACAGCAGCTATTTTTTCTCCTACTAATGCATATGCTTCTTCACGCCACAAAAATGTGGTTGAATTTTTAAATTTTTCCCATTTTTCTTTCAAATCATCTTTTTTAGAAAGGACAAGTTCAGCAAACAAATCAAAATCAAGGGTTTTAATAAAACTTTTATTTTTATTTTCTTCATAAATTTCTCTTGCTTTATCTTTCTTGTCACAGAATAGGTACAATAAAATTAAGGTTCTTAAATAAGTCTGACTTGTCCCTAAAGTTTCTTGGATTTCTTTGGCTTTATTTATTGCTTCAAAGCCTTTTTGAAAATCCCTATCATAAGCATAAAATAATGCTTCTAAAATATAAGAATTAGCAAGATGATGTTTTAAGTTTTTTAATTCCAACTCTTCTCGTATTTTAAACAATTGAGCAAAAAATTCTTTTGTTTCTCCCATATACAATAAAAGTCTAATTTTATTTAACTTGGCATCTATTGAAAGGCTAGGAATTGCACATTCATAAGAAGCTTGAATTGATTTATCATAATAAGTATTTGCAATAACTGTATTTTCGGTTAAATGTGCTATTTCACTATAAATCAGAGGCAAAAAATGTAATAATTTATATTTTTTTGCTAATTCTTTTGCATGATTCAAATATTCTAAAGCAAATCTAATATCTCTATATACTAATACCCTTGATAAAAGTATTGCAGCTCTTACTTTAACATCATTAACAAAAGAAGAAAAAGCATTTATACTATTAAAAATTTCTTTTAAGTCTTTTATTTTTATTTTTTCCATTTTTTCTTTTTCGTATAAAGCAGAATAATATAATAATTTTCTTCTATAAGTACCAATTTTTCCATATCCTATTAACCTTGATTTGTCTTTTTCAAAATAGTTAATAACTTCTTCGTACTTTTTGTCAATAAAATCTAAAGAAACTTTCCAATATTCAAAAATTTTTTTATTAGGGATTTCAAAGTCTATTTTTTTATTTAATCTATAATATAATTCTGCTTTAAAACGTAAAAGAGCATATGAATACCTATTAGAAGGCATTAACATTTCAACTTTATTTATTAAACTCAACAAATAACTTGGAGAATAATAATTTTCTAATCCTTTTTTAATCAAATTTAAATACAAACATATAGCTTTTATATATTCACCAATCATTGTATAATGCCAAGCTTGTTTTAAAATTAAATCATCCTCATAAATATTAACAAAATTAAATGCATTAATCAATTTTAAATGCATTTCTCTTCTTTTGTTCTCGCTCAATGAATAATATAGTTTTTCCCAATATTCCTTTAAAGTAAATCTATATGTATGATATTCTTTATAAATAAATCCTTTAAACCTTAAACGTTTTAAACTATCAGAAAAACTAGAATTAATAGACATTTCAAGAACTTTTAAATCAGTTTCTGTAAATTTTTCACCTAAAATTGATAAAAATTTAAATTTTTCAAGTTCATCTTTGCTAAATCCTTCAAATATATTAAAGAGATTTTCAAACCCCAATTTGTTAGTAATTTCCTTCTTGAAATACCATGAGCTTTTTTCTTCCTTCTTTTCTAAGATATTTTTTTCTATTAACAATCTTAATATTTCAATAGCTAACCCCGGAATGCCTTTACTTAAATCAAAAATGAAATTTACTAATTCTTTTTCATTTTCTATACGTCCTAGCATTTTTTTTATTAAATCTTCTAATTTATCTAAATTAAAAGGTTCTAACTCAACAACTTTATCAAAAACATAGAAATGGTATGTTGAAGCAGCAATAATTAAAAATCTATTTTTAAAATTTAAAGCTTTTAAATTTGATAAAAGAGTTTTAAAATCTTCTTTTATTTCATTATAATTATCAACAATAATTATTGTATTTTTAAAAGCATTTATAATTTTTGCTACATAAGAAAGCATTGTTACAATCTTACATTCTTTATCAAGGACGCAATTAAAAAGAGAATAATAAATCTCACTATCAAAATTATCACTATTTCTATAATAACTAAGAAGATTCAAAATAAAGTTTTCTAATGAATAGGCTCTTAAAACAAGAAAACCACTATGATTATATTTGGATTGAATATTATCTAAGAAAGTTGTTTTTCCAATTCTCTTTGAACCTACTATACCTATCATTTTTATATCTTTATCCTCTATATAACTTTCTAAAATTTTTTCTTCATTTCTTTTTAATATAGGAATTAACAATTTTTCTTTTGTAAAAATTTCTATAGAAGAAGACAAATCAAAATCGAATGTTCTTTTTTTAAAATCTTCATTTAACAAATTTTTAATTCTATTTTTTAAACCTTCAGAAGGATTTATATCGTATATAACTTTTCCAATTACATACAATATTGATTCAGGAGTAGTAAACTTATTATTTTTAAATTCAGGGGCAATATAAATATTTGCATTATTGTTATTAATATTTAACTTTTCAGGATCTATAAAAACGGGAGGAAAAATTTTAAAATCATTATCTTTTGTAACATAAACATCTTCCAAAGAAAAAAAGGGTAGTTTATAATTATAAATTTGAAAAACTCTCTTAGCAAATTCTAAAAGTATATAAGATAAATGGTCTTTAGAAGGATCGTCAAGTTTATTCAAATCTAATGTTTTTTCATCACCAAACGGATAGATTAGCTCTAAATTTTCATTATTGTAAGAAAAACTTTCGGGAAGTATAACATCACTCAATTTGCTCAATGCATTAATATTTATAACCAGTAAATCTTCAGGAACACATATTTTTTTATCAACTATTTTTAATCTTTTAAAACTTTTCTCACTATCCTTTACTAAGTATTCTTCCCCTGAGTATGTTTTTCTCAATAACTTAACTATTTCCACGTAACCCCCCCTATTTTAACTCATCTTCCAAAGCAGCTTTTGTTATTTTTACAACTTCATTAACAACCTCTTCTATATCACCCTTTAATGTAGCACCGGCTGCTCTTGGATGGCCCCCACCACCAATAGAAACAGCTATTTTACTTACATCAAACCAGTCTTTTGATCTAAAACTTACATGGATTTCTCCTTTTTCAAACTCCGATATAAATATAGCTACTTCAACATTTTTTATTGATCTAATTTCGCTAACAAATCCACCACTGTCTTCTTCAGTGCAATTATACGTTTCATAATCTTCTTGCGAAAGATAAGAGTAAGCTAAGAGTCCATCACATTCGATTTTTAATTTTTCTATCATTCTAGAAAGCAACTGAAATTGTTCTAATCTCTTATTTTCTAAAATCATCTTTGCAATCTTATCAGGTCTTGCACCATAGCTAATTAATTCTGCAGCGTCTCTAAAAACTCTTTCATCAGCATTAGAATATCTAAAAAATCCTGTATCAGTTTCTATCCCCATCAAATTTACATGAGCTAATTTTTCGTCATATTTTACACCTAAAGCTTTATTTAATCTTAGAATCATTTGGGCAGCAGCACCAAATGTCGGATCAACCCAATTATAATTTCCAAAATAAAGATTTGTTGCATGATGATCAATCACAATAGACTTTAACCTATTTAAATGTTCTGAAAATCTACCTATTCTATCAGGGCTTGATGCATCAACAATAATTAATAAATCTGCTTCAAAATTATTTATATCTTCATATGTTTTAATAAGATTTACTTCTTCAAGCTCTGAAAAATAACTGGGTATTTTCCAATCAATTGCCATAGAAACTTCTTTATCCAACTTTTGTAAACCCATACCCAGGGAAAGTACTGAACTAATGTCATCGCCATCGGGCATTATATGACCAACAACAAAAATTTTTTTCGCTTCATTTATTAAACCAACTATATTTAAAAACTCATTTGCGGCTGTCAATTAAAGCACCTCCAAAGATTTTAAAACTATATTAGAAAAATCATTTTTAACTTTATTAGCAATTTCAAGCACTTCAATATGTGAAAGAGGCTGATCTAAAATTCCTGCAGCCATATTAGTAGCGCAAGAAAAAACTAAACAATCAATACCACAATGCTTTGCTGCGATAATTTCTGGAACTGTTGACATCCCTACTAAATCTGCTCCAAACTTTCTAAAAGCCTTTATTTCAGCAGGTGTTTCATAACTAGGTCCTAAAACTGCTAAATAGACTCCTTCTTTCAAATCCGGAAAATATTCCTTAACCTTGCTAGCCCAAATCTTATCATAAATTTGAGACATATCAGGAAATCTTGGACCAAAATCTTCTTCATTTGGCCCTCTCAAAGGATTTCTAAATTGTAAGTTTATAATATCCTTTACTAAAACAATATCTCCCGGTTTAAAAGTCTTGTTAATTGCCCCAGCAGCATTAGTAATTAATAATTTTTCAACTCCTATCATTTTTAATGTATATATCACAAATTTAATAATTTCTGGCGACCAACCCTCATATAAATGAAATCTTCCTTTTAAAGCAACCACACTTTTCCCTGAAAGTTTTCCAAATACTAGCTTACCCTCATGCCCTGGTGCAGTTGAATTGGGAAAATATGGAATCTCTTCATAATTTATTTCAATTTTATTTTCAATTTTATCAGCCAAAAAACCTAATCCAGAACCTAAAATTAAACCAACTTTTGGGCTTTCAGTTATCCTGCTATTTATAAATTTCAAAGTTTTATTTAATTTTTCCTTCACTTTTAGCACCTCCTCTGATAAAATAATTATAGCATAACTTAAAAACTTTATTTAAAAAGGAGGAAAAATTATGATAAAATTCAGTGCGTCAATATTAGCAGCTGATTTGTCAGATTTAAAGTCAGAAATCAAAAGAGTTGAACCATATATAGATGAAATTCACCTTGACATTATGGATGGTCATTTTGTCCCTAATCTTACTTTTGCTTATCCAATATTAGATGCAGTTAAAAAATGCACAAAACTACCTATTGATGCTCATTTGATGGTTACTAATCCCGAATTTCATGTTGAAAAACTAGTAAAATTAGGTGTAGATAGAATTACTATTCATGTTGAAACAACTAACCATATTAACAAATTAATCTCCCAAATTAAAGAAAATAATATTGAAGCCTTTGTTACTTTAAATCCCGGAACACCCTTATACTCAATTGAAGAAGTTATAAGTGATGTTGACGGTATTTTAATAATGAGTGTTAATCCTGGATTTTCTGGTCAAAAATTTATTGCAAAATCTCTTGAAAAAATTAAAAAATTAAAAGAATGGAAAACAAAATTTGGAATGGACTACATGATAGCAGTTGATGGTGGAATAAACGAAGACAATATTCAAACAGTTGTTAACGCTGGGGCTGAAATTCTAATTATGGGGTATGGTATATTCAGAAATGATAATTTAGAAAATTTAAGCAAAACTTTCAGAACATGATTACTGCGATTGTTTCTCCTTATTCATTTAAAGGTTCTATTTTAAAACTTAATGAAGTTATTAACTATGCGAAAGAAAATAACGCTAAATCGTTGTTTTTATGCGATACCAATTTTCATGCAACCGTTGAATTTATTGATTTATGCAAAAAAAATAGCATAAAACCTATAATTGGATTTCAATATAATGAAAAGGTATTTTATGCCAAAAATACAACTCAGTTGTATCAACTTTTTGAAGCTTATAATACAAATAATTTTGAAAATTTAAATGTCGAATACATTGAATTAGATGATGTATATTTTGCTTATTATTTGCCAGGTTATAGACAATTATATGAAATTTTTTCTGAATTTTTGGGAGTTAAACCTGTTGAAAAGGGTGTTTTAAAAAAAATTTTTTGTGATTTAAATGTTGATGACTATAAATTAACCTCAAATCAAACCTTACCCAAAGCGCCTCCGAATTTTTTAGATATCAAGGTATCATCCAATGAATTTAAGAGACTAAAAAAGGAAATTCAACTAATTAAAGAAAAAGATTTTGTTGACTATTTCTACACAATATATGAAATAGTAAAAACTGCTGAAAAACTAAACATAAAAGTAGGCCCAGGTAGAGGAAGTGCTGTAGGTTCTTTGCTTTCTTATAAATTGGGTATAACAAAGATCAATCCCTTAAAATATGATCTAATGTTTGAAAGATTTTTAAACCCTGGAAGAAATGATTTACCTGATATTGACCTAGACATTGAAGATATTAGAAGAAAAGAATTAATTGAAAATTTACGGGAAAAATTTAAATACGTTTATCACATATCGACATTTTCTACTATTGGTGAAAAAACGTTAAAAAAATTAGCTTCTCAATTCAGAATTTCATCTAAAAAGTTGGAATACCTTCTTAATCTACCCACAAATAAAAGTGTTCATGCTGCAGGAATTATAATTTCAACTAATAAGATCAATGCGCCCATTAAAGAAAATGTTATTGAATGGGATATGAATTCTTTACAAAAACTTGGATACATAAAATTTGATATTCTTGGCTTAAGAACTCTTACAATTCTTTCAGAACTAGAAAAAAATCTTGGTAAAGCTTTAGAAAACGATAAAAAATCATATAATTTAATTTCCAAGGGCTATACTACAGGTATTTTCCAATTGGATAGTCCAATTGGTAAAAGAGTTTCACGTCTGATTAAACCTAATAATATAAATGAACTTTCAATAGTATTATCAATTAATAGACCAGGTCCTTTAAATGCTGGGCTAGACAAAAAATATGCTGAAGCAAAATGGAAAAATAAAAAATTTCTAGATCTTGAACCCTTAAAAGAAACAAAAGGTGTTCTAATTTATCAAGAACAAATAATGAAAATTGCCATGGAACTTGCAGATTTTTCTTCAGAGGAAGCTGATCTATTGAGAAAAGCTGTTGCTAAAAAAGACAAAGAATTAATGGAAAAATTATTGAACAAATTTGAAAAAGGTTTGTCAAAAAAATTGACAAAAAACACTGTTAAAGAAATTATTGATATAATTAAAGAATTTTCCGAATATGCTTTTAATAAATCTCACTCTGTTGCATATGCTCATATCACTTATTACCTTGCTTATTTTAAAACAAATTTTCCTAAAGAATTTTACAAAACTCTCTTGAAATTTGATACTTCAAAAAAAGAAAGTATAATTTTTGAACTACAAGCTCTTGGATTTGATGTAAAATTACCGAGTGTGAACCAAATTGAAGAGAAAGAAAACGAATTTGTAATTCCACTTACTTTAATTAATGGAATCACTGAAAAAATTAAAAACAAAATTATTCAAAATGGACCTTATGATTCATTTGAAAGTTTTTTTGAAAAAAATTCAGAATTAAACTTTTCAGTTGTTGAATCATTGATTAAAGCAGGAGTATTTGATAATTTTACTGACAGTAGAAGGAAGTTATTAGAAAAATTAAAGGAAATTAGAAGTGGAGTAAACAGCAAATTATTAGAAATTTCTAGTAAGTTGTTTGGCAAAAAAATTGATCTTAACTACAAACCCGAACAATTATGGGAAAAGTGTGATATGGAATATTCTGTTTTGGGTTTCTCGATAACAAAACCTGTAAATGAATTTAAAAATTACTTATCTCCATATGCTATTTCAATAACTAGAAATCAAAAATTAGCAACTCATATAATAATTAAAGGTGGATACGCTACTGATGGAATATCAACATTTAAATTAAATGCTCCTGATAATACTTATACTTTAATTAACGGACGAAAACCTAAACTAATTGATGGAATTAAAAAAATAAATTATGTTCTTAATTACATCAACACACATAAAGATATTGAAAAAGGAAATTTATATGAAAGCGTTTCATTTGAAAAAAATGGGAAAAAAATTAAAATATTAAAATCAAGACCTCTTATTGATGAGTATGAAATTAAAATTGAAGAGGTGTAGTAATTTGTTCATAAATGAATCGATATGCAAAAAATGTGGAGGCAAATGTTGTAAATATTATCCTGGAACAACTCTTCCTAAAGACTTTGGAACTTCAAAAAAAGAAATATTTGATAATCTTGTAATTGCTTTTAAAAGTCAGAGGTGGGCTATTGATTGGATAGATAAAAATAAAAACCTTTATTTTGTCAGACCAGCAATAAAAGGAAAGGAAGGCTCCACCTTTGACCATTCTTTAAACGGGGAATGTACTTTTTTATCTGAAAATGGTTGTTTACTTTCAGTTGATAAAAGGCCCTCTGGTTGTCTTTTATTAGAACCATTAGAACAAAAAACTTGTATTCCTCACCTAAGTAAACTTGAGGCTTCAAAACAATGGCAGAAATTTTTAGATTTATTATTTGAAGCTGCTATTGAAGCTGAAAAAATTGATGAGGAAATTTGGGGTGAATAATAATGAGAAAATTCATTCCTTATTTAATTCTATCTATTTTTATTTTTGTTTCACTAATTATTATTTTTACTAAAGGAAACATTTATACTGGACCAGAAGTTTTCTTACCTGGCTACAAATATGGGGTTGAATTAGAAAAAGTTGAAAATGAAAATGTTAAAAACTTTGTGCGCATTACCAAAGATTTTGGGGATGGTTCAAATGTTCTTATAATATTGCATGAAAAAGAAGGTTTTTTTAATAAAAATTCTACTGAAAAACTAATTAGTTTACAAAATAGACTCATTGATAAAGATTATATTATTAACATATTAAGTCCTATAAACCTAGTAAAAATTACCGGATTCTCAAAATCATATTATGTATCAAATGGAGTTTTGCAAAAAGAAATTTTGAAAGATAAAAACTCTCATAGCCTTATTAGTAGTGATGGAAAATATGTTATTCTTAACTTAATATTTGATCCAAATGTTGATGCTAGAAAATATATTTCTGAAATTGAAAATATAACTAAAATGTATTTTGAAGATTTTTATCTATTTGGAGAACCAGTAATTGATAGTGAATTATTTAAAGAGTTGATAAATCAAACTTACATTTATCCTATTTTTATGTTTATTTTAATTGTTTTATTCTTCTATATTCAGGTCCGTTCTTTTAAAGTAGCACTATTGATAGTTTTTACTCCAATAATAGCTGCAATAATTACAATGGGATTATTTTTCATCACTGAAAGGCCATTAAATACATTAACTGTAATGACTATTTCTTTTTTACTAATAATAGGTTCGGGTTATGGATTACACTATTACAATGCATTTCATAGACTTGAAAACATAGAAGAAACCAGAAAACATATTTCTAGACCAATTTTGTTTTCAATGCTTACAACCGTAGCTGGTTTTATGTCCTTTTTATTCGTAGAAATAGAAGCCTTTAGAGAGTTAGGAATATTAGTTTCAATTGGACTAATAATTACTGTAATCTTAGTATTCACAATTGGAGAACACTTTCTAAAAAATTTAAATTCAACAAAAAAACCTTCATCATTAGGCGTAAAATATCTTGGAAATAAAATAGCCATAATTTCATTAATTATTTTCTTATTTATAGGTTCAATTTCACCTTTTTTAATTAAAAACATATCAGTTAAATCTGATATGGTCTCATATTTTTCAAAGAAATCTAAAATTTCAATCGCTTATAATCTGATGGAAAATGTTTTCAATTTTAGAGAACCCATATATGTTGTTCTAGAAAAAGATTCACCATTTTTAGCAACTGATAATATTAAAATCAAAGAAATTAAAAATGCCCTTTTAGAAAATGAATTAATCTCAAGTGTTGATTTTCCTGATGATATTCCCTTACCAATTTTATATAATTACTCAAAAAGTACTCCTAGTCTTAAATACTTTATCTCCTCACGCAATAAAATTAGACTTGTTATAAATCTAACAACAAAGGGATATTACAACGTTGAAACAGTTAAAAAATTTGTGGATTCGATAGTATCAAAAGAAGGTTATAGATATTATATAGCTGGAAGTGCCTTAATTTGGAATGATATTAATAAAAACGTTAGGAATACCCAAATAAAAAGTTTGAGCTTTGCTGCAATTTTAATATTTATAATGGTATTAATAATTTTTAGAAAAATTCGATCAACATTAAGTGTTATGATCCCCATCTTTTTTACAACAATAATGAACTTTGTTTTCATGTCTATTTTTAATATTAAACTTGATATCTCAACATCAATTACTTCAAGCATTCTTATGGGATTAGTTATTGACTACTCTATTCATCTTGCTAGTGAAGAAAAAAGAATAGGAGATCCAAAAAAGACTGTTATAAACGTTGGACCCCCTATTCTAGCAAATGGTTTAGGTTTAATTTTAGGATTTTCTGTGCTTTTGTTTTCTAGCTTAAAATTATTCCAATCAATCTCAATATTACTAATTTTAGGAATTGGTATAGGACTTTATTTCACGTTAATAATCCAACCTTTTTTACTGAAAAAAAGAAGATAAAGTTTTAATTTCCAAAATTTCTGCTTCTTTTTTATCATCATAATCAATATACATCAAAAAAAGTCCTCTTTTATCAAAAACATATGGCAGAATTTTTTTATCAATCTCTGAAAGATTACTAAAATATAAGTTTTCTTTTTTTACCCAGAAAAGTTCTCCTTCTGATGAATGAATTACTGGTTGTTTTTTTACAAATGCTTTATAGATAAACAATATCCAATTATAATTTGCTGGACCAATTTCAGTCGTAATAACTTTCAGTACATAATTGTTTGTGATTTTTAAACCTGTTTCCTCAAAAATTTCTCTTTTCATTGTTTGAGAAGGGGTTTCGTTTTTTTCTATTTTCCCCCCTGGTGGAACAAGCTTATCTTTAAAAGGTTCTTTATTCCTCTTTAAAAATAAAACTTCGTCATATTCATTAACAATATAGCTAATTACAGCCAATCGTTGATTGTTATTCCTTTTGATTTCTTCAACAAAAGAAGTTAACATATTAAAACCTCACCTTAAAATGCCGAATATGAACCTACAAATACTCCTTTTTCCCACTCCAAACCATTCCAATTATAAATAATTCCCGCTAAAAAGCCTTCACCAATTAATGGATAAGCAACCTTAAATTTTGCTTCAGAATCACTATCTAAAAATTTACCTTCAGCAAATGGAGTATTATCAAAATAATCAGCAGTAACAATAAGCCCTTTAAACTCTCCAATAGATGGTACATTTAACTCTAAAGCGCCTTCTAAATCAGTATTTCCTTCGTTAAAATCACCAAGTAAATATAAACTTCCTCTTCCATAAGGTTGAAGATCTAAATCAAATCCTGCAATATAACCAAAAGAAGTACTTTTATCTAAATAGGGTAACTGATTGTTAGATTTTAAAGATGTATATCTTCTATCAAATAATCTAGGAATAAAACCATTTAAAGTATAATAAACACCAGCAGTATAATCTAATATGCCGAGAAAATTACCATAAATCCCCGCAAATAACCCTTCACCAACTTCTGAAAATGTTGAATCAGCTTGAACAGCTCCTTCAATTCCTATTTTAATTAATGAAATTGGCAAAGTTAATGAAACACTTCCTCCATACTTTACAGGAGTTCCATTATCCAATGTATATGTATTTGAAGCATCAAAATCAATTACTCCAGCAACATTTAAGTCAATAAATTTTAATCTCGTAGCAAATTCTCCCATGTAAACACTATCAGATTCAACAAAAGAAAATGGAATAAATGATTGCAATTCATAAGGAATATGAGCACTAGTCGTAAAATTATTTAAACGCAAAGAAATATCAAAAGATCTTGTATTAGGATTTAAGTATTTTCTAACGTTAAATCCTAAACCATATGTAATGGGTCTAGCCTTACCATAATTAAAACTGATGTTGTAAAAATCAAATTTCAAGCTATTAATTATAAAGCCGTTAATTATATTTGTGCTTGGTTCATCAGAAGGTAAACCAAAATAGAAGGTTCCATAAACAACATCAGTAGCATAAGTTGTAAAACCAACTCCTAAAGTGACTGGACCTATCGTAAATTCAGGAGAAATTTCATATACAAAATATTTTTCACCATTTCTATCAATTGTGCCTACAAATAATGGAATTTCGGCAAATGTCAAGAAAACAAATAATAAAAACATAAAGATTACTATTCTTTTCATAATTCCACCTCCAATTTTTTATTTAATTACTATAATTATACCATTTTTATTTTTAAGACTAAATTATGCTATAATTTAAAATGATTAAATTAAAGGGGGGAAATCATTTGCTTGAATTAACGTTTGAGGAAAAAATCTTTCTTAATTTTTTACTTCAATTCATAAAATCTTTCGATTATTCAATACATTTTAATGAAAATGAAGATTTAATCGTTAAATCTCATTCAATTGATGTGATTAGTCTTAAAAAAATCCCAATTGATAGCTTAAATCTAAATTATAAAATCTTTTCAAATAATACCCCATTAAAACTTCAAGAAATTGAAACTCTTAACTTAGAAGATGCTAAAATTGTTTTTGAAAATCTTCCTCAAAATTACAAAAACAAAGTTAAATTCTTTTTTAAAGATCTTTCCAATGAAAAAAGTATTGAAGAAAATGAATTTGGAGAAGTACTTCTTAAAAAAGATATTCCAAAAATTTATTTTTCAGGTTTTCTAGTTGCTACTGAACCAAATTTTCTTTTTAGCTACAATATTAAAGAACCTTCAAAATCAATAATTGAAAAACTAAATAAATTTGAATTACCATTCAAAAGAACAACATATGTAAATAAAATTAAAAAAATTTTGTTAACCTGTGAAAATGCAGAAGTTGCTATATATCTTGCCGATGATTTGAAAAAACTTATTAACGGACAATCTCATGATGAAATAAATTGGAAAGATGTTCAAATTCATGCTATTAAGCTTCTAAACGGATTAAATAAAGTGCTATTTTTCACAGAAAAAGAAGAAAAAATATATTCAAAAATAATAGAATTTGCAAAATCAAAGGGATATAAATTGATATTAGTTTCCGAAACTTTAAGAAAACATCTTGATAATGAAAGAGATATTCTGGGAAATAAAATTAATACTGTCAATAGGTTCTATGATGAATATTCAAAATCTTTTCAATTTGATTTTGTTGATTTAAAAAATTTAAATGACGATGAATTAAAAAACTTAGAATTAGTTCAGAAATTATTGACGCTTTTAAATTTAAACATGAAAATTATGGTCTCAAACAATATGATTCAAAGCTTTGATGATAAAAATAATTCATCATCTTTCATAATTGAAAATCAGATAATTTTTAAAAGAAGTATATTAAAAGATCAAAACTTATTACTAAGTGAGTTTCTTTTAGCTTTAAGTAAAGCAAAACATCCTGATGACAAACCACTCGAATCTGTTTTAAAAACATCTTCAGAATTAATATTAAAGCTGACCGATGTTAAAACATACAAATCAAGTGTAAAACAAAAAGAATCTGTTTTAGGAAAGTTATTCAAAAAATTCAAATAATGATATAATAATAGTATGAATATTGATGCCGCAATGCTAGTTTTTTATTTTATATTGTTTTTGTTTTTATCTAAATTCTCTCCTTTTATTATCGGAGCCATAATTATTGGCTTTTATTTTTCTGTTATAATTGACGTTCCAACAGAATTCTTATCAAAAAAATTTAACAAGAAAATTTCAAGAATCATTTCTTATACAACAATTCTTGGCCTATTATCTTATTCCATAATTAATTTTGTTCCCACTGTCATTAATCAAGGAAAATTGATTTTCAATAGTTTATCAAAAGTATCAATTAGCGAAAGTGAAAAAATTCCAAGTTGGGTTTCAGAATTTTTAAACAATTCAAACAAGCAAATTTCTAATTTTGCCATTAATATTATTAATAAAATACTTTCCTATACCCCTTCTTTTATAACAATGACAATTCTTATAATTATTACAACATTAGCTGTAGCAAATCTTAAATGGTACATTGCAAAAAACTCTGAAAAGTTGTTTGTAAAAAACCCTAAGAAAGGAAAAGAATTTCTAAAAAATTTTTATAAAGATTTTGAAAAATTTGTAAAGGGCCAAGTTATTGTTGCTGCAATTATTGGTTTAATTGTTGGTATTTTGTCTTGGATTTTTAAAATTGAAGGTGCCTTTTTCCTTGGAAGTCTTTCTTTTATAACAGACTTTATTCCTTTTTTTGGTGTAATCATCACTGCTATCCCAATGTTAATGCTTGGTTGGACTTCTAAAGGAATCCTGGGTTTAATCATAGCATTTGTTATATTACTCGTAGCAAATCAACTTGAAAGTTGGATTCTTGCACCTAAAATACAAAGTTCAAATTTGAAAATTCACTGGTTTGTTTTAATAGTCAGTATACTAATATTTGCAGATTTATTTGGTTTCATTGGAATTTTGATAGCAATTCCTACTCTTTTATTCTTCAAAAGATTTTGGAAAACATACGTTCTAGGAGGAGATTATGACAACAGGTGAAAAGTTTGAAAAGTTAATTAAGATAATGGAAACTTTAAGAGGGCCAAATGGCTGTGAATGGGATAAAGCTCAAACACACGAAACTCTTATACCGTATTTAATAGAAGAAGCTTATGAGTTTATAGATGAAGTGAAAAACAGAAATTACGAAAATATGAAAGAAGAATTAGGTGATATTTTACTTCAGATTGTTTTTCATGCTCAAATAGCAAAAGAAAATAATAAATTTTCCATTGATGATATTATAGATCACTTAAATGAAAAATTAATTCGTAGACATCCTCATGTTTTTGGAAACGAAGCAGGTTATTCTTATGCTAGATGGGAAGAAATTAAAGCAAAAGAAAAAGGAGAAAAAACTTTCTCAAAAATAGGCAAAATCAATTATGCCCTTCCTGCACTTTCCTTAGCTAGAAGAGTTCAGGAAAATGCTGCCGATTTAGGTTTTGATTGGGATAATATTGAAGATGTTTTATTAAAAGTTAAAGAAGAAATTGAAGAACTGAAAAACGCTAAAAATCATGAAGAAAAAGAAGAAGAATTTGGAGATTTACTTTTTGCATTAGTGAATCTTTCTCGTTTTCTGAAAATTGATCCAGAAATTTCTCTTCGAAAAGCCACAGAAAAGTTTGTTAGAAGATTTCAAAAGATGGAAAATTTAATAAAAAAAGATAATAAAAATTTAGAAGAATTAAGTCTTGAAGAGCTTGATAAATATTGGGAGGCATCAAAAGGTGAGGATATACGGTAGAAATGTTTTAAAAGAAGTTTTAAATACAAATACAAAAGTTAAAATGATCTATTTTTCTGATTCAGGTGATTTTGAATTAAAAGAATTAATTCAGGCTACCAAAGAAAAAAAACTTCCTTTCACAATTGCTAATAAAAAAATTTTAACAAAAATATGTAATTATGAAAAACATCAAGGCGTAGTAATTGATATTGGAGAATTTGAATATAAAGACGAAAGTATAATAGAAGAAATTAAAAATCCTTTTTTAGTAATTTTAGATCAGCTGCAAGATCCGCACAACTTTGGTGCTATAATTAGAACAGCTGTTGGAGCAGGAGCCAATGCTATAATAATTCCTAAAGATAACTCTGTAAAAGTTACACCTACTGTTATTAAAGTATCCGCTGGTACAATTTTTAGAATTAATATAATTCAGGTAACTAATATTGGCAGATTTATAGAAAATATTAAAAGTTACGGTATATGGGTTTATGGTGCAGATATGAACGGGAAAAAATATTACGAAGCTGATTTAAAAAAACCAGTTGCAATCGTTCTTGGAAATGAGGGATCAGGAATAAGAAAAGGTGTAAAAGAAAAATGTGATGAATTGATTACAATACCAATGAAAAATAACATTGACTCTTTAAACGTTTCTGTAAGTGCTGGAATTATATTATTCGAGGTGATGAGACAAAATGAAAATTTTGATAGTTGAAGATGATGAAAAATTGAGAAGACTATTAGAACTTGAATTTACCCATGAAAAATTTGAAGTGAAAACTTCTGAATTTGGTGAAGATGCAATTTATATTTACGAAGAATTCAAACCTGATGTAGTAATTTTAGATGTTATGCTTCCTGATATTGATGGAACTGAAGTAGCAAAACAAATACGAAAAATTGATCCAGAAGCTGGGATTATAATGTTAACTGCTTTAGGTGAAACTAAAAACAAAGTTGAAGGTCTTGAAAGTGGTGCAGATGATTATGTTGTAAAGCCTTTTGATTTTGAAGAACTTCTAGCTAGAGTTAAAGCTCTTTTAAGAAGAAAAAAAGTTGAATTTGAACATGAAGTAAATATTGGTTTACTTTCGATCAATTTTAATTCAAGATTAGTCAAATATAATGGAAAGGAAATTCCTTTAAGTAAAACTGAGTTCGACCTTCTTTCTTACTTAGTTAAAAATAGAGGAAGGGTTGTTTCAAAAGAAGAAATTTTGAATGCAGTGTGGGGTTTAGATTATTATGGAACTCCTAATACAGTTGAAGTATATATAAATTATCTAAGAAAAAAAATTGATCCTAACCTAATTAAAACATTAAGAGGAATTGGTTATACAATTTCAAAAAAATAGCGGAGGTGAAAATATATGTTCTTCTTTGATCCAAGCTTTATCATATTAATTCCAGGATTACTAGTAGCTTTAATGGCTCAAATATATGTCCAAGAACGGTTTAACAGATACTCTAGAATCAAATCATCTCTTAATATGACTGGGGCAGAATTAGCAAAATTTATGTTGGAATCTGCGGGCTTGTACGATGTTAAGATCGAAAGAATTCCAGGTAAACTTTCCGATCATTATGATCCAAGAAGTAAAGTTGTTAGACTTTCAAGTAGCACATATGATTCAAATTCAGTTGCTTCATTAGGAGTTGTGGCACATGAAATTGGACATGCTATTCAACATGCAACAGGATATGTACCTCTTGTTGTTAGAAATGGTATTGCACCTGTTGTATCATTAACTTCAAATCTTTCGTGGATCTTATTTATCATAGGATTTTTGTTTGTGAACATTGCATTAATTAGATTAGGAATAATTCTTTTCTCATTTGCAGTTATATTTTCTTTTCTAACTTTACCTGTTGAATTTGATGCTAGTAAAAGAGCAGTAAAGATCCTTGGCAGCAATTTACTAATGCCTCCAAGTGAGCTTGAAGGTGTCAAACAAGTTTTAAATGCAGCTGCCATGACATATGTTGCCGGAACACTTATGGCAATTTTACAACTTCTTAGAATGTTATTTTTGGCAGGTTTAGTAGGAGGTAACAGAGATTGAATGATCTGCTTTTAGCTTATAGATTACTTAGGAAAAGGTTTAAAGGTGGTATGTTTTCTAAAGACTTTTATGAAGCTTTCTCCTATGCTGAGGAGAAAGCTTTTTTTAAAGATTTAGTGTATGGTGTTTTGAGAAGGCAAGAATATCTTGATTGGGTAATAAATTCATTTTTGAAAAAAAAGGATATTCCACCTTCCATTAGGACTGTTTTAAGAATCGGCACTTACTTGTTATTATTCTCTAATATTCCTAAATATGCTGCTGTAAATGAAACGGTAAACCTGGTTGAAAAACAATCTTTTAGAAAGCTAGTAAATGCTATTTTGAGAAATATTTCTAAATTTACTTATATAAAAGAACCAGATGAAGTCCATTTAAAATACTCACATCCAAAATGGTTAATTGAATATTGGAAAAAGTTCTTGCCTGAAGATTATTTATTCTCAATGCTTGAATTAAATCTTATTCCACCAAAAACTACAGCAAGGGTAAACAGAAGAAAAATAAATAGAGATGAGTTAAATTTATCCAATATCACTTACACTAAATACTCTCCATATGGAATTGTATTTGAAAATTTTAACTCATCTCCTTGGGAATTAAAAGAATATATTGAAGGATATATAACATATCAAAGTGAATCATCTCAATTAATCCCTTTACTTGTAGATTTTTCACCTGATGAAAACGTATTAGATATGTGTAGTGCACCTGGAGGAAAAGCGACTCATATTTTAGAACTTGAAAATGTAAATTTATATGTAAATGATATTGATTCAAGCAAAATGGAAATTGTAAAAAAACAATTTGAAAGATTAAAACTTACTCCTAAAAACTTTTTAGTTGAAGATGCAAGAAAGCTGGATTTCAACATAAAATTCGATAAAATTTTTGTAGACGCTCCCTGTAGTAGCCTTGGAACTGCAAGAAGAAACCCCGAAGTTTTAAGGAGACAAACTCCCGAAAATATTAAGCAATTATCTAAATTACAAAAAGAAATTTTAGAAAATGCTTGGAAATTATTAAAAAACAACGGAATAATTATATATTCAACCTGCACTGTAACGTATGAAGAAAACACTTTAAATTCTAAATGGTTAGTTGAAGAAAAAAATGGAACGATATTAGATATTAGAGAAAAACTTGAAAAATTTGGTGTAAAATATCTTTGGGACGGTTATGGCGCATTATTTTATCCCAATGAAAACCTTACTCCATTTTATGTTTCATTAATTAAAAAGGAGTGATTAATTTGATTAATAAAAGGTCTGTTGAAAAACTACTTACTTCAAAAACTTATACCCCTATGGTTTTAAAAGAATTGTATAAACATTTTAAGATTAAAACTAAACCTGAAAAACAAAAGCTCAGAAAAATTCTTTCTGAATTAATTTCTGAAGGAAAAATTTACAAAGACAATAAAGGAAAATATAGAGCAGTTAAAGACAACTTAGCTATAGGAACGTTAGAATTTACTAGACATGGTACTTTAGCTTTTGTCTGGACAGAATCTGGAGAAGAAATCGCAATTCCTGCTGAAAAAGTTGGAAATGCAATGCATAAAGATAAGGTTCTAGTTGAAATCATTGGAAAATGGTATGATCTTCCTGAGGGAAGGGTAGTAAAAGTTATTGAAAGAGGTCTCAAAAAAATTGTCGGTACTTTTCAGCCACGTGGAAGATTTGCATTCATTATTCCTGATGATCCAAAAATACAGTACGATTTTTATGTTCCTGTAGAATATTTTAACAATGCAAAACCAGGAGTAAAAGTTGTAGCTGAGATTGTAAAATATCCTACTCCAACAAGAAATCCAGTTGCTAAGGTTATTGAAGTTCTAGGATATTCTGATGATCCTGCAACCGATTTCCCAACAGTGATAGTTAAACATGATTTGCCCGTTGAATTTCCAGAATCCGTTCTAAAAGAAGCTGCAAAAATATCAGATAAAGTTTCTGAAAAAGATTTAAAAGGCAGAAAAGATTTTAGAAATGAAATCATTGTAACAATTGATGGACCAGATGCTAAAGACTTTGATGATGCAGTTAATGTTAAAAAACTGAAAAATGGGAACTATTTACTTGGTGTACATATCGCCGACGTTTCATATTATGTTAAAGAAAACACAGAACTAGATAAAGAAGCTTTTAAAAGAGGAACAAGCGTTTATCTTGTAGACAGAGTGATTCCAATGCTCCCTTTTAAGCTTTCCCACGGTGTTTGCAGTTTAGTTCAGGGAGAAGATAGATTAGTAATGTCTTTAATAATGGAAATTGATAAAGAGGGAAATGTAGTAGACTTTGAAGTTTCTCCGGGTGTAATAAGAAGTTATAGAAGGTTAATCTACGATGATGTCAATGCATTGTTCGCAGGTGATGAGGAAGCAACTAAAAAAATTGGTGATTTAAAAGAACATTTACTTTTAATGAAAGAATTAAAAGACATACTTAGAAATGCCAGAAGAAAAAGAGGTGCAATTTTAGATATCGAAGGTGGAGAAGTAAAAATAATTCTAGATGAAAAAGGGCACACGATAGATATTATTCCAAGAACTAGAGGTGAATCAGAAGTCATAATTGAAGAATTTATGATTAAAGCTAATGAAACAATTGCTGAAATTTTCCATAATTTTGATTTGCCTTTTGTATACCGTGTTCATGAACAACCAGATCCTGATACCATTTTACAATTAAAAAATTATCTATCAGCTTTAGGAATAGACCTTAAACTTCCAAAAAAGATTCAACCTATGATTCTTCAACAGTTATTAGAAAAAACAGAAGGACATCCACTGAGAAGTAGCATAGAAAGACTTTTGGTTAGATCTATGAAAAGGGCAATTTATTCACCAACAAATATAGGACATTTTGGACTTGCTTCATATGCATATACTCACTTTACATCACCAATTAGAAGATATCCTGATTTAGTAGTACACAGACTAATTAGGAATTTCCTTAAAACAAAAGGAAAAATTTCAAAAAAACAAATTAAAGAACTTAATGAAAAACTCAAAAAAATTGCTATTCATTGTAGCAAACGAGAAAGAACAGCAGATGAAGCAGAATGGGACTATGTTGCACTGAAAAAAATTGACTATATTTCAAGACATATCGGAGATGTCTTTGATGTAGTTGTTACATCTGTTACAAAATTTGGATTATTCGTAGAAATTATAGATAAATATATTTCCGGATTAATTCATGTTTCTACAATGGATGATTACTATAAGTATGACGAAGAAAAAGGGATTTTAATTGGAACAAAAAAGGGAAAAATTTACAAAATAGGTGACAAAATTAAAGCTAAAGTTGTCAATGCTGACAAAACAAGAATGCAAATAGACTTTGAAATAGTTGATGAAAATAACAAACAATCAGAAACCTAATTCAAATAATAATAATAATAGAAGCAGCTAGATATTTTTGTTTTTAAAATATTCTATTCCTTTAGCAATCAATGAAATTATAAGCAAAATAATTACTATTGGAAAAACTATTGTTACAAGACCAACAAAAATTAAAACTATTAACAAAATTCCCAGAAAAATAGATAAAATGGGAGATAAAAATGGAAAAAATATAATTCCTAATATTACTAAAAATATAACCCCAAGAGTCGCTAAAAAATATAACATTTCTTCACCTCCATCTATTACTTTTTAACTCATTACAAAATTATTTTAACATGTTACCAAAATTTTTGCAAATTAACTTAAATTCTTTTGAGGTGAAAGTATGGATAAAGAAAAAATTAAAAAAGAAATAGAAAAATTACGTAAAGAAATAGAATATCATAACTATAGGTACTATATTCTTGCAGATCCTGTAATAAGCGATGATGAATATGATAAATTAATGAAAAGATTAATTGAACTTGAGGAAAAATATCCTGAATTCAAATCTCCAGATTCTCCTACACAAAAAGTTGGTGGAGGTTTGATTTCAGGTTTTAGATCAGTCCCGCATTCCAAACCAATGCTCAGTCTTGATAACACATATAACGAAGAAGAAATAAAAGAATTTGACAAAAGAGTGAAAAAAATTTTGAACGTTTCCGAAGTAGAATACGTCTGTGAATTAAAAATAGATGGAGTTTCTGTAGCACTTAGATACAATGAAGGAAGTTTAGTAATGGCTTTAAGCCGTGGTAATGGTATAGAAGGTGATGATATAACTGAGAATGTTAAAAAGATAAAATCAATCCCTCTCAGATTATTTAAACCTTTAACAATAGAAGTTCGTGGAGAAATTTTTATGCCTGTCGAAGAATTTGAAAAATATAATATACAACGAGAAGAAGAAGGGTTGCCGCCATTCGCAAATCCAAGAAACGCAGCTGCTGGAACTCTTAGACAATTAGACTCTTCAATAGTGGCGAAAAGAAATCTTGATTCATTTATCTACTACATTGTTGATCCAGAAAAATACAACATAAAAACACAATGGGAAGCTTTGAATTTTTTGAAAGAATTAGGTTTAAAAGTTAACCCGCTTTCAAAGTTATGTAATAATATAGACTGTGTGATAGATTATTGGAAAGAAATGATTAATCAAAGAACAAAATTAGGATATTGGGTTGATGGTGTAGTTGTTAAAGTCAATAAATTTGACTACTATTCTATTTTAGGCGAAACTGCTAAATCTCCCAGATGGGCAATTGCTTTTAAATTCCCTGCAATAAAAGCTAAAACTAGGTTAATTGATATTGAATTAAATGTTGGTCGTACTGGAACTATAACTCCTGTTGCTATCCTTGAACCTGTAAATTTAGAAGGAACAGTAGTCAAACGTGCTTCTTTACATAATTTTGATTATATAAAAGAAAAAGACATAAAAATCGGCGATTATGTTTATGTTGAGAAAGCCGGAGGTATTATACCTCAAGTAGTTAGTGTCATTAAAGAAATGAGAAATGGAACCGAAAAAGACATTCTTCCACCAGAAAAATGTCCTGTTTGTGGTGGCCCTGTTGGAAAACTTAATGAAGGTGAAGTTGCTTTAAGATGTTTAAATCCACATTGCCCTCAAAAATTAAAAAGACATCTAGAAATTTTTGTTTCTCGTTCGGCATTTGACATATCAGGTTTAGGAGAAAAATTTATAGATAAATTTGTTGAAGCAAAGATAATTAATGATATTGGTGATATTTTCTATTTGACACCTTTTGATTTAGCACAAATTAGTGGAATGGGGCCAAAAATGATAGCAAATATTTTAGAGCAAATAGAAAAAGCTAAAAAGACACCTTTCCATAGAGTTATTGTGGGGCTTGGAATCCCAATGGTTGGGGAAAAAACTGCAAAAATACTTGCTGAACATTTTAAAAACATAGATAATCTTTCAAAAGCAACGTTTGAAGAACTTACTTCTATTGAGGGAATTGGTCCAGAAGTAGCAAGAAGTATTATTGAATATTTTAAAAATGAAAAAACTAAGGAAATTATTGAAAAACTTAAAAAGGCCGGAGTAAATTTAGAATACAAAGAAACAAAGAAAAGTGATAAACTTAAAGGTCTAACATTTGTAATAACAGGAAGTCTTAAAAATTATACGAGAGAAGAAGCAAAAGAAATCATTGAACAACTAGGTGGCAAAGTAGCAAGTACAGTTAGTTCAAAAACTGACTATTTAATTGTTGGAGAAAATCCAGGCTCTAAACTTGAAAAAGCTAAACAATTAGGTGTAAAAATTATAAATGAAGAAGAGTTTGAAAAACTTATTAGTTAATTTCACCAACTTCTTTTAGAAATTGTTCTAAAAATCCTTTTATAACTGAAGAAGTATATGATAATATACTTAGAGTTTCTGCTTTTAAAAGATAAAATTCTCCTTCTTCGTCTTTTGTTTTCATTTTATCAATTGTTACTCTTTGAAGTAGTCCTTCTTCGCCAAATACTCTTTTCACCTCGTTGTGCACTATTGGAAATTTATTTAACGTATATTTCATAACATTTTGTACATATTCATCGTACGTATCGAAAAATATAGGTTTTGCGCCTAATATAGCTTCTTTTGCGGCATTATCTGAATAGTATAAAAGATAAACCAAATAGTCATCCATAAAATAATGAGCATAAGCAAGTATTGTTCTCATCTTTTTATTCAAGGCAGACCAAATCACTTCTCCAAATAAACCTGGTGCATTATGATAAGGTTGAGATAAATCTTCTATATAATGAAGTGCACGAGCCAAAAATCTATATCCCCAGTACCTATCACCTGACTGAAAAGCCTTCTTAGACATATCGACAAAATACAAAAACGATTTATCACCTTCAAAAGCTACCAAAGGACCAATTTTATATTTCATGTGTCTTACTCCTTGACTACCACCACCAATTAAACTTTGAAGAGGTGATAAATTTAAACCTTCATCCATTCCATTATCTGGCTCCGGAGAATATATTGTTAATATTTGCCAAACAGGTAAGCTATTATCAACAGGTGAGGGATCCGGAGGAAATTTTCCATCACAAAGAGGTTCAAAAAACTTTCTTTGACCTGCTACATCTTCTAAAACTAAGTATTCTTCGTTATAAACTCTGTCTTCTTTGTAGCTATATTCAGTTATCTTAACTAAAGAATCCTTATTAGGAAGATTTTGAACCAAATAGTAGGTAAAAGCTTCATGTCCACTCCAAGCAAATAAAAACAGGGATACCAAAATAAATAATATAAAGGAAATTTTTTTCATAAAATTGCCCCCAATTTCTTTATTTTTTGTCTTCAATAAAAGAAAGGACATCATCTGATCCTAACATTCTTTTCAATTCTTCTGTTTTCTCTTCTTCAGAAAGTTCTTTTACTATTCCACCTTCATCTTTTCTAGAAACCATAAAATGTTTGTCAGCTCTAATAGCAATCTGAGGCAAATGTGTTACAACAATAACCTGGTAATTTTTTGAAACTTCTTTCAATTTTTCTGCCAGTTTATTACCTGTTTCTCCACTTATTCCAGAATCTACCTCGTCAAATATCAATATACCTCCAGAAGCAATTGAAAGTTCCAAAGAAAGCATTAATCTTGAAAGTTCTCCACCTGAGGCAATTAATCTTATAGGCTTCATAGGCTCGTTTTTAATTGTTCTACCTAGTATTTCAACTTTGTCAAAACCATTAGAACTCATTGAAACTTTATTAAATTTAATTTCTAAATCAGCATTTAAATTTAAATCTTTTGCATGGTTTATAAATTCATTTAAAATCTTGTTAGCTGCTTCCTTACGCTTTTCAGTTAATTGTTCTCCTAGCATTTCTAATTCTTTTTCTAGGGCATAAATTTTTTCTTTTGCATTTTCTAAAAGTTTTATTTTTGATTCAATTTCCTCATAATCTTTTTTGTATTTCTGATAATTTTGAATTACATCTTCTATAGTAGGACCGAATTTTCTTTTTAGAGAATTGTAATCCCATATTCTCTGTTCAATCTCAGAAACATCATATTCTTCAATACTTGATAACTCACGTTGAATATCTAAATTTACAGTTTCAACTATATCCAAAGCAGTATCTACTTGTTCTAAATATTTTTCCGGTGTTAATTTTTTCATTTTCCAAAGCAATCCACTTACATTTTCACACAATTCCATAATTGAATTATAATTTTGTATATTTTGCTGTAAATTTAAAGCTATCTTATACTTTTCCTCCAACTCTTGTTCTTCATTAGGGTCTGGATTTATTTTTTCAATTTCTTCAATATAGTTTTCCAACTCATTTTTCTTAACTTTTAGCTGTTCAATATTCTCAGTATTTAATAAATTTACTAAAGATTTATATTCAGCATAAAGTTTTGAATAATTGGAAAGTATTGAATGATTCCCGGCAACTTCATCTAAAACTGAGATAAGAAATTGAGAATCTAAAAATTTTAAATGTGAATTTTGCCTATGTATTGAAATAAATTCACTTAAAATACTTGAAACCACATTTTTTGGAAATACTCTTCCATTAACTTTAAAGGTAGTTCTACCATTTTTTTTAATTATAGAAAAGATATTTTCGCCTGAGTATATTTCATATTCTGGGAAATCTTGAGGAATTTCAATTACTACATCTGCATTATAATTATCAACTCTTCCATTTGTCAATCCTAACAAAATACCAAAAACATCTAATAACAAACTTTTACCGGCTCCAGTTTCACCAGTAAAAACATTTAAATTTTCATGAAAATAAACATCTACATTTTTAAAATATAAATAATCGTTTAAATGAATGGATATTATTAATCCATTCCTCATTTTTTTAAATTCTCCTTTTCAAAAGAATAAGGTAGTAAATCTTTTACTTTAACTTTTTTTAATTTTCTGTCTTTACTTACCAAAATAACTTCAAAATCACCAAATTCTGACATTACTTGCCTACAAGCCCCACATGGTGAAATAGGTTCATCTGTATCACCAACTACAACCAAAGTATCAAATTCTCTTTCCCCTTCTGAAACAGCTTTAAATATAGCTACTCTTTCGGCACAGCAAGTTAAACCATATGAAGCATTTTCCACATTACAACCTGTATAAATTTTTCCACTCTTTGTAAGTAATGCAGCACCTACTTTAAAATTAGAATAAGGAGTATATGCATTTTCTTTAGCTTTAAAGGCTTTTTGAATCAATTCTTCAATTTTCTTTTTCATCACCCACCACCCTAATCAATACTTTTTCAATTCTATTTTTAGAAGCAGCAACTATCTTAAATTCAAAATTATCAATTTTAAATTTCTCGCCAACTTTTGGAATCCTTTGTAAATTTTCAAGAATATATCCAGCTAATGTTTCATAATCACTTTCAGGGAACATTATATTCAGCTCTCTTTCAAGGTCATTAATAGGTATTGTAGCATCAACAATATATGAGCCATCTTCCAATTTTTTTATTCCTACATTTTCATTTTGATCGTATTCATCCATAATTTCTCCAAAAATCTCTTCCAAAATATCCTCCATGGTAACAAGTCCAGCTGTTCCACCATATTCGTCAACCACTATGGCAATATGAACTTTTTGTTCTTTGAAAATTTTCAAAAGCTCTGAAATTTTCATTGTTTCAGGAACAAAAAGAGGCTCTCTCATTAATTCTTTAACCTTCACTTTATCTTTTATTTCAGTGCCTCTTTCACTAACAAATACTAAAACATCTTTTGCATAACAAATACCAACAATATTATCAATTGTATCTTTATAAACTGGAATCCTTGAATATTCTTCTTCTTTAATTATCTCCATTACATCTTCCAAAGTTTCACTTTCTTCCACTGCTACAATATCAACTCTTGGAATCATTATTTCTTTTACAAGTGAAACTTCCATTTCAAGAGTTCTCTTGAGCATAAAGCTTTTTTCATGTTTAATTACTCCTTCTTCACGTCCAACTTCTACATACATTAAGATGTCTTCAGTTGTAATAAAAGGAGTCTCATTAACTAAATTTCCACCCATCATTCTTATAATAAAATTAGAAATTCCTACAAGTAATTTTATAACGGGTGAAAGTATTTTTGATAAAAATATTAAAATTCGAATCATTCTATTGAAAATTCTTTCATTGTTTTGTCGGGCATAAATTTTAGGAGTAATTTCACCAAAAATTAAAATGAAAAAGGTTAAAATAAGAGTGGTAATTAAAGCAGAAAGACTTTCAGGAATAACATTTTTAAAAAACCTTATAACAATAATGGTTGCTACTGATGAAGCTAAAATATTTACCAGATTATTCATGATCAAAATAACTGTTAATAACTTATTAAATAGATGAAGTTCATTTTCTTCTTCCTCTTTGTTTCCACTTTTTAATGATTCCTTGAGTTTTATCCTACTAACCGATGTCAAAGCAGTTTCAGAAGCTGAAAAAACAGCTGATAAATAAAGTAAAATTGCCAATAAAAATAGGTTTAACAGATAACTTAAAGGATCTTCCATTTTCTCTTTCACCTCCAAGAAAGATTATACCATATTACTTAAATTTCTTTGAAATTATAACATTTTTCTTCATTAGATTTCTCACATGTAAAGATCTTTCAACATATACCTTTTCCTTAGTGTAAGGATCTATTCCAGTATAATAAATTGTTGTACTCAGTGTACCTGGAGTTGGAGTAAATATTTGTATTTGCTGAGGCTTATAACCCAACTTTGTTTCTATAAACTTTTTTAGATGATTATTTTCCTTCTTTCCTTCACCAGGATGCCCTACTATAAAATAAGCAACAACAAATTTGTTTTTTGCATAATTTTCAAATTTCTGTTTAAATTCTAAAAATAAATCTATTTTAGGTTTCCTCATTAATTTTAAAACTTTTTCATGAGAATGTTCAGGTGCTAATTTTAATTGACCTGGTGTAAATTCGGGCAAATATTTAATAAATGTTTCACCATATTTTTTATCTGCTAATACTAAATCATGCCTAATTCCAGATGAAATAAAAACATTTTTTATTTTAGGTAATGATTTAATTTCAAATAATAACTCTAAAAATTTTTCATGATTAGGCTCATTACTTTTGCATATTTTCGGATACATACAAAATTTTGCACACTGACCTTTTGTATTTCTAACATCACAATTTGAAGAATACATGTTAGCTGTTGGCCCTCCAACATCCATAATAGTTCCTTTGAAATCTTTATGTTTTGAAATTATTTTAACTTCTTCTAATATAGAATCTTTACTCCTTGAAACCACATGAGTTGTTTGATGCTGAGTTAGAGCACAAAAAGCACATGAACCATAACAACCTCTCACTGCGGTAATTGAAAATTTCACAGTATTAATTGCTTTAACTGGTCCTTTTTTCAAATAAAAGGGATGAACTTCCCTTTCAAAAGGTAAAAGATACAGATTGTCTAATATTTCTTGAGAGAGGGGAAATTGCGGTGGATTTTGGATAACATACCTATTATCTTGCTTTTGAATTAATCTAAAATTTTTAAAAGGATCGGTATATAAATTCTGCTTTAAAAACATTTCGGAATATTTTTCCGTATTTTCAGAAACTTCTTCAAATGATGGCAATAAAATTCCATCAACCGGAGAAGAAGACCACCAAACTATTCCTCTAATATTTTTGCATTTTTCAATATCCCCAAACTTCTTTAAACACTCCGCTATCTCTAAAGTTGCAAGTTCACCCATTCCATATACTAATAAATCTGCTTTAGAATCTAATAAAACTGATTTTCTGACTTTATTCGACCACCAATCATAATGAGCAAATCTTCTTAAACTTGCTTCTATCCCACCCAAAACAATAGGTACACCCTTATAATATTTTTTGATTAGATTTGAATAAACTATAGTCGCTCTATCAGGCCTCTTTCCACCAACTCCACCTGGAGTATAATCATCAGTTTTTCTTTTTTTAGCAGAAGCTGTATAATTTGAAACCATTGAATCAACATTTCCAGCCGTAACACCAAAAAATAAACGAGGTTTTCCTAACCTCGTTATTTCATCTGTATTCCAATCAGGCTGAGCTATAATACCTACTTTATAACCTCTAGAAACAAGAAAATGACCAATTAAAGATACACCTATTGATGGATGGTCAATATAAGCATCACCAGTAACTAAAATAATATCCAAACTTTTCCATCCTAATTTTTTCATTTCATCTACTGTTGTAGGTAGAAACAATCATTTTCCCTCCATTAATTCTTTGAACATATTTACATAACTTTGATATCTACTTAATTTAATCTTGTTGTCATTTACAGCCTCTTTTACCCCACAATTGGGTTCTTCAATATGATTGCAATCAGGAAAAAGGCATGAATAGTTGCTAAATTCAGGGAATAAATATTTTAATTCTTCTGGTTCAATATGTGAAATATCTAAATTAGCAAAACCAGGAGTATCTGCTATCCAACCACCAAAATCAAAATGTAATAACTCAATAACGGTTGTTGTATGCCTCCCTCTATCCAATTTTTGAGAAATATCATTTACTCTTAATGAAAGTCCAGGATTAATTGCATTTAATAAACTGCTTTTTCCTACACCTGACATCCCAGCCATAGTGGAAATTTTTCCTTTTAAAACTTCTTTTAACTCATCAATGCCTAACTTTGTTTTTGCACTAGTTACTATCACAGGATAAATGTCTGAATAAATCTCTAAAAACGATTTTATTTCATCTTCTGACAATAAATCAGCTTTATTTAATACTATGATAGCTGGAAGTTTTTCATTTTCAACTAATACTAAATATCTATCTAAAATTTTCAGGGGAGTTTCTGGCATTTTCAATGTAGTGACAACAATAACTTGATCTACATTAGCAATTCTTGGTCGTGGTAATTCATTTTTTCTATTGTAGATATTCTCGATTACTCCTTCATTAGAAACAATTGGCCTAAATTCAACAATATCACCAACAATAGGCCTGATCTTTTGTTCTCTAAATTTTCCACGTAATTTACATAAAAATTTCTCACCTGTATCAAAATCCTGTACAATTGCCATATTTGATAAAAACTTAACAACTACACCTTTCTTCCTCATTCATTACCTCCAATTTCGCCATCATCTACCAAAACTTTTATATAATCACCAGTCTTAATTTTCTGGCCTGCATTAGGATAAGTAGCTAAGACTCTTCCGTCAGGCCCAGGATACTTTATTCTAACCACTTCAACCTTTAAATCCCAATTTTCAAGTATCTTAACGACTGTATGATAATTAACTCCATAAAAATTGGGAATAATATATTCTTCTTTCTCAAAAGATTCACCAAATAATCTTACTATTCGGCCTTTTTTTACAACATAACCAACATTTGGAATAGTATTTACAACACTACCATTACCAAAAATTTCGACTTTTAACCCTTGTCTTTCTAGCAACTTTTTTGCATCTTCAATTTTATATCCAATTATATTAGGCAAATAAACAACATTTGTGTTTTCTTGAAAATATATTATTCCTAAAAACGAAAGAGCTCCAAATAAAATTCCAACAATAAAAATTAAAAAGTATTTTACTATTTTGATTTTAAATTCCTCCTCCTTAATTGTCCACAAGCTGCATCAATATCAGTGCCTTTTTCAACCCTTATTTCACTTTCAATTCCATGCCTTTCAAGTATTTGTTTAAATCGTTCCATTGCCCAATGACTTGGCCTGTAAAAATCAGGATTTACCGGATTAACTGGAATAAGATTTACAAAAACATTCAACCCTTTTAATATTTCTGCAAGTTTTTCGGCATCTTCTGGATAGTCATTGAATTCTTTTATAAGAATATATTCAATGGTTACTCTGTCTCCTGTTGTTTCTTGATATTTTTTTATAGAATATATCAGTTCATCAATACTGTATTTTCTATTTAAAGGAATAATTTGATCACGTTTAAAATTTGTAGGTGCATGAAGGGATAAAGCCAGCCTAACACCTACATTTTTTTCTGCAAGCTCCATTATTTTTTCGGGTATTCCAACTGTAGAAATAGTTATTCGTCTTTTACTTATATTTAACATCTTTTTATGATTCAATATCCTAATACTTTTAAGTGTCTCATCAAAATTCAATAAAGGTTCACCCATGCCCATATAAACAACATTTCCTACATTAACTTTTCTATTAATTTCTATACCTAGAATCTGGCCAACAATTTCTCCAGCACTTAAATTTCTGACAAAACCACTTTGACCAGTAGCACAAAAACTACATTTAACTGGACAGCCTACCTGTGTAGAGATACAGGCTGTAACTCTTCCAGAATGAAATAAAGCAACTGACTCAATAGTATTACCATCTTTTAATTCCCATAAAAATTTGGTTGTTCTATCAATTTTAGAAATTTGCATATCAAGTAATTTAGGAACTCCAACAAAAAGTTTTTCCTTTAATAAATTCCTGTGTTCCTTAGATAAATTTGTCATATTTTCAAAATCAAATACTCTTTTTTTATAAACCCAATCAAGGACCTGATCAGCCCTATATTTTTCTAAACCTAAATTTTTAAAATATTCAACCAATTCATTGTATTCAAAATCTAATAAATTTTTCTTCATAATCAATACCTCCAAAATCTTTTCTTTTTATATTTTATCATATTATAAAATAGCAATGTATATAATATATAAACAATTATATACAATTAAGGTAATTTTGAAAATAAAAAATCTTCATGTATAATTTTTATTAACTAATAAACCACAAAGGGGGGGACAATGTTGAATTTGGAAAGATTAAAAGAATTATGTTTAATACCAGGCATTTCATCAAGAGAAGAGAAAGTTAGGCAAAGTATTATTAATTACCTAAATCCAGAAGAATTTTTTGTAGATAAAATTGGAAATTTAGTAATAAAAAGGGAAAATCATAATAAAAAAATACTTCTCATGGCACACATGGATGAAATAGGATTTCTTATAACGAGCATTAAAGAAAATGGAGAATTGATTTTAAGAAAAGTTGGTGGAATTACTGATGATATTGTACAAAGTAGGTTTATTGAAATAATAACAGAAAATGGAAAAATAAATGGAGTAATTGGTTCTGTACCACCCCATTTAAAGAATGACAACATTAACTTTGAGCTTGTAGCTGATGTTGGATTTAATAATAAAAACCAAGTTTTAGAACTTGGAATAAAAATTATGGATTATGCTGTTTTTAAAAAGGACTTTTATAATATAGGGAATTACATATCATGTAGATCTTTAGACGATAGATTTGGTTGTTATGTCTTAGAAGAGGTTTTCAAAAATTCTGATCCCAAAAATGAAGCATTGTTTGCCTGGACTGTACAAGAAGAAATTGGTTTAAAAGGGGCAAAAGCACTTTCAAATGAAATAAGTAATTTAGATTTAGTGATTGCTATTGATTCTTTTGCATGCTGTTCCAAACAAAATCAACATATTCAATTAGGTAGAGGCCCTATTATAAGGTTTTTTGATAATTCTGGCATTAGCTCATATGAATATTCAAACAAAATAATAAACATAGCAAAAAAATATAAAATTCCTCTTCAAGTTGGTTCAACTGGAGGAGGAACTGATGGAAGTATATTTGTGGATAAAGGTGTTCCATTTGTTGCTTTAAGCGTTGGAGTTAAATATTTACATTCAACTGTTGAAATGATTCATAAAGATGATCTTAAAAATCTTATAAATCTATTAAAAGCAATATTAGAGAATTCCTGTAAGGAAAAATAAAGGTTGAAAAAATATCGCCTCCTGATAATATATAATTAACCACACACAAAAACCAGGAGGCGATACGGATGAAA